>NZ_JANKOG010000046.1:0-28602 GCF_024656005.1 Burkholderia sp. SCN-KJ
AATGGCCAAGCGCGATGCGAAGCGCGGGCTGGCGTCGCTGTGCATCGGCGGCGGGATGGGCGTCGCGCTCGCGGTCGAACGTCCGTAACCGGTCGTTCGTCACTGCCAAACCAATCCGGGCGCCGGCCGATTGCGGCTTCGGCCGGTGCCACGTGAAGTCAGAGGGGCCTCCGGCGGCTCTCGAAACCAAAAAATGGAGTGAGATTTATGTCTCAGCGAATTGCGTACGTAACGGGCGGGATGGGCGGCATCGGCACCAGCATCTGCCAGCGTCTGTCGAAAGACGGCTTCAAGGTGGTCGCGGGTTGCGGCCCGAACTCGCCGCGTCGGGTGAAATGGCTCGAGGACCAGAAGGCGCTCGGCTACGATTTCATCGCGTCGGAAGGCAACGTCGGCGACTGGGACTCGACCAAGGCAGCGTTCGACAAGGTCAAGGCCGAAGTCGGCGAGATCGACGTGCTGGTCAACAACGCGGGCATCACGCGCGACGTCGTGTTCCGCAAGATGACGCATGAAGACTGGACGGCCGTGATCGACACCAACCTGACGAGCCTGTTCAACGTGACGAAGCAGGTGATCGACGGGATGGTCGAGCGCGGCTGGGGCCGGATCATCAACATTTCGTCGGTGAACGGCCAGAAGGGCCAATTCGGCCAGACCAACTATTCGACCGCGAAGGCCGGCATCCACGGTTTCACGATGTCGCTCGCGCAGGAAGTCGCGACGAAGGGCGTGACGGTCAACACCGTGTCGCCCGGCTACATCGGCACCGACATGGTGAAGGCGATCCGTCCGGACGTGCTCGAGAAGATCGTCGCGACGATTCCGGTGCGGCGTCTCGGTGCGCCGGAGGAAATCGGCTCGATCGTCGCGTGGCTCGCGTCGAACGATTCCGGCTTCTCGACCGGCGCCGACTTCTCGCTGAACGGCGGCCTGCACATGGGCTGAACGTCCGGGCTGCGCAGGCCGGACCGGCCGTGCAGCCTGGCGTTTCCGAAGGCCCCCGCCTCCCGGATCCGGGAGGCGGGGATTTGTCACTTGCGCTACGCTGCACCCAAAGGCGTTACATGACTACTACAAAGAAAACGGCCGAGCGGCTCATCAAGAAGTACCCGAACCGCCGGCTCTACGATACCGAGACGAGCACGTACATCACGCTGACCGACGTCAAGCAACTCGTGCTGGAACAGGAGGACTTCAAGGTCGTCGACGCGAAATCGAACGAAGACCTGACGCGCAGCATCCTGCTGCAGATCATCCTCGAGGAAGAGAGCGGCGGCGTGCCGATGTTCTCGTCGTCGATGCTGTCGCAGATCATTCGTTTCTACGGTCATGCGATGCAGGGCATGATGGGCACGTACCTGGAAAAGAACATCCAGGCGTTCATTGACATCCAGAACAAGCTCGCGGATCAATCGAAGAACCTGTACGAAGGCAACGCGATGAATCCGGAAGTCTGGTCGCAGTTCATGAACATGCAGGCGCCGATGATGCAAGGGATGATGACGAGCTACATCGAGCAGTCGAAGAACATGTTCGTGCAGATGCAGGAGCAGATGCAGAACCAGGCGAAGTCGATGTTCAGCACGTTCCCGTTCAAGCAGCCGGGCACGCCGGAGCCGGAGAAGAAGTAACGATGTCGCGGCAGGCCGGCCGCGGCGGCGCGAGCCGTCGGGCGTCGGTGCCGCGACGTGCGGCGGGTGTGATGCGGCCGGTCGCGTGCCCGGGCACGACGATGATTGGTGGCTCGCTGCCGCGAGATGTTGCCGACGGTCGTCCCTGATCGTCGGCACCGAATGCCCGTGCCCCTGGGTGGGGGCGGGCGTGACCGTCGTCCGGTCGATCGAATTCCAGGCAAGCAGCGAAATACAAGCGGGGCATGTCGCACCTGATCGTGCGCGCGCTGGCGCGGGCGGCCGCCGTTGTGTCGGACGGCGCGACGACGCGCCGCCTCAATGCCGGCATAGCGCGCCGGCTTCGCTCAAAGCGCGCGATCGAAATCCTGTTGATCGTCCGCCGGCGGCAGGTCGAGCACGAGCTTCACCGCGCAGTAGTTCGCCTTCAGCGAAAACACGCGGCCGATCACGAGGAACGTCTGCTGCGAGTTCTCGATCTCGACGAAATCGCCAGGCTGCGGCACGTGGGCGCCCTGGTCGTAGGAGAAACTGGTGCTGGTTTGCTCGCCGATGGCTTCTGCTGCGTGTTCGGTGAATTCGATCGTGATGTGGGTGGTCATGCGAGCCCCGTCGTGGGTGGAGTGAAGCGGTTGGAGGTTTCGATTCTCGCATAATGGCGGGTTGCGTCCGGGGCGATTGCCGTGCGCCGGCGGTTGCAGATCGTGCTGACCCGCCGGGCAACGGGTCACCGGAATGCGCACTCGTCGAGGATTTCTCACGAGCGCTGCAGAGAGCCTCCCGTTGGAGATGCGTGGCAGTGCGATGGCAGCGACCCGGCCGAAGCCGGGCGCGGCGCGGAACGAAGCGAGGCGGTGGTTAATTCTCTGCAAACGTGCCGGCTTCCACCAACGTCATCTTGTCGGGGGCCAGGTATGTGCGGATGGCGGTGTTGACCTGCTTGACGGTCAAGGCGCGGATGCGCTCGGCATAGGTGTCCAGGTCGCTCAGCGGGCGGTCCTGGAGCACCGTCTGGGCAATCATGGCGGCCATCTGCCCGGTGGTTTCCATGGAGACTTGATGGCGGCCGATCATGCCGTCCTTGCGTGCATCCAGCTCCGCCTGGGTAACGCCCTGTTTCCACCAGGCATCCAGAATGCGGCGCGTGCTGACGACGCCCTTGTCCAGCAGGGGCGGAGCGAAGCTGCTGGTGATGACGAATCCTCCGTCCATCAGGGAGAGTCCGGACAGGCCGGCACGGATGCCGTAGGTGAGGCCCTCCTTGTCTCGGACCCCTGTCATCAACCGGCCGGTGAAGCCGTTGCCCAGGATGTTGACGGCCGCGCTGAGGGGCAGGTAGTCGGCATCGTTCGCGCGCAGGTCGATGGCCTGACCCAGCATCACGCTGATGGATGCCTTGTCCTTCATCGCGATTCGCTGCGTGTCGGCCTGGCTCGCCTTGGGAGGCGGACCCTGTCGCACGAGGGCCTTGCCACCGCTCCAGCCCGCGAAGGCCTCGGTCACCATGGATTGAAGGCGGCCCGGGTCCGCTCCGCCCACTATCACCAGTGTCATATGCGCCGGTCCGTAATAGGTTCGATGAAACGTCTTGATATCGTCCAGCGTGGCAGCGGCAATGGCCTCGAGCATCCGCTCGCGCGGCACCGGGGCGTTGAGGTGCGCATCGGGATAAATGGACCGATGCAGCGCCTCCGTGGCCCGGACCGACGGGTTTTCTCCGGCGTTACGGACCGCGGCCTCCAGCCGGGTCTTGGCCTTGGCCAGCTCCTCCGGCCTGAAGGCCGGCAGGCGCAACTGCTCGGCCATCAGGTCGATCAGTGTCGGCAAATCCTTGGTCAGGCATTGGCCGTGTATGCCGACGTAGCCTCCGTCGGACTGGAACGACAACTGCGCGCCCAGGCTGTCCAGCAGCGCGGAGATCGCCACCTTGTCGCGACGGGCGCTGCCTTCCTGCAGCAACATGCCGGTCAGCAGGGGCACGGCAGGATTGGCTGTCTTGCTGGCCGCGTCGGCGTCGCCCAGGGGCATTACGCCGGCTAGGGACACCATTTCATGCGGCGACATCGGATACGTCAGCAGCGTGATGCTGCCGGCCTGCGCGCGCACGATGCGGTCGGCGATGCCTGCCTGAGCCGCAACAGGCAGCCACAGCACGGCAAGCCACACGAACCACGTCCGCAGATGGTTGAATCGAACCTGCTTCATGAAGATTGCTCCGGGACGAACCAGCCGGTCGTGCTCTGGTTTTCGATGAGGTACTTGCGGGCGACGCGCTGCACGTCGACGGGCGTCACCTTCTCCAGTTCTTCAAGCTCGGTGACGAACCGTGTCCAGTCGCCCAGCGAGACGGCTTTGCCCAATCGGGCGGACGTCAAGCTGACGCCGTCACGCTGGTAGATCTGATCGGCTCGGTAAGGCCCGAGTACCCGCTGGATATCCTCGCGAGTGACGCCCTCGGTCTTGATGCGCTCCAGTTCGGTCCAGGCGATTTTCTCGGCTTGCTCGTATTTCGCGTCGGGCGGCAGGCTGACCGTCACCACGAACGGACCGGGATCGCGCAGCGCATGGAAGCTGGCGCCGGCATGCGTGGCAACCTCGGTGTCAACCAGCGCGCGATATAGCGGGCTGCTCTTGCCCTGGCTCAATACCAGGCTCAGTACGGTCAGGGCCGCCGCATCGGGGTCAAGCGCGCGCGGCGCCTTGAAGGCGATGATCAGATTGCCCGTTGCGCCTGCGCGTTTGAGCACCAGCCTTCGCGGCCCCTGCTGCGGTGGCTCTTCGGTCGTGACAGCGGGGATGGCCTTGGGCGCGCGCGGGATGCCGCTGTAGTACTGCCTGACCCAGCCCAACGCGTGGTCCGGCCGAAAATCGCCGACCAGGATGACGACTGCGTTGTCCGGCCAGTAGTAGGTGTCGTAGAAACGGCGCAGCTTGTCCACGCTCACATGCTCGATGTCGCTACGCCAGCCAATGGTGGGATGGTGATAGGGGTGTGCCTGGTAAGCAGTCGCCATGACCTGCTGGAACAATGCGGTGAAAGGGCGGTTCTCGCCCCGCTCGTACTCGTTGCGTACCACCGTCATCTCGCTGGCCAGATCCTCCGGGCGCAGCAGGAGATTGCGCATGCGGTCGGCCTCGATGGCGATGTAGCCTTCCAGCGCATCGCGCCCGAGCGTGCCGAAGTAGTTGGTACGGTCCATCGAGGTGGTTGCGTTGAAGGTCGCGCCCACTCGCTCCATGTAGCTGTTCAGTGAGTTGCCGAGCGCCTTGTTGTAGTGACGGCTGCCCTTGAACATCAGGTGTTCGAGCAGGTGGGTGCCGCCGGTCGTGCCGGCGGCTTCGTTGCGTGAACCCACTTGGTACAACACCTGGAAACTGACCACCGTCGCAGCGGGATCGGGCAGGGCAAGCACGGTCAGACCGTTGGCATCCAGGCGGTATTCGTCGATACCGCCCAGGGAGCGGACATGGGTAAAGCCCGCTACGTCGACGGGTCGGGCCATCGCTGTGTCTGCAATCAACAGGCACAGCGAGAGCCCGGTGCATATCAAACGTCGTACTGACATGGAACTTCCTTTCGTGTAGGCAGGATGAACGCGGAAGATCGGGCGCTGGCTCGGCGGTCAGTTGACCTGCCTGACCTGCCATGGGTCGAGCGCGGCGAACGTGAAGTTCTTCATATTTCCCGATGCATGTTGACCGATGGCGCGTTGCGGGGACGTCGCTGCCATGATGCGCCCGTTGACGGCCATACGCTGTTTGACCGTCGATGCGTAGCGACAGACGGCGCGCTCTCCGTTGAATGTGCAGATCACCTGAAAGCGATTGTCGGGCTTGGACTTCCTCGATGGCGCATCGCCCTGGGGTTTGCCGGCGATCAACGTAGGCAGGAGACCGTCGGACGCTGAAGCACCGGAGGAAAACCTGGACTTGTCGTCGGTGGCCCAGTCGAGCGTGATGGCAATGGACGCGCGATCGGGCAGCCTGTCGCACGCAAAGAGATTCGGGGGCCAGCGGCCCGCGTTGACTCGTGCGGCATGCTGCCGTGCCGGTTCCGCGGTCGTGGGCGTGGCGGCCTCGGCGTTCATCGAGGCCGGTACGGCGACCAACAGCGCAAGTCGGCGCGCGAGCGCGCGCAAGGTGGTGACCTTCATTCGGCATCCCGTTCCAGGGTAAAGGGGATCGACGCGCGACCGCGATCGATATGCTCATGCGGCCCGATGGCGTGACATCGACGGTAGCGCGGCCTCGTGAGCCAAAATCGACCCGATGTGGCAATGCGCTTGGGGCAGGGCGATTCATGTGCGATGCTACTTCGCGCCCCAATCATCGTGAAATGAGACGAGTTCGAATTTTTGGGGCAGAGCCCGGTGTATCCAGGGCAATCGCATGAAACGTTACAAACGGAGAACAGCAGCGCGGTAACCGTCGCTGGCGCGCGCTTTGAGGCGTCGGTTCTTGATGCCGGCCTTCGTCGTCGTATCCGCTTTGAGCAGGTTCAGGCAGATGCGACGCAGGATCGCAAAGTTCTGGGCGGCGTTGTTGACGCGAACCCTGCACTGGTCTTCGCCGAAGGCCATGTCCAGCACCCAATGCATGCTGTCCTCGATACGCCAATGCGCCCGCACGGCCGGCGCGATGCGCGCTGCATTGGGACGCAAGCTCGACACGTAGTAACGCCGCTCGGTCGTCTTGGTATCGCCGATTTCGCGAGTGGCCTCGACCATCACGATCGAACTCTTCCCGATCAAACCGCTACGACTTGACTGAAGTTTGGCTGAGAAACGCAGCTTGCCTTCGCTTTCAAGCGCCCCGACGGTCTTCCATTGAGAAATGAGCGCCGGGATTTTTGCGTGAGCATCATGAGTTGCATCCACAAAGAGGAAGTCCATGCCCCTCGGGATTTTCATACCGTTTGCTTGGGCACGAACGCCGGACAGGCGTATGAACTCATTCAGATCGATGTCGGCGTGCGGGCTCGATAGCTGGTTACGAGCCGAACGGCATAGCACATCAGCATCTGGCGCTGTTTGACAATCGATGCTGAAAACAATATGTCATCCTTAACAACACCGTTTTCAGGACGCATTTTGATTACGTTGCGCTCATCCGCCAGCCTCGCTCACGCCAACTGCATCGGCACTGGCCAGTCGTCCGGCCGGAGCAGGGCATCCGTGCCACCGTCGAGCCAGATCACCGAGCCGCACATGAATCGGGACTCCGTTCCGAGCAAGAACGCGATGAGCGAGGCGACTTCTTCAGGTGTTCCCGGGCGGCCAACGGGTATCGGAAAGGCGTCGAGCTGACGTGCGATGTCGGGATCGCTACGACCTTCAGTCGTGAGCGCCGTCTCGATCAATCCCGGTGCAATCGCGTTTAATCGTATTCCGCTTCCGATCCAGTCCTTCCCTGGCGCCAAACGCCTGACAAATCGGGCAATCGCGGCCTTTGTCGCGGGATAGGTCAATACGGGTCCGAACGTGTCGGCCATCGTGCAGGCGAGCGTTTCATCCCCGCACAGACACGCGGCGGCCAGTGCTTCGGGCCACCCGGGTTGGGCCGTAGACGAGTTGGAACTGATGACGACGACCGACGCGTTTCCCGACGCCGCGAGAGCCGGCCTCAGTCCGGACAACAGAACGGCCGTGCCGAAGTAATTGATCGCGGCGACTTCCGCGCCACGACGATGCGGGAAGCCGCCGACCCCGGCACAGGTCACCAGGCCGTCGAGGCGACCGTCCGAAAGCGCGTTGATGCGTTCGATGGCGAACCGTCGACCCGGCTCGGAACCCAGGTCGCAGACAACATCGGCCTGGTGACGGTCGACGCTGATGACTCGATGCCCTTCACTGACCAGGCGCGCTTGCGTTGCCGCTCCGATGCCGGAAGCGGTTCCCGTCACTGCAATCGTACCCATCTGCTTACTCCTTCGATGTGTGTCCATCTTTACTCAGGAACGTGCGGACAGGCTGCCTCAATGACGATTGCAAATCTTCATTCAAATGGACTACTTCGGCGATATCGCACTGGAGAGTTCGCAGACGGCGGAAACAGCGCGCGCAATGCGCCGTACGAGCTGTCCTCGGTTCGCAGGCGCCGACGCAGTGTCGCCGTGCTTATAGGGAATAGTTGTGCCACGGTTTCGCAGCTGGGTGCGCCCCCTCGGTGCTGCAGTGCGTCGAGCAATAGCAGGCGTCGGGAATCGCTGCCAGACCGAAATCGAATGGAAAGTAGTCGATGATGGCTTCCAGCTCGGAATACGAACGGACCACCTTATGGTTCAGCAGACGAGCAGGGAAGCTGAACGAGTTGACCGGCTGATCGAAGCACAGCGGCGCGTCGAACACGTCGATCAATTGATGCAACGGATCCGGTGGCGGATACGCGAGCGCCACTTCCTTCAAATTCAGCGGGCGGCCGACCCGGACACGGAGTCAATCAGGTTCTGGTTCGCGTGCGCGCGAATGCATTGAACGATGATCGTGCGCGATTTCACCGTCGTTTCGGTACACGCTGGCAGCCGGGCAAGTTTCGAAGCAATGAATCGGGCCATCGAGCAGCATCGTCTGCGTCCGGTAATCGGGGAGCGCTTTTCGTTTGGCGAGCGCCGGACGCTTATCGCAATCTGCAGGGCGAGGCTCATTTCGGCAAGGTAGTGATCGGGCATGATGGTTAGGTCGGTTAGTGGGTGGCCAACAGATGTCGAGGATGACCGCCGAACACGGTGGTCAGGCCGAGAAGCGGGGCGAAAGTGGATGTGCGGCCGATCGGCGCCGACTTTCCATCTGCAAGGAGCCCCTAGGTTGGTGCTGTCGACGCGACGGTGATGCCGTCGGTGACGAGCTTGGGGGAACTGCGTCCGCGTCGGTAACGACGCAAGGCCGAAACGGGTTAGGCCCAACTCGGCTCGGCTCGATGGATCCGACCCTCCGCGCACGGCGGACGTGTTCGGCATGTGGCAATCCCGGCTACGCGCAGGGAACACCCGCGAGGCCCTTGGCGCTGGTGCCGGCGACGGAGACCACCCCCATTCGCCCCGAACTGAAAGGGACGCATCAAGCGCGACGGAGTCGGCCAGCCGCCGGCCAGCTCATTCGAGCAGGCCGCTGGCACCGCCACCAACCGCCGTTTTTGCCTCGCTGACCCATAAATAGCTGTAAACTCACGCTTTTGCCGCCACGCCCCCACACATCCAGATGTCCCAGTCCCCCAAAGTAGGCTTCGTGTCGCTCGGGTGCCCGAAAGCCCTCGTCGACTCCGAACAAATCATCACGCAATTGCGTGCCGAAGGTTATGAAATCTCCGGCACCTACGACGGCGCCGACATCGTCGTCGTGAACACCTGCGGCTTCATCGACGAAGCCGTGCAGGAAAGCCTCGACGCGATCGGCGAAGCGCTGACCGAGAACGGCAAGGTGATCGTCACCGGCTGCCTCGGCGCGAAGTCGAGCGCGAGCGGCTCGAACCTGATCGAGGAAGTCCACCCGAAGGTGCTCGCCGTCACCGGCCCGCACGCGGTGGGCGAAGTGATGCAGGCCGTGCATTCGCACCTGCCGAAGCCGCACGACCCGTTCACCGACCTGGTGCCGGCGGCCGGCATCAAGCTCACGCCGCGTCACTACGCATACCTGAAGATTTCCGAAGGCTGCAACCACCGTTGCACGTTCTGCATCATCCCGTCGATGCGCGGCGACCTCGTGTCGCGTCCGGTCGCCGAAGTGATGCTGGAAGCCGAGAACCTCTTCAAGTCCGGCGTGAAGGAACTGCTCGTGATCTCGCAGGACACGAGCGCATACGGCGTCGACGTGAAGTACCGCACCGGCTTCTGGAACGGCAAGCCGATCAAGACGCGCATGACCGACCTCGTCGCCGCGCTCGGCGAACTCGCCGCACAGTACGGCGCATGGGTGCGCCTGCACTACGTGTACCCGTATCCGAGCGTCGACGAAGTCATTCCGCTGATGGCCGAAGGCCCGTTCAAGGGCCACGTGCTGCCGTATCTCGACGTGCCGTTCCAGCACGCGCATCCGGACGTGCTGAAGCGCATGAAGCGCCCGGCGAACGCCGAGAAGGTGCTCGAGCGCGTGCAGAAGTGGCGCGAGATCTGCCCGGACCTGACGATCCGCAGCACGTTCATCGCCGGCTTCCCCGGCGAGACGGAAGAACAGTTCGAAACGCTGCTCGACTTCATCCGCGAGGCGGAGCTCGATCGCGTCGGCTGCTTTGCGTATTCGCCGGTCGAAGGCGCGACCGCGAACGAACTCGACGGCGCGCTGCCGGACGAGGTGCGCGAAGAACGCCGCGCGCGCTTCATGGAAGTGGCCGAGGAAGTGTCGGCGCAGCGCATCCAGCGCAAGGTCGGCAAGACCCTCAAGGTGCTGATCGACGAAGTCGGCGAAGAAGGCGGCATCGGCCGCACGGCGGCGGATGCGCCGGAGATCGACGGCGTCGTCTACGTCGAGCCGGCGACCAAGGCGTCGAAGCGCTACAAGGTCGGCGATTTCGTGTCGGTGAAGATCACGGGCGCGGACGGCCACGACCTGTGGGGCGAGGTTTAAGCGATGACCGCCGCACTGCCGCAGATCCTCGCGCTCGGCGAGGCGATGATCGAATTCAACCAGTCGCAGCCGGGCCGGCCGGAGTTCCTGCAAGGCTTCGGCGGCGACACGTCGAACTTCTGCATCGCCGCCGCGCGCCAGGGCGCGTCGACGGGCTTCGTGTCGGCGATCGGCGACGATCCGTTCGGCCGCCTGCTGACCGAGATGTGGGCGGCGGAGCACGTCGATACGACGTACGTACGGATCGACCGCACGGCGCCGACCGGCGTGTATTTCGTCACGCACGGTGCTGACGGCCACCAGTTCGACTATCTGCGCGCGGGTTCCGCCGCGAGCCGCTACGCGGTGGCCGATCTGCCGCTCGATGCGCTGGCCGCGGCACGGGCCGTGCACCTGTCGGGCATCAGCCTCGCGATCGGCACGGCCGCGTGCGACGCCGCGTTCGCGGCGATCGACCACGCGCGCAGCAACGGCGCGCAGGTCAGCTTCGACACGAACCTGCGCCTGAAGCTGTGGCCGCTGCCGCGTGCCCGCGCGGTGATGCGCGAAGCGCTGCGCCAGACGGACATCTGCCTGCCGAGCTGGGACGACGTCACGGCGCTCACCGGTGCGAACGACCGCGACGCGATCGTCGATGCGATGCTCGAGCACGGGCCGCGGGTCGTCGCGCTGAAACTCGGCAAGGAAGGCGCGTACGTGGCGACGCCGAACGAACGGCGCGTGGTGCCGGGCTTCGCGGTCGAAGCCGTCGACGCGACGGGCGCGGGCGACTGCTTCGGCGGTGCGTTCGTTGCGCGGATCGTCGCAGGCGACGATCCGTTCGCGGCCGCGCGTTATGCGAACGCGGCGGCGGCACTGTCGACGACCGGCTACGGCGCGGTCGCGCCGATTCCGCGCCGCGACGCGGTGGAACGCCTGATGCAGGGCTGACGCGGCTCTCGCACGCCGGCTACGCGACGTGTTCACTCGAACGCCCGGATGACGGGCGACGTGAACGGCTGGCGAGCGGTGTGCGTACCGCGCTCGGCGCTTGAGCATCGGCGGTCGCCACGTGCGCGTGGCGATCGATGTGCAGCGGCGACGCGCAGCATGTCGCCGCGATTTTCGAGCGAATCTGAAGCAAGGAGCAACATAAGGTGGGTCGATATTCGCAATGGCAACGGGCGCTGGTGATTGCTGGCGCGCTGGCGGCGGGCCTCGCGATGCCGGGCGTGGTCGCGGCACAGGCCGCCGCGCCGGGCGCGCAGCAGGATGAAGCGGCGCCCGCACGGCCGCTGCGGCCCAATCCGGAATTCGCCCGCCTGCCGCGTTACGAAGGCACGCTCGGCGATCGGCCGATCGTCGTGCATCTCGGCCCGAAGACGGACGAGGAAGGCGTGCACGGCGAATACCAGTTCGCGGACACGGGCGAGGTGGTGCTGCTCGCCGGCGATCGCGACGGCGACACGCTCGAGATCGAGGAATCGAACGACGGCACGAACATCACGGGCGTGTGGATCGGCCGCTTCGACGCGACGGGCGAGCTGAAGGCCGACCGGATGAACTCGGACGAATCGGATCCGCAACCCGTCGTGTTGCGCCTGGCGCCAGGCAAGCGCGCGGCGCTGCAGGTACGCGACGGCCGCGTGCAGGAAATCGAGACGGTCGGCAACGTCGTCAATCTGCGCACCGACGACTGAGCGCGCGCTGGCTCGGCGCATGCGGCGCGCATTGTACCGGGCCAACCGCGCCGATTTTGGCTAACCTAGCGACCTATTCCGCAACCGAACGGCCTTTCTCCGGGCCTCCTGCCATGACTGCATCCACTCCGAAGCGCGCACTCCAGACCCGCATCGTTCAACCCGACGACAACATCCCGGATGGCTTCCGTTCGTTCGTGCCGCCGGTCGAGCGTGCGTCGACGGTCGTGTTCCCCGATCTCGCGACGATGCGCGCGCTGGTCTGGCACGACGACAACCAGTGGCGCTACGGGCTGCATGCGACCCCGACGTCGCTCGCGCTCGCGCAGCGGCTCGCCGAGATCGAAGGCGGCTCGCATGCGCTGCTGCAGCCGTCGGGTCTCGCGGCGATCATGAACGTCTATTTCGGGATCGTGAAGGCGGGCGACGACGTGTTGATCCCGCACAACGTCTACGGGCCGAACGCCGATCTCGGCAACTGGCTCGCGAAGGATTTCGGCATCACCGCGCGCTTCTACGATCCGCTCGTCGGCGCCGGCATCGCCGACCTGATCCAGCCGAACACGCGGCTGATCTGGATCGAGGCGCCGGGCTCGGTGACGATGGAAGTGCCCGACGTGCGTGCGATCACGGCGGTCGCGCAGGCGCGCGGCATCGTCACCGCGATCGACAACACGTATTCGGCCGGGCTCGCGTTCAAGCCGTTCGAGCATGGCGTCGACATCTCGGTGCAGGCGCTGACCAAGTATCAATCGGGCGGTAGCGACGTGCTGATGGGCGCGACGATCACCGCGAGTGCGGCGCTGCAGGCGCAACTGAAGCTCGCCCGGATGCGCTGCGGGATCGGCGTGTCGGTCGACGACTGCTCGCTCGTGCTGCGCAGCCTGCCGAGCATGCAGGTGCGCTTCGATGCGCACAGCAAGAGCGCGCTCGCGCTCGCGCAATGGCTGAAGGCGCGCCCGGAGATCGCGGCCGTGCTGCACCCGCAACTGCCGGACTGTCCGGGGCACGCATCGTTCGTGCGCGACTTCACCGGCGCGGGCGGGCTGTTCTCGGTGGTGTTCGACGAGCGCTACAGTGCCGAGAAGATCGATCGTTTCGTCGAGGCGCTCGAGCTGTTCGCGATCGGCTGGAGCTGGGGCGGCGCGTGCAGCCTCGCGATGCCTTACGACGTGGCATCGATGCGCCCGGACTGGCCGCATCGCGGCACGCTGGTACGCTTCTACGTCGGTCTCGAAGACGAAGCCGACCTGCGCGCGGATATCGAGCGCGCAATGCAGTCCACGCTCGGCTGAGCACCGAACCCCGAGCGGAACAACAGAACGCCCGCGCGATGTTGCATCGCGCGGGCGTTTTTCATGGGCGGCTTGCGCGGATCGGAAATCAGAACAGCCGCAGCAGCCCGTCGAGGCCGACGTGGTCGAATGCGACGGTGGCCGCATCGCGCACGACGGGCTTCGCGTGGAATGCGACCGACAGCCCGGCTTCGGCCATCATCTTCAGGTCGTTCGAGCCGTCGCCCATCGCGATCGCGCGGCTCGGCTCGATGCCGAGCGATGCGCAGGTATCGCGCAGCAGGCGCGCCTTGACGTCGGCGTTGACGATCTCGCCGAGCACCTTGCCGGTCAGCTTGCCGTCGACGATCTCGAGCGTGTTCGCGTGCGCGAAGTCGAGGCCGAGGCGCGCCTTCAGGCGCTCGGTGAAGAACGTGAAGCCGCCCGACACGAGCAGCGTCTTCAGGCCCGCGGCCTTCACGCCGGCGAGCATCGTCTCCGCGCCGGGCGACAGCTGCAGCCGTTCCTCGTACACGCGCTCGAGCGCCTGCGCGTCGAGCCCCGCGAGCAGCGCGACGCGGCGCGTGAGGCTTTCGTTGAAGTCGCGGATCTCGCCGCGCATCGCCGCTTCGGTGATCTCGGCGACCTGCGTCTTCAGCCCGCAGAAATCGGCGATCTCGTCGATGCATTCGATCGTGATCAGCGTCGAGTCCATGTCCATCACGACGAGCCCGAAATCGCTCAACGCGCGGCCGGCTTCGACGAAGCCGAAGTCGAGCGCATGCGTGCCGCAGTACGCGTCGATGTCGAGACGCTGCGTTGGGTTGGCGTTTTCGATGCGCAGCGCGTGATCGTCGGTCTGCACGATGCGGGTGCCGCGCGACAGCGCGAGCAGCGGTTTGTGATGCGCGTCCGACAACGGCGCGAGACTCTGGATGACGAGGTTGTGGGTCATGACGGAATGATAGGAAGCGAATGAAACGCGTGCGCGGCCGGCATGCGGCCGCCTGCGAACGCGGGCCCCGTTCGGCGTCGGGCCGTTGCGTCGCGAACGCGCCATTGTAGCCGGTTGGTATCCGGGCGCGGCCGGATCGACGCCGGGAGCCGGCGCGGGCGCCGTGCCGGGTGCCGCGCGCACGGCGATCCGGCGGACGGTGCGGGCTATTCGGGCTATTCGTGCGATTGCCGGTCGCGATCCCAGTAAGGCGGATCGCCGAAGTGTTCGGCCAGGAACGCGATGAACGCGAGCGTCTTCAACGGCACGTGCGCGCGGCTCGGATAGACGGCCCAGATCGCGACGTCGTTCGCGAACGGGTAGTCGTCGAGCACGGTGACGAGCGCGCCGCTCGCGAGCAGTGGGCCGACGTCCCAGGTCGACTTGATCGCGATGCCGAAGCCGTCGACGAGCGCTTCGCGGATCGCTTCGCCGTTGCTCGCGACGAGCCGGCCACCGACCCGCACGGTGAGCGGGCCTTGCGGCGTGACGAACGACCAGTCGCGCTGGTCGCCGAGGATCACGCATTCGTGCTGCGCGAGGTCGGCCGGATGGCGCGGCGTGCCGTGTTCGGCGAGATACGCGGGCGAGCAGCACAGCACGCGCCGGTTCGTGGCGAGCCTGCGTGCGACCAGCGTCGAATCCTTCAGCGCGCCGAGGCGGATCGCGACGTCGTAGCCGTCGTCGACGAGGTCGACGATCTCGTCGGACAGCCGCAGGTCGAGCGACACGGACGGGTAGCGGCGCAGGAACGCGGGAATCACGGGCGCGACGTGCTGGCGGCCGAACGACGACGACATCGACACTTTCAGCCGCCCGTACGGCTCGCTGCGGCCGTGGCCGACCGAGGCGCGCGCGGCGTCGGCGGCCGACAGCAGCGCCTCGGCGCGGGCCATGAAGACTTCGCCGTCCTGCGTCAGGCTGATGCGGCGCGTGGTGCGATGCAGCAAACGCGCGCCGAGCTGGCGCTCCAGCTGCGCGATGCGCGCGCTCGCGACCGCGGCCGATACGCCGAACTCGCGCCCGGCCGCGCTCACGTTCGCGAGCAGCGCGGCGCGCACGAACAGGCCGACGTCGAGCAGGTCGAGCGGCTTGTCGGGGGCGGGAATCGGATCGGATGCCATTATTCTGAAATTCCTGAAAATGTTTCAGGAAATATAGCGGTTTTCTCAAATGATCGGGGCGCCTACGATGGCATGCATGGGGCTGCGCCGCGGCCCGCCCGATTTCCCTGAAGGAGTTTCGTGATGAAAGCCGTTGGACTGACCCGTTACCTGCCGATCGACGACCCGCAGGCGCTCGTCGACGTGGAACTGCCGCAACCGGTGCCGGGCCCGCGCGACCTGCTCGTGAAGGTCGAGGCGATCTCCGTGAACCCGGTCGACACCAAGGTGCGCGCGCCGAAACCGCAGGTCGAGGAGACGCCGCGCGTGCTCGGCTGGGATGCGGCCGGCACGGTCGTCGCGGTCGGTGCCGAGGTCACGCTGTTCCGGCCGGGCGACGAGGTGTTCTACGCGGGCAGCATCACGCGGCCCGGCGCGAACAGCGAATTCCACGCGGTCGACGAGCGGATCGCCGCGCTCAAGCCGCGCTCGCTCGATTTCGCAGCGTCGGCCGCGTTGCCGCTCACCGCGCTGACCGCCTGGGAGGCGCTGTTCGACCGGCTGCGCGTGTCGCCGCAGGGCGCCGACGCGGGCAAGTCGGTGCTGATCATCGGCGGCGCGGGCGGGGTGGGTTCGATCGCGATCCAGCTCGCGAAGACGCTCGCCGGGCTGCGCGTGATCGCGACCGCGTCGCGGCCGGCGTCGGCCGAATGGGTGCGCTCGCTCGGCGCGGACGACGTGGTCGATCATTTCGGCGACCTGCCCGCGCAACTGCGTGACATCGGCCATCCGAGCGTCGACTACGTGCTGATCTTCAACGACACGGACCGTCATTTCCCTGCCGCGGCGGAAGTCATTCGCCCGCAGGGCGGCATTTGCACGATCGTCGAGAACGAGAAGCCGATTCCGGTCGAGCAACTGAAGGCGAAGAGCGCCGCGTTTCACTGGGAATTCATGTTCACGCGCGCGATGTTCGAGACGCCGGACATGATCGAGCAGCACAAGATCCTGACCGAGGTGGCGCGGCTCGTCGACGGCGGCACGCTGCGCACGACGCTCGGCGAACAGCTCGGCACGATCAACGCCGCGAACGTGCGGCGCGCGCATCAGCTGCTCGAAGCCGGGCGCGCGATCGGCAAGCTGGTTCTGAGCGGCTTCTGAGCGCCGCAGACCCGTCGCTTCGCGCCAGGCGCCGATGGGCATCCCCCAAGGGGATTTCCTTCGGGGCGGAAAACCTGGGTCTGCCCGGCGTGTTCCCGAGCGCCGGCGTCGCGCGTACGGGATGCCGCGTCGCGAACGCAAGCGGGGTAACACCCGATGCGTTTGCGGCGCATTGCATGCCGCTTGGCGGTAGACTGGCAACGCATCATGCATCGAAAACCGCGCGGCACGCGCGTGCCGCCGCATTACAAGGAGGTCAGCATGAGCCAACGCAGCTTGTCAGTCGCCGCATCGTGGTCTGCCGTGTTCGCGGCGGCGTGCGTCAGCGCGAGCGTATTCGCGGCGCCGCCGGTCAAGGGCAGCCTGAAGGGCGGCGGGACAGGGCAGCTCGAATACACCGTCAAGGTCGATTCGAAGACCTTCGGCAATACGCAGGAGACCCGCAAGATCCGCTCGGGCGAAACGGACGACTTCAACTGGAAGTCGGTGCCGCCGGGCGGCGCGGTCGCGATGCCGGACGGTTGCCCGAACGCCGACAACCTGCCGCGCGACGCGAACGGCGCGATGGTGCGCCAGACCCAGGTGCGGCTCGCGCCGTCGGTCGACGCGAAGGGGATCGCGAACGTGCAGATGAGCTTCCAGGCGGCCGCGCCGAAAGGCACGCGCAACGTGAGCGCGGGCGGCAAGTCGCTGCAGTGCCCGGATGTCGTGTCGGTGAGCCAGGTCAAGTGGGTGTCGATTTCGACCAATGGCGGGTCGAAGTCCGTCTCGCTGAGCGACGGCACGAAAGTGACGGTGTCGATCAAGCGCTGAGCGGTGCGCGCGGGCCGGCAAGACGTCCGGTGCGTGCGCAACCAACCGCGATGCGTATCCGGTGATCCGGGCAGGGCCGCGCGTGACGGTTTCGTGGCGCGCGGCTTCGGGCATTCCCGTTGTTTGAGGTTTGACGTGCGTCACGTCCGGCGCGCACCGACAGCGCGGCCATTCGCCCTGCGACGCGCGTGACGTCATGCGGATGTCACGCTATCCTCGTGGGCTTCTCCCTCTTCCCCGAACGACATCCCGATGAAACATTGCATGCGCGCGCTGCTGTCGGCCGCTGCGTTCGTCGCCACCCATGCGCAGGCGGCCGACGATTGCAGCTTCGCGAAGAAAGTCGAGCTGCCGTCGCGACAGCAGGTCGCCGTCGTGTCGAGCGGCGCACTCGAACCGTGCTCGACCGGCAGCTATGCGGTGCGCGTGTATTCGACCGCGCATGCCGCGCCCGGCTTCGATACGGACGACTACGTAACCGGTGTGCTGCATGCGCGTGACGGCACCGTCGCCGACGCCTTCACGGCCGACCTCGGTGCGCGTGCGCCGCAGGCGCTCGTCGTCACGACGCGCTCGGCCGGCAGCGGCGGTTATGTCGGCGCGCAGGCCTATGTGACGACACCGCGCGCGGTGCGGCTCGTCGCGTCGGTCGACGGGCTGACGCCCGACGCCGATGTCACGGCCGCGTTGCGCCAGGCCCTCGGCAGACGCCGTAGCGCCCGCTGACCGCACGCCGCGCAAACGCCGCGTGGGTCGCGGCGCCGCGCATCAATGCGCGCGTTCCTCGAGCCGCGATGCGAGAAAGCGGTGATCGGCGGAGAACAAACGGCGATACGTCATCAGCACCGCGCCGACCGTGCCGAGCGCGGACGCCGCGGCGATCAGGAACATGATCACGATCTGGTAGCGCACGGCCTGCAGCGGCGACTGGCCGGCCAGCACCTGGCCGGTCATCATCCCCGGCAGGCTCACGACGCCGACGACGGCCATCTGGTTGAGTGTCGGCAGCATGCCCGCGCGCACGGCCTGGCGCGCGGCGTCCTGCGCGGCTTCCCAGCGCGTCGCGCCGAGCGCGAGTGCGGTCTCGACGCGGTCGCGCCGTGCCGTCAGTTCCTCCATCATCCGTTCGACGCCGAGCGACACGCCCGTGAGCGTATTGCCGAGGATCATCCCGAGGATCGGGATCGCATATTGCGGCGTGTACCACGGATGAATGCGGATCACGACGAACAGCCCGATCGCCGCGACGACCCAGCTGCTGAACCAGATGGACGCGATGCTGTCGACGCGCTGTCCGCGATACGTGCGCTTGCCGCGGCCGGCGCCCGCAAAGCCCGCGATCAGCGTCATCAACGCGGTCAGCGGCAGCACGACGGTCCAGTGCGGATGGCCGAACACCCAGCCGAGCACGTAGCCGATCGCGAGCAGCTGCACGACGGTGCGCACGGCGGCGAGCGCGAGCTTGCGCCCGAGGCCGAGCGACAGCGCCGCGGAGATCGCGCCGTTGACCGCGACGAGCGCGGCGGCGATGCCGACGTCGACGAGACTCAGATCCTGCAGTGCCGGGCTCATCGTGCCGCCTCCGTCGTACTCGCGGCGTGCAGCACGCCGGCCTGCATCACGAGCCGCATCGTGCCGATCCGTGCGGCCTGCGCCGGATCGTGCGAGATCCACATGCAGGCGCGCGCATCGGGGGCCGCGTCGAACCAGGCGCCGACGAGCGCTTCGATCGCGCGCGTGGAGTCGGGGTCGAGCGCGGACGTCGGCTCGTCGAGCAGCAGCACGTCGGGGTCGAGTTGCAGCACGCGCAGCAGCGCGGTGATCTGCGCTTCGCCGCCCGACAGTTCGCTCGCGCGCTTGTCGAGAAAATCGGCGCCGCGACCGGCGCGGGCCGCGAGCGCTTCGGCGCGCGCACGGTCGAACGTCGCGTCGCGATAGATCGCGAGCGAGTACGGATAGCGCAATTGCGCCTCGACGGTGCCGTCCATCTGCGCGGGTCGCTGGCGCACGTAGGCGACGCTGCGCCGGTAGCGCGGAATCGCGCCGCGCCTGATCCGCTGGCCGCGCCACAGGATCTGACCGCCGTCGAGCGGATCGAGCAGCGCGAGCGCGCGCAGCAGCACGCTCTTGCCGGAACCCGATGGTCCGGTGATAGCAATTCGCGATCCCGCGGCGAGGCTGAAGTCGGTCGGCGCCAGCAATGTCTTGCCGCTGCTGGCGTCGCGGCGCGTGATGTGCTGCGCATCGATGAGACCGGTCGGGGCTGTCATGTCACAAATGAAAAAAAGCGTTAATGGCGCCGAGGCGTTGTCGGAGCGTGCGTCATAATACAGATTGAAAAGCCGCCAGTGTCGTGCTTCGTTCCTTCACACACGTGGCCCGACATGGCGTGCACACTTGCATAACAACAACGGAATCGCCATGACGCTAGCCCGAGCCATCGGCAAATCGGCTGCATGGATCGTCTGCATCGTCGCACTGATCATCGCGGCCGCCGGCATTTTTATCGTCACGTTCGACTGGAACCGCGCGAAACCGTGGGTCAACGAACATGTGAGTACCGCGCTTGGCCGTTCGTTTGCGATCAACGGCGATCTCAAGGTCGGCTGGCGTCGGCCGGACGGCGAGACCGGCTGGCGCGCATGGGTACCCTGGCCGAGCTTCTCGGCCACGCAACTCGAGATCGGCAATCCGGACTGGGCGAAGGGGCCCAGGTTCGTCACGGTCGATGCCGCGCATTTCGATCTCGCCATCCTGCCGCTCCTCGCGCATGAAATCGTCATTCCGTCGATCGATGTCGTCAATCCCGCGGTCGACCTCGAGCGGCTCGCCGACGGCCGCAATACGTGGACCTTCCAGTTCAAGCAATCAGCGCAGCCGTCGCCGTGGAAGGTGCGGCTCGACAGCTTCGGGTTCGCGAAGGGCATCGTCACGTATCGCGATGCGATCACGAAGGCCGATCTCACGGTCGCGATCGATACGCTCGGCCAGCCGATTCCGCTCGGCGACGTGCTGAAGGAACAGGAACAGAGGTCGCGTGCGGCATCGGCCCAGCGCGTCGGCAAGCACGGCGCCGCGCAATTGAGCGCGAAGGCGAATGCGCAAGCCGCATCGGGTGCGTCGGCGCCGCAGGCGGCGAGCGGGGCGTCTGCCGTTGCGGCGTCGGGGGTGTCCGGCGCCGCTCCGGCTACTTCGGTTTCCTCTGCATCGACGGCCGCGCCGGCATCCGGCGCGAGCGGTGCGTCAGGTGCATCCGGGGCATCCGGGGCGTCGGCGGCCGCCGCGCCCGCGAAGCCGTCCGGCCCGACCTATGCGTTCGGGCTCAAGGTCGACGGCCGCTACAAGAACGTGCCGATCAGCGGCACCGGCAAGGTGGGCGGCGTGCTGGCGATCGAGAGGTCGACGCAGCCGTTCCCGCTGCAGGCTGACGTGAAGGCCGGCGACACGCGGCTCGCGATCGTCGGCACGCTGACCGACCCGATGCATCTCGCGGCGCTCGACCTGCGGTTATGGCTGCAGGGCACGTCGATGTCGCACCTCTACCAGATTACCGGCATCACGCTGCCCGACACGCCGCCGTATGCGACCGAAGGGCGGCTGATCGGCAACATCAAGCAGGGCGCCAGCACGTTCCGCTACGAGGACTTCAACGGCCGCGTGGGCGGCAGCGATCTGCGCGGCACGCTCACCTGGGCGCAGCGCGAGCCGCGGCCGAAGCTGTCGGGCGAGCTCGAGTCGAAACTGCTGCAGTTCTCCGACCTCGCGCCGGTGATCGGCGCCGACACGGCCGCGAGCAAGGCGAAGCGCGGCGACACGACGCGCCAGCCGCCGGATCGCGTGCTGCCGGTTTCGAGGTTCCGCACCGAGCGCTGGAGCGCGATCGACGCGGACGTGAAGTTCACCGGCCGCAAGCTGATCAAGAGCCCGCAACTGCCGATTACCGACCTGTACACGCACGTTCTGCTGCAGGACGGCGTGCTGACGCTCGAGCCGCTGAAGTTCGGCGTCGCGGGCGGCACGCTCGCGACGACCGCGCATCTCGACGGCAGCCGCACGCCGCTCAAGGGCCGCTTCACGCTGTCCGCGCGTCACCTGAGGCTCAAGCAGCTGTTCCCGACGCAGAAGGTGATGCAGACCGCGCTCGGCGAGATCAACGGCGACGCGTCGCTGTCGGCGACCGGCAACTCGCCGGCCGCGCTCGCGGGTACCTCGACCGGCGAAGTGAAGGCGCTCATCACGGATGGCCGCATCAGCCTGCTGCTGATGGAGGCGGCAGGGCTGAACGTCGCGAACGTCGTCTACGAGAAGCTGTTCGGCACCCGCGACGTGAACATCAACTGCGCGGCGATCGACTTCGTCGCGACCGACGGGATGCTCGACCCGAAGGTGTTCGCGCTCGATACGGACGATGCGCTGATCAACGTCGACGGCCCGGTCAACCTGCGCGACGAATCGATCGACCTGAAGATCCACCCGCACACGAAGGGTTTCCGGGTCTTCTCGCTGCGCTCGCCGCTGTATGCGAAGGGCACGTTCAAGAACCCGAAGGTCGGCGTCGACGCGGGCGCGCTCGCGCTGCGCGCCGGCGCGATGGTCGGGCTCGGCCTGATCAACCCGTTCGCGGCGCTGGTTCCGCTGATCGCGCCGAGCAACAACCGCGACGTGCCGTGCGCGGAGCTGTTCGGGCAAATGAAGGAGAAGGCGGCGCAGAAGCGCGCGGCGAAGGAAGGCAAGTAGCGCACCCGAAGGGAGGCGCCGGCGCCGCGCGCGGCGGCCCGGCTGGCGGGGCCGGAACAGTGCGGTCGGCAGTTTCTCCGACACCTGCTAAAATACACGGTTTTCCGTCGATTTCTCTCTTACGGGACCTGCCGTGCTTTCTACTGCCAACATCACGATGCAATTCGGGCCGAAGCCCTTGTTCGAGAATATCTCGGTCAAATTCGGCGAGGGCAACCGCTATGGTCTGATCGGCGCGAACGGCTGCGGCAAGTCGACCTTCATGAAGATCCTGGGCGGCGACCTCGAGCCGAGCGCCGGCAACGTCGCGCTGGAGCCGAACGTGCGCCTGGGCAAGCTGCGCCAGGACCAGTTCGCGTACGAAGACGTGCGCGTGCTCGACGTCGTGATGATGGGCCACACCGAAATGTGGGCCGCGATGACCGAGCGCGACGCGATCTACGCGAACCCGGAAGCCACCGACGACGACTACATGCACGCGGCCGAGCTCGAAGGCAAGTTCGCCGAATACGGCGGCTACGACGCCGAGGCGCGCGCGGGCGCGCTGCTGCTCGGCATCGGCATCGAGGAGAAGTTCCACAACGGCACGATGGCCGACGTCGCGCCGGGCTGGAAGCTGCGCGTGCTGCTCGCGCAGGCGCTGTTCTCGAAGCCGGACGTGCTGCTGCTCGACGAACCGACCAACAACCTGGACATCAACTCGATCCGTTGGCTCGAGCACACGCTCAACGAGTACAACTCGACGATGATCATCATCTCGCACGATCGTCACTTCCTGAACTCGGTGTGCACGCACATGGCCGACATGGACTACGGCACGCTGAAGGTCTGGCCGGGCAACTACGACGACTACATGCTCGCATCGGCACAGGCGCGCGAGCGCCAGGCCGCGGCGAACGCGCGCGCGAAGGAACGCGTGGCCGAGCTGCAGGACTTCGTGCGCCGCTTCTCGGCGAACAAGTCGAAGGCCCGCCAGGCAACGAGCCGCGCGAAGCAGATCGACAAGATCAAGATCGAGGAATTCAAGCCGTCGTCGCGTCAGAACCCGTTCATCCGCTTCGAGTTCGAGAAGAAGCTGCACAACGTCGCGGTGGTCGCCGAAGACATCACGAAGAAGTACGAGCGCACGATCTTCCAGAACTTCAACCTGTCGGTGCAGCCGGGCGAGCGCATCGCGATCATCGGCGAGAACGGCGCGGGCAAGACGACGCTGCTGCGTTCGCTGCTCGGCGCGCTGCAACTCGATCACGGCACGGTGAAGTGGTCGGAGAACGCGAACGTCGGCTACATGCCGCAGGATACGTACGAGGAGTTCCCGAACGACATCACGCTGATGGACTGGATCGACCAGTACCGCAAGGACGGCGACGACGAAACGATGGTGCGCGGCACGCTGGGCCGCCTGCTGTTCTCGTCGGACGACATCAAGAAGTCGGTGAAGGTGCTGTCGGGCGGCGAGAAGGGCCGCATGATCTGGGGCAAGCTGATGCTCGGCCGCCACAACGTGCTGCTGATGGACGAGCCGACCAACCACATGGACATGGAGTCGATCGAGTCGCTGCAGATCGCGCTCGAGCAGTTCGAAGGCACGCTGATCTTCGTGTCGCACGACCGCGAATTCGTGAGCGGGCTGGCGAACCGGATCATCGAAGTGCGCACGGACGGCACGCTGTTCGACTTCGGCGGGAATTACGAGGAGTTCCTGACGAGTCAGGGGCAGGAGTAATTGCCCGGGCGGCCATGCCCGACCTGATGTACCGGAAGCCCGCCAGGTGCAAGCCTGGCGGGTTTTTTCGTATCCGGGCAGATGTTCGCCGTTACCGGATCGGCACGACGGCCATTGAAGGGGAAATGTCAGGTCGGGTGCGGCACCCTCGATGACGATTCGACGCGGCGGCGCCGTTTCCGGCCGGCAGGCGCCGCGAACCCAACAGGCGCACTATCTAGCGTGCCGCCCGGCGCCCGTCGCGTCAATCCGCGAGCCGCTTGTCGGCGAGCGCCTTGCAGCAGTCTTCGTACACCCATTGCACGAGTTTCGCCCGGTAATCGAGATCGTCGGTATCGACGATTTCCTCGACCGCGTCACGCGCCCACGACGCGTCGACGAAGTCGGCGTGCCGCTTTGCGATGTCCTGCGCCAGCGCGGCCAGCTTCGCGATCGCGAGCCAGTCGGCCTGCCGGTGATGGCGGTCGAGCCAGCGGTGCGCGGCCTGCACCTGGAACGATGCGTCCGGCCAGGTTTCGTTCAGGTAAAACGCGCCGAGATTGCCGCAGGTGAGCCAGCACAGCAGCTCCAGGCGATCTTGCGAGCCGAGGATATGGGATACGTCGGTCATGGCAGCGCTCACGAAGGCATCGATTCCGGGGGCGCGGCCTGCAGCGGCCGGCGCCGATACTAAAAACATAGCACGATGCGGGCCACGTCGTGCGGCCTCGTGGCGTGCCGGCGTGGCGCGGATGCTGCAGCCGCGGGCAGCCGGCATCCGGCACCCGTTCGCCGGCGTCCGTGCGGACCGTTCGGCAGCGCTCGCGGTCCGGTTCGGCGTCATCGCCGGGCCGCGCCACACTCGTTAGAATGGCCGTTTTCCGGGAGACAGGAAGCGATGAAAATCTACAACCAGTTCTACATCGACGGTGCATGGCGCAAGCCGGCCGGAACGGGCACGATCGACGTGATCGATTCGGGCACCGAGGCCGTGATCGGCCGGATTCCCGAGGGCGTCGCGTCCGACGCGCAGGACGCGATCCGCGCGGCGCGCGCGGCGTTCGACGCGTGGGCCGCGACACCGGCCGCGACGCGCGCGGGCTACCTGCGCAAGATCGTCGAGCGTCTGCAGGCGCGCAGCGAGGAACTCGCGCAGTCGATCACCGGCGAAGTCGGGATGCCGATCAAGCTGTCGCGTGCGATCCAGGTCGGTGGCCCGATCTACAACTGGAAGGCATACGCGAAGCTCGCCGAATCGTTCGAATTCGAGGCGACGGTCGGCAACTCGCTGGTGGTGCGCGAACCGGTCGGCGTCGTCGCGGCGATCACGCCGTGGAACTACCCGCTCAACCAGGTCACGCTGAAGGTCGCGCCGGCACTCGCGGCCGGCTGCACGGTCGTCCTGAAGCCGTCCGAAGTCGCGCCGCTCAACGCGTTCATGCTCGCGGAGGCGATTCACGAAGCGGGCCTGCCGCCGGGCGTGTTCAACCTCGTATGCGGTTACGGCCCGGTCGTCGGCGAGGTGCTGGCGACCGATCCGGACGTCGACATGGTGTCGTTCACGGGCTCGACGCGCGCCGGCAAGCGCGTGGCCGAACTCGCGGCCGCGGGCGTGAAGCGCGTCGCGCTCGAACTGGGCGGCAAGTCGGCGTCGGTGATTCTCGACGATGCCGATTTCGCGACGGCGGTGAAGGGCACGGTCAACGCGTGCTATCTGAACGCGGGCCAGACCTGTTCGGCGCACACGCGGATGCTGGTGCCGCAAGCGCGCTACGACGAGGCGCGCGCGCTCGCGAAGGCGGCGGCCGAAGCGTATGTCGCGGGCGACCCGCGCCAGGAAACGACGCGCCTCGGCGCACTCGCATCGGCCGTGCAGCAGCAGCGCGTGCAGGCCTACATCCAGCGCGGGATCGACGACGGCGCGGAACTCGTGACGGGCGGCACAGGCCTGCCGGAAGGGTTCGCGAAGGGCTTCTTCGTGAAGCCGACGGTGTTCGGCCGCGTCGATCCGAAATCGACGATCGCGCAGGAGGAAATCTTCGGGCCGGTGCTGTCGATCATCACGTATCGCGACGAAGACGAAGCCGTGCGCATCGCGAACGACTCGCCTTATGGGCTCGGCGGCGCGGTGTGGGCGGGCAGCGACGAACGCGCGATGCGCGTCGCGCGCCGCATCCGCACGGGGCAGGTCGACATCAACGGCGGCACGTGGAACAGCGCCGCGCCGTTCGGCGGCTACAAGCAGTCGGGGCACGGCCGCGAGAACGGCGTGTACGGGCTCGAAGAGTATCTCGAATACAAGTCGATGCAGCTCAAGCCGGCGAATCCGGCCTGAGCGTCGCACCGCGCCTGACCCGAAACGGCACGCTCGCGTGCCGTTTCTTTATTGACGGCCGTCAAGATGCGCGTCGGTGGATCGTCGATCATCGCGTTTCCGATTTCCGATGTTTCGACGAGGTTCAGATGACCGCACGCACTTCCTTCCCGCCGCTCACGATTCGCGGCCGCGCGTTGCTGCCCGTGGTGCAGGGCGGCATGGGCGTCGGCATCTCCGCGCACCGCCTCGCGGGCAGCGTCGCGCGCGAAGGCGCGCTCGGCACGATCGCGAGCATCGACCTGCGTCACCACCACGCGGACCTGCTCGCG
The DNA here is from genome assembly GCF_024656005.1 of Burkholderia sp. SCN-KJ. Lineage (NCBI taxonomy): Bacteria > Pseudomonadati > Pseudomonadota > Betaproteobacteria > Burkholderiales > Burkholderiaceae > Burkholderia > Burkholderia sp. SCN-KJ. The sequence goes on from NZ_JANKOG010000046.1 coordinate 26,305, forward strand.
CGCTGCCGCGCGAATCCCGACCGCGCGACGCTCGAGGCCGCGAACCTCGACGCGCTCGCGCGCGAGATTCGCCTCGCGAAGACCTACGGCGAAGGCCGCGGGATGATCGCGGTCAACGTGATGAAGGCGGTGCGCGCGCATGCGGACTACGTGCGCGTCGCGTGCGACGAAGGCGCGGACGCGATCGTGATGGGCGCTGGCCTGCCGCTCGATCTGCCCGATCTCACGCAGGGGCGCGACATCGCGCTGATCCCGATCCTGTCGGACAGCCGCGGGATCGCGCTGGTGCTGAAGAAGTGGATGAAGAAGGGGCGGCTGCCGGATGCGATCGTGATCGAGCATCCCGCGCATGCGGGCGGCCACCTCGGGGTCACGCAGATCGACGACATGCACGATGCGCGCTTCGATTTCGAGCGCGTGCTCGACGAGGCCGCGCAGGTGATGGCGTCGCTCGGCGTGGCGCGCGACACGATCCCGCTGATCGTCGCGGGCGGGATCAACAGTCACGACACGGTGCGTGCGGCGCTCGCGGCCGGCGCGAACGGCGTGCAGGTCGGAACGCCGTTCGCGGTGACGGAAGAAGGTGACGCGCATCCGAACTTCAAGCGCGTCCTGGCCGACGCGCTGCCCGACGACGTCGTCGAATTCGTCAGCGTGACGGGGCTGCCGGCGCGCGCGGTGAAGACACCGTGGCTCGATCGCTACCTGCGCAACGAAACGCGCATTCGCGACAAGCTCGGCGCGTTCAGGCAGCGCTGCCCGACCGCGCTCGAGTGCCTGAGCGTCTGCGGGTTGCGCGACGGCATCGAAAAGTTCGGCCATTTCTGCATCGACACGCGGCTCGCGGCCGCGTTGCGAGGCGACGTCGCGAACGGCCTGTTCTTCCGCGGCCGCGAAGCGCTGCCGTTCGGCAACGCGATCCGCAGCGTGCGCGATCTGCTCGACCTGCTGCTGACGGGCCGTGCCGCGGCGACTGCGACAAACCGTCCGAGGTTTACGCTGGCTTGACGGATATCAAAACGACGAAAAGACCCTACGAGGAAAATGGAATGCATTCTTCAGGGGTCTTTACCATGCATAAAACGATTCGAACATGTGTCACCGCTGCCGCCGTCGCGGCGAGTCTGGTCACGATGCCCACGCTGTCGCACGCGGCGTCGCCGGGCGACGGGATCAACCAGGGTGACGTACTGGTCCGCCTGCGCGCGATCAGCATCCAGCCGAACGAGCGCGCGAGCGACACGCTCGGCGCGATCAATACCGGCGTGAACAACGCGATCGTGCCGGAGCTCGACTTCACCTACATGATCCGCGACTACCTGGGCGTGGAGCTGATCCTCGGCACGTCGCGGCACCAGATGACCTCGAGCCTCGGCAACCTGGGCGGCGTGGGCGTGCTGCCGCCGACGCTGCTGCTGCAGTACCACTTCAACCATGCCGGCAAGGTGCGTCCGTACGTCGGCGCGGGCCTGAACTACACGTACTTCTACAACAACGGGCTCAACGTCGGCGGGGAAGGCGTGTCGATCAACAAGAGCAGCTTCGGTCCGGCGCTGCAGTTCGGCGTCGACGTGCAGTTGACGAAGAAGGTGTTCATGAACGTCGACGTGAAGAAGATCTGGATGAGCACCGATGCGACGCTCGGCGACAAGGGCATCGGCACGCTGCACATCGATCCGCTGATCGTCGGCGTGGGCGTCGGGATGAAGTTCTAACGGTTCGCGGACAAGAACAGAGTTGGGGTTGGCGGCATGGCAGTCGGCATGCCGCTCTTTTTTTGTGCGGCCGGTTTACAGCTTGTCGTACTGGAAGCGCATCGCGGTGCCTTCGCGCGTAATGCGCTCCCACACCGCCCGCTTCTCGTCGTCGCTCAGGAACACCCAGTTCGACACTTCGCCGGCCGTGCGGCCGCAGCCCTTGCAGACTTCGTCGAAGAGGGTCGAGCACACGCCGATGCAGGGGCTGTCGGGCAGGTCGTGGAGATTGGAGGCCATCGGGAGGGTTCGCGCAGTGAAATCGTCAGGGCGTCATTTTAATGCATCGGGACGGGGCGGCCGGCGGACGCCGCTAGCGTGCCGTACGGTCGCGTTGCCGTGACGGTACGGCCGGCCGGACGGTGGCCGGATCGCCGTCGGCGACGGTTGGTCCGCCGTGCCGCGGCGGGCAGGGCGCGGCGTGCGGCGCGCGGCGCGTGTCGCAGCCTGCCGCGATTTCACCGGTGAAACGGCCGCATGCACCGCGCGCCGTGCGGGCCGCTTGTGCTGCATGCGGCACGCGGTTTCGCCGCCGCTTTCTTTT
>NZ_JANKOG010000047.1:0-26019 GCF_024656005.1 Burkholderia sp. SCN-KJ
AAAAAATAGCCGCCCGAAGGCGGCTCGATGCTACGACATCGGCGCCCGCTCGACGGCGGCGCGCGTTGTTGTTCGTGGAATGACTTACAGCATGCCGGTCGCCTGATAGAGGCCGGCTGCGCGGATCCGGTCGCGCGATTCGGTGAACTGCTGCGCGAGCCGGTCGCGATCGGCCTGCGCGTCCCGCGCGATCGACGCATCGATGTCCATGATTCGACGGATCGTGTCGAGCGCGTCCGGCGTCTGTTCGGGCGACAGGCCCATCAGCAGCGGCGAGCGCGCGTCGGCCAGCGCCGCGACGCGCTCCCAGTCGCGCAGCGCGGTGGCCGACTGCATCGCCTCGGTCAGGTGGAGCGCTTGATTCAGCGTTTCGGTCGTCATGGTCGTCGTCCGGATGCGTATGCGTCGTGCGAAAGGGCCGCTTACTTGTTGGTGGCGAGCGTTCCTGCGCTGTTCGTGCCGCCGAACAGCTGGGTCAGGTACTTCGTGTTGTTCGCCATCGTCGCCATCAGGTTGTTCAGCGCGGTGAACTGCGCGTTGTATTGCGAGGTCAGCTGATCCGAGTAGTTCTTCAACTGCGTCGCCTGGTCGGACAGGTTCTTCAGGTCGGTGTTGAGCGCCGTGGTGCGCTGGTCGATCAGCCCGTTCTTCTGCGTGTAGGTGTTGACCAGGTTGTTCAGCGTCTGGCCGACGCCGTTCGTCGTGTTGAACAGCGCGGCGACGGCCGGGCTGTTCGACGTGAGGGCGGTGTTCAGCGCGGTCGAGTCGACCTGCAGCGTGCCGTCGGATTGCAGGTTGATACCGATCGCCGCGAGCGAATAAGTCGTGCTCGGGCTGCCCGTCGTGACGCCGCCGCTGATCGACGTCGCGAGGCCGTTCGAAATCGTGTTCAGCATCGAGTCGCCGAGCAGCGGGCCGGCGGTCGACGTGTTCGGATCGTACGACGACAGCGACTGCGCGGTCGTCACATAGGTGTTGTACGCGTTGACGAATGCGTTGATCGCGCTCGTCGTGGCCGTGGTGTCGGGGGCCAGCGTGACCGTCTGCGTCGTGTTCAGCGCGGCCGACGTCAGGTTCAGCGTGACGCCCGTCAGCACGCCCGACACGCTGTTCGACGCGCTGCTCACCGGCGTGCCGTCGACCGTCAGCTGCGCGTCCGCGGCCTTGGTCACGGTCGTATAGCCCGACGTGAGCTTGGAGTTGACGCCGGTGCCGGTCACCGACACCGTGTTGGTCGCGCCGGTGTTGTTCGACTGGATCACGAGATGCTGGCCGTCCGAACCGGTGATCACCGACGCGGTGACGCCCGGGTTGCCGGCCGTCGTATTGATCGACGTCGCGATGTCGGACAGCGATGCGCCGGCCGAGACGTTGACGTTGAATGCTGCATTGCTGCCGAGCGTGATGCTCAGCGAACCGCTCGCGATGGTGTCCGTCGACGTGATGCCCGCCGACGACAGCTTGTTCGCGGTCGCGAGCTGCGTGACGTTGACTGCGTACGAGCCGGCCACCGCACCGCCGCCGCTCTTGACCGACGCGGTGATGCCGTTGCCGCTCGCGGTGGCCGCGAGGCCGCTCAGCGTGGTGCCGTTCGCGAGACCGGCGATCGCGGTCTGCAGCGCGGACAGCGCCGATTTCAGCTTGCCGACCGCCGACAGCTCGGTGTTGTCCGCCGTCTGCTTGGTCGTGAGGGTTTGTGTCCGACCGGCCGTTTTCGCGGTGACCAGTGCCGACACGAGCGAATTGACGTCGAGCGTCGAATTGGTCGCGCCGCTGATGATCGATTGCCCGGCCTGCGCCAGAAGGCTGCCGATATCGGTCGTGCTTGTGCTCGTGCTCGTCGTGGTCATGCGGGTGCTCCAGTCGTTTGCGCGGTGACGCGCGTTCCGGCGGGTGGCCGTGCTTCGAATCAAATGCAAGCAGGGAGGCGGGCCTCCCTGATGTGTCGGGTTCGATGAATCGAACCGGCGTCGTCGCGCGCCGCAACGCGGACGACGCCTTACGCGCGGGCGAATCGCCCGGCGCACACGTTCCCGATTACTGCAGGAGCTTCAGGACTTGCTGCGGCAGCGAGTTCGCTTGCGCGAGCACCGAGATGCCGGCTTGCTGCAGCACTTGCGCCTTGCTCAGGTTCGCCGTTTCCGTCGCGAAGTCCGCGTCGGTGATCTGCGAACGTGCTGCGCTCATGTTCGTTGCCTGCGTCTGCGTCGTCGAGATCGCAGCCTGGAACGTGTTCTGCGCTGCACCCAGCGTTGCCTGGAACGTGTTGACGTTCTTCAGTGCCGCGTCGATCGACGTGATCGCCGACTGTGCGCTCGTCTGGTCGCTGACGGTCAGGCCGGTCAGGCTCAGGCCGCCGCCCGTGCTCGTCCACACGGTGGACCCGAAGTCGACGGCAACGGTCTGGTTCGCCGATGCGCCGACCTGGAACGTGACGTTGCTGGCCGCGCTCAGGATGGTCTGGCCGTTGAACGTGGTTTGTTGTGCGACGCGGTCGATTTCGCCGAGACGCGTCGTGACTTCAGCTTGCAGGTTTGCACGTGCGTTCGAGTCCAGCGAGCCGTCGCCTGCTTCGACTGCCAGCGTACGGATACGCTGCAGGTTGTCGACGGTCGACTGCAGCGCGCCGGCTGCGGTCTGGATCATCGAGATACCGTTGTTCGCGTTTGCAACGCCTTGCGTCAATGCGTTGATCGCGGCGGTTTGCGTCGTCGAGATCGCGAGACCTGCCGCGTCGTCGGCTGCCGTGTTCACGCGCTTGCCCGACGACAGGCGGTTGATCGCTTGCGACAGTGCGTTTTGCGAGCCCGACAGGTTCGTCTGCGTCGTCAGCGAAAGGATGTTGGTGTTGATGTTCAGCATTTGCTTCCTCGTTTTGGAAAATGCCCGCGTACAGACAGGGTCGTTTTCGGCGTTGCGCTTTATCGCGAGTGGCGCTGCCCGCCTTTCCTGGTTGACGGCGGCACCCGGCGAAAACTTTAGAGGGTTGTGTGAGGAAATTCGGGCCGGAAGCGTGCTGCTGCCTCGAAGTCCACGCCCGGTATGGCCGGCAGCGATTTCGGCCGGGTTGCGCGACGGTCTCGCTGGGCGGTGTCTACGGCCGCGCCGCGCGCGGCGGCGAACCGGAATCGACAAAAGGATAGTTTTGTCTGTGATTTCCTGATATGATGGCAGGCTGAATTGAGATTTTCTGTCACGCCTATGCCGTTGCGGCATTCCTGCTGGCAGTCAAACGCGGCGCTGCACGCGGCTTGTGAAGCGTACCCGCGGTGCTTTGTGCCTCTCTTTTCCGGCCTCCGAGGCCGTATTTCCGCTCGTTTCGCCTGTTGTGGGGACGCCCGGATGGCCGGTGCGTGGCGCTTGGCCGCTACGTTTTTGACCGTTTAAGCAATTTAGGAACGACATGACGACGATTCTTCTGAAGGAAAACGAGCCGTTCGAAGTGGCGATTCGCCGCTTTCGCCGTGCTATCGAAAAAAATGGCCTGATCGCTGAACTGCGCGAGCGCCAGTCCTACGAAAAGCCGACCGCAGTCCGCAAGCGCAAGAAGGCAGCAGCCGTCAAGCGCCTGCACAAGCGCCTGCGCAGCCAGATGCTGCCGAAGAAGCTCCACTAAGAGCGTCTACGGTTCGCCGCGAAACGGCGGAGCGTGCTTCGAAAGAAGCCGCTCCGCCGTTTTGCTTTTCGGGGCCGGAAAATGTTGCAGATCGTGGCGGACAAGTGGCCGATCGACTGTCAGACGGTGGAATGGCGGCACGGCCGCACGGCGGTTCCACCGGCGGCCAACGGGCAAGGCCGCCGACGTGTTCACCTGGAAATCGGCGCCGCGTTCGGGCTCGCCTTGCGCGGATCACCTGGCGGCGCGTGCTGACGTGCCGGTCCGCGCCATGCCGACCGGCCCGTGAGCTTCGTCGCCGTCAGCCCGCCTTGCGGCGCCGTGCCGGCTGCTGCTTGCCGCCGAGCGCAGCGCATTGGGCGTGACACGGGCAACTGGTCTCGTGGTCGTTGACCATCCCGGTTGCCTGCATCAGCGCATAGCAGATCGTCGAGCCGACGAACTTGCAGCCGTACTCCTTCAGCGCCTTGCTGAGCGCATCCGACTGGGCAGTCGATGCGGGCGCGTCGCGATACGACTGCCACGCGTTCTGCACCGGCGTGTGGTCGACGAACGACCACAGGAATTGTGCGAGCGATCCGTGATCCTCGCGAATGCGCTGCACGGCCCGTGCATTGGTCACCGCGGATTCCACCTTCGCGCGATTGCGCACGATGCCGGGGTTCTCGAGCAGTTTCTCGATGCGCTTCGGTGTGAAGCGCGCGACCGCGTCGACATCGAAGTCGGCGAACGCCTCGCGATAGCCGGCGCGCTTGTTCAGGATCGTCGACCACGACAGCCCCGCCTGCGCGCCTTCGAGAATCAGCATTTCGAACAGATGGCGATCGTCATGCGACGGCACGCCCCACTCGGTATCGTGATAGTGAGCATCCGCTTCCGTCTTTACCCAGTTGCACCGCTGCGACATCGCCAGCCTCGTTCCAGTGTCGATTCGATCGTGCCAGCATAGCGGAACGCCCATTCACGGTATAGCTGGCCGAACGGCAGATGGGCGCGCGGCGCCGATCCGGTTAAGCTTGGCGCCTGTTCGAATCAGCAGGATCAACGCATGACGGCATTCCTTTTTGCGATCGGCATCGACGGCGGCGGCACGGGCACCCGCGCGGTACTCGCCGACCGGCACGGGCGCGAACTCGCGCAGGGGCGCGGCGGCCCGTCGGGGCTCGGCCTTGGCATCGAGCGCGCGTGGGCATCGATCGGCGCGGCCTGTGCCGACGCATTCACGCGGGCGGGGCTCGCGTTCGACTGGTCGCAGTGCGCGCTCGGCTGCGGGCTCGCGGGTGTCAACAATGCCGCGTGGCTCGCCGCGTTCCGCGCGCAGGCGCCGCTCGACGCGCTGGCGATCGAGAGCGACGCCTATACGACCGTCGTCGGCGCGCACGGCGGTGCGCCGGGGCTCATCGTCGCGCTCGGTACGGGCAGCATCGCGGCGGCGCTCGACGCGGCGGGCGACTGCCGCATCGCAGGCGGCTTCGGCTTTCCGTCCGGCGACGAGGCGAGCGGCGCGTGGCTCGGCATGCGCGCGCTCGCGTACGCGCAGCAGGCGCTCGACGGCCGCGTGCCGCGCGACGCGTTTGCCGGCGCGCTGCTCGCGGAAACGGGCGCGCACGATCGCGACGCGCTCGTCCAGTGGTCGTGCGATGCGAACCAGACGATCTACGCGCGCCTCGCGCCGATCGTGTTCGCGCATCGCGACCATCCTTATGCGGCGGCGCTGATCGCGCAGGCCGGCGACGAGATCGGCAAGATGATCGACGCGCTCGATCCGCAGCAGGCGCTGCCGGTCGCGCTGTGCGGCGGGCTGGCCGACGCGCTGGCACCGGCCGTGCCGGCACGCCATGCGGCGCGGCTGCGCGCGCCGCTCGACGATTCCGCGCACGGCGCGTTGCGGCTCGCGCTGCAGGTGTTGAGGGCGGCTGAAGCGGGGTGAGAGAGGCACGTGGGCGGCGTGCGGCGAGTGGGCCGAACTGGCCGGGCGGGCCGATCGGGCTGATCGGGTAAAGCGACGGGCGGGCACGTTGAGCGGACAAACTGGACCGAGCTGACCGAGCAAACCGAGCAAACCGAGCAAACCGAGCAAACCGAGCAAACCGAGCAAACCGAGCAAACCGAGCAAACAGCCTGCCCCGACCGAACCAGCGACGCACCGAAACCCGAACGGCCTGAAACCCGCCCCCCATTTCCCGACCACCCGGCGCGCCCCCGGGCACGACGTTAAAATGACGGCTCCGCAGCGTCCTGCGCGCCACTCCCCCGTCCCCATGTACAAAGTCATCGCCACCGATCTCGACGGCACCCTGCTGAACAGCGACCACCAGCTCGATCCGTACACGATCGAGACCGTCCGCCGGCTCGACCGCGACGGCCTGCAGTTCGTGATCGCGACGGGGCGTCACTACGCGGACGTCGCCGGCATCCGCGACGTGCTGGGCATCCGGCCGTACCTGATCACGTCGAACGGCGCGCGCGTGCATGCGCCGGACGACACGGCGATCCATGCGCAGGACATCGATCCCGCGATCGTCCGCGGCCTCGTGCAGCCGGGCGTGACCGGTGCGCACGGGCGCGTGATCGTCAACCTGTTCACCGACCGCGGCTGGCTGATCGACCGCGACGCGCCGCACCTGCTCGAATTCCACCAGGATTCGGGCTTCCGGTACGACGTGATCGACATGGCCGCGCACGACGGCGCCGACATCGCGAAGGTGCTGTACATCGGCGAGCCGGCCGATCTGGCGGTGGTCGCGGAGCAGATGCGCGTGCGGTTCGGCGACGCGCTGTACGTCACGTACTCGCTGCCCGACTGTCTCGAAGTGATGACCGCCAACGTGTCGAAGGGCCGCGCGCTGCGTACGGTGCTCGCGCGACTCGGCGTCGACGCCGGCCACTGCATCGCGTTCGGCGACAACATGAACGACATCGACCTGCTCGAAACGGCCGGCCACGCGTTCATGATGAACAACGCGAACCCCGACCTGATCGCGCACCTGCCGCACATCCCGCGGATCGGCAACAACTTCGATGCGGGCGTTGCCCGCCACCTGCGCACGCTGTTCGCGCTGGAAGGCACGCTCGACGGCGTCGCCGCTTCCTGAGCGGCCATGAAAAACGGGCGCCAGCGGCGCCCGTTCAAATTACCTGCCTCGTGTTGTTCGACAGCGTGAGGCTCGCTGCTCTGCTCGCGTGACCCCGTAGTGTTTTATTCGCTAGTGCGAGCGGATGCGGGCACGAGGCCGACGGCATCGTCGCGCCCCGCGATCAGCGGGTAGACGATCCCCGCAATTGCCGCGCCGATGATCGGCGCGACCCAGAACAGCCACAGCTGGCCGATCGCCTCGCCGCCCACGAACAGCGCAGGGCCGGTCGAGCGGGCCGGGTTCACCGACGTGTTGGTGACCGGGATCGAGATCAAGTGGATCAACGTCAGGCACAGGCCGATCGCGATCGGCGCAAAGCCGGCCGGCGCGCGCTTGTCGGTGGCGCCGAGAATCACGAACAGGAAGAAGCCCGTCATCACGACTTCGCAGATGAACGCCGCGCCGAGCGAGTAGTGGCCGGGCGAGCGTTCGCCGAAGCCGTTCGTCGCAAAGCCGCTGCCGACGACGTCGAAGCCCGGCTTGCCGGTCGCGATCAGGTACAGCACGAACGCACCGAGCGTCGCGCCGACGACCTGCGCAACGATATACGGCGCGAGATCGCGTGCCGGGAAGCGGCCGGCGACGGTCAGGCCCACGCTGACGGCCGGATTCAGGTGGCAACCCGAAATATGGCCAATCGCGAATGCCATCGTCAGCACGGTCAGGCCGAAGGCGAGTGCGACGCCGGCGAAGCCGATGCCGAGGCCCGGAAAGGCGGCGGCCAGCACGGCGCTTCCGCACCCGCCGAGCACCAGCCAGAACGTGCCGAATACCTCTGCAGCCAGACGCTGAGAAAGATTCATGTAAGGATCCCGTTCAAGTGGGTTGAAGACAAACGGATGACCGGATGATTTATTCCGTCACCCCGAATTGGTCTGGATTATAGGAAATGAATCGGCTGGGTGAGGGTCAACGATTGTTAAATTCGAATGGCTGACGAATGGCTTTTATTAGAATAAGTCCGCATTCTCGATATAGCCGATTCGGTTAAAGATGACAGCATTAATTTTGAAGGGCAGGGCGGCAGTGCGGACGACGTAACGGGTGTTGGCGTTCCGGCCGGAGCTGCCGGCGCCGCATCATGGAAAAAGGGAGCCGAAAAATGTCTCAATACGCGAAACTCAAGGCGCAGATCGCCGATCTGCAGGCCCAGGCGGATGACGTGCGTCGCCAGGAAGTGGCGGCGGTGATCGCCGACGTCCAGCGAATGATTGCCGAATATGGCCTGACGGCCCAGGATCTGGGCTTCGCGGAGCGCGCGCGGCGCGGCCGTCCGCCGAAAAAGGCACCGCTGCCCCCGAAATACCGCGACCCGAAGTCGGGTGCAACCTGGAGCGGGCGCGGCAAGCCGCCGAATTGGATCGTCGGGAAAAACCGCGATCGTTTCCTGATCGAATGAGCGCGCAAAAAGAAAGAGCCGCATCGACTGCGGCTCTTTGGCGCCTTTGGGTTTTACGCGCCGATTTCGGCGCGAATTTCACCGAATATTTCTGACGAATTTCGGCGTCACGCGCTCGCGACGCGACGCAAGGTCGGCCGCTTTGCCGTCGCGCAAAGCGATTCGTAAGTTTCGACATAGCGCCGTGCCATCGCTTTCGAGCTGAAACGCGTATCGAAGCGCGCGCGGATCGCGTCGCGCGACAGGCTGTCGATCCGGTGCAGCGCACCGACCGCGCCCTGCACGTCCTCGACGATGAAGCCGGTCACGCCGTCCTCGATCACTTCCGGCACCGAGCCGCGGTTGAACGCGACGACCGGCGTGCCGCAGGCCATCGCCTCGATCATCACCAGGCCGAACGGTTCCGGCCAGTCGATCGGGAACAGCAGCGCCTTCGCGCCCGACAGGAACGCCGGCTTCTGCGCCTCGTTGATCTCGCCGATGAATTCGACATGCGCCTCGCCGAGCAGCGGCTCGATCACTTCCTTGAAGTAGTCGGCGTCGGCCTTGTCGACCTTCGCGGCGATCTTCAGCGGCAGCCCGCTTTGCGCGGCGATCCGGATCGCGGTGTCGACCCGCTTTTCGGGGCAGATCCGGCCGAGGAACGCGAGATATTCGGGCTTCACGTCCGGTTGCGGCGTGAGCAGCGTGTCGGGCAGCCCGTGATACACGGTGCCGGCCCAGGCGGCCTGCGGCAGCGGCTTGCGCTGGTTGTTCGAGATCGATACCACCGGCGCGTCCGGGAACGCGTCGAACACCGGCTGCAACTCCGGCAGGTCGAGGCGGCCGTGCAGCGTCGTCACGTACGGCGTGTCGAGGCGCGACATCAGCGGGAACGGCAGGTAGTCGAGGTGGAAGTGCAGCACGTCGAATTCGTGCGCGACCCGGGCGACCTGCTCGATCAGGCGCATATGGGGCGCCATCGAGTCGCGGATCGACGGGTCGAGCCGCAGTGCGCGCGGCCATGCCGCCTCGAGACGGGCGGACGTGACGGAGTCGCCGCTCGCGAACAGCGTCACGTCGTGCCCGAGCTCGACGAGCGCTTCGGTGAGGTAGGACACGACACGCTCGGTGCCGCCATAGAGTTTCGGCGGGACAGCTTCGTAAAGCGGCGCGATCTGGGCAATACGCATGGACGTTCTCCGGTGTCGACCAGCGCAAAGCGCTCGAGCGCGCATGCTGGTCCGCTGCAGGGTTGCGGAACTCGCCGACGCACGCTGTCTGCGGTACGTGGCCGGGTCCGTGGCGGGGTGCGCGGGACGCCGGGCGGCAAGCTGCGGGGCGGGCCGGCGCGGCTCCCGCCGCCGCCCATTTGAGTCCATTATCGATATCGCCTTCAGGGGTTCGAGTGTTTTTTCAAACACTTAAGGCTTGTTACACCATGAAATACGCGAAAACCCCGATAAAAAGGGTGCGAAAACATAAAGCGAGATAGCCGCCACAATTGTTGCGCTATCATGAAAAACCACTATAATTTTTACCGATTCAACTTCCGGCAGCCTTGCCGGATGGCCTTCAGCCGGATTCGGCCCATGCGGGACCGCATCGCCGACGCATTCGCGCCCCATTCACCCCGCCGTTCGTTCCCTTTCAATCCGCCTTGTCGGAAAAATTCCTACACGGTTTACAGACAATTCCTGCGTGGCGTGCGCCACTTCGCTGATACCGGCATAAATGCCGTTTGGCCAGAATTCGCCCTGTAAGACTATAAACGTGCCGGCAGCGCGTCAGCAGGCGCCCGATCGAGCAAACGTTTTCACAATGAAAGGCCAAAGCAAAAGCTCTTAACGGGGGAATCATGAGCGCCACCAGCGAAATGCTCAGTGAGATCAAAGAGGTCAACCTGTCGTACCTCCTCCTCGCGCAGCGCCTGCTGCGGGAAGACAAGGCGATGGGCATGTTCCGCATGGGAGTTTCCCAGGAACTGGCCGACGTGCTCGCGAACCTCACGCTCGCCCAGACCGTGAAGCTCGCGGCATCGAACCAGATGTTGTGCCGTTTCCGCTTCGACGATCACGCGTTGCTGTCGTCGCTCGCCGACAAAGGCCGCAGCGACGTCGTCACGCATGCGCATTCCGCGATCCTGATGGCCGGCCAGCCGGTCGAAAGCGTCCGCTGATCCTTCCCCGCCTTGCGTTCGTCCCGGCGCGCCGCGCCGGCGGGCGGCGTATTGGCGATTCATCCGAACAACGTCAAGCGGACGGTTATTCACCATGGCAAGCAAAAGCGTCGTGATCGAGGTGAAGGAAATCACCCTCGCCATCGAACTGATCGAACTGGGCGCCAGGCTGCAGCTGCTGGAGGCGGAGACGAGCCTGTCGCGCGACCGCCTGATCAAGCTGTACAAGGAACTGAAGGGCGCGTCGCCGCCGAAGGGGATGCTGCCGTTCTCGACCGACTGGTTCATGACGTGGCAGCCGAACATCCACTCGTCGCTGTTCTACAACATCTACCGGTTCATGCAGGACCACGGCCGCTGCGAGCCGATCCAGTCGATCGTGAAGGCGTACCGGCTCTATCTGGAGCACGTGAACCTGTCCGGCGACGAGGCCGCGCTGAGCCTCACGCGCGCGTGGACGCTGGTGCGCTTCTTCGACTCGGGGATGCTGCAGATGACGCCGTGCACGCGCTGCGGCGGCCATTTCGTCGCGCATGCGCATGATCCGCATCAAGGTTTCGTGTGCGGCCTGTGCCAGCCGCCGTCGCGCGCGGGCAAGACCCGCAAGGCGGCCGCCGCACGCGCCGGGCTGGCCACCGCCGCCGCCTGAGCGCCGCCGGGCGGGGCCGAGCGGCCGCCGCACGCCCACCGAGCGCCGCGCGAACCGGCCGGGGCCTGCTGGTAAACACCGCCGCGCGGTCGCGGCACGGCCGCCAAAGTTTTCCTGCCGACTGCCGTAAACCTGATTAACGGCGGTCTCCCCGCCGGTCATTCGTGAGGGACAGGCAGTGCTGATTATCGTGGGAACACTCGTGACGCTGTTGTCCGTCTTCGGCGGTTACGCGCTGGCAGGCGGGCATCTGGGCGCATTGGTCCAGCCGCTCGAGATCCTGATGATCGCCGGCGCGGGCGTCGGCGCGTTCATCCTCGGCAACGGCATGAAGACCATCAAGGCGACGCTGCGCGTGCTGCCGACGCTCTTCAAGGGCTCGAAGTACACCAAGGACGTCTACATGGAACTGATGGCGCTCCTGTACGTGCTGCTCGCGAAGGCCCGCAAGGAAGGCACGCTGACGCTCGAGGCCGACATCGACGATCCGGACAAGAGCCCGATCTTCACGCAATACCCGAAGATCCTCGCGGATCGCCACATCGTCGAATTCCTGACCGACTACCTGCGCCTGATGGTGGGCGGCAACATGAACGCGTTCGAGATCGAGAGCCTGATGGACGAGGAAATCGAAACGCACCACGCGGAAGGCGAAGGCCCCGCGCACGCGCTGATGCGCGTCGGCGACGCAATGCCGGCGTTCGGGATCGTCGCGGCGGTGATGGGTGTCGTGCACACGATGGCGTCGGCCGACAAGCCGCCCGCGGTGCTCGGCGCGATGATCGCGCAGGCGCTGGTCGGCACGTTCCTCGGGATCCTGCTGTCGTACGGGCTGATCGGGCCGCTCGCGAGCCTCGCGGAGCAGCGCGTCGCCGAGTCGACCAAGATGTTCCAGTGCATCAAGGTGACGATCCTCGCGAGCCTGAACGGCTATGCGCCGGCGATCGCGGTCGAGTTCGGCCGCAAGGTGCTGTTCTCGACCGAGCGGCCGTCGTTTACCGAGCTCGAAGAGCATGTGCGCCGCGTGAAGGCGAAGTGACGCGGAGCATTCGATGAGCAAGAGCAAGGATCGCGCGATCGTCGTCAAACGGGTGGCCCCGCAGAAGAAGGGCCACCACGGCGGCGCCTGGAAGCTCGCGTATGCGGACTTCATGACCGCGATGATGGCGTTCTTCCTGCTGATGTGGCTGCTGAGCTCGGTCACGCCGGTGCAGCTGAAGGGGATCGCCGAGTACTTCAACACGCCGCTGAAGGCCGCGCTGTTCGGCAGCGGCGATCGCAGCTCGCAGGACTCGAGCATCATCAACGGCGGCGGCCGCGACCTGTCGAGCCTCGATGCCGGCACGCTGCGCCGTACCGACGGCACGACGTCGCTCGCCGATCGCGTCGCGAAGGCCGGCGACGACAGGACGCGCTCGCAGGCGCAGGGCGCGCAGGACCGGCTCGAGCAGGCGCGCCTGCACGACCTGCAGATCAAGCTGATGGCGGCGATCGAGGCGAATCCGACGCTGCGCCAGTTCAAGCAGCAGATCCGCATCGATTCGACGCTGATGGGGCTGCGCATCGAGATCGTCGATTCGCAGAAGCGGCCGATGTTCGCGATGTCGAGCGACCACGTCGAGCCGTACATGCGCGACATCCTGCGCGAGATCGGCAAGACGCTGAACGACGTGCCGAACCGGATCATCGTCCAGGGCCATACCGACGCGGTGCCGTATGCGGGCGGCGAGGGCGGCTACAGCAACTGGGAACTGTCGGCCGACCGCGCGAACGCGTCGCGCCGCGAGCTGATCGCGGGCGGCATGGACGAGTCGAAGGTACTGCGCGTGCTCGGCCTCGCGTCGACGCAGAACCTGAACAAGGCCGATCCGCTCGATCCGGAAAACCGCCGGATCAGCGTGATCGTGCTGAACCGCAAATCCGAAGACGCGCTGATGCGCGACGACACGACGACCACGACGCTGTCGGCCGACGCCGCGGGCTCGAAGCAACTGGCCCAGCAGCTCGGCGGCCCGGCACCGGCCGCGCGACCGGCGCTCGCGAGCGCCGTCGCCGTGGTGCCGAAACCCTGACGTTTCCAAGATTTCGAGACGCGTATGAAACAACCCTCACGCTCACTTCGTCCGCTGCCCCCCGAGGGGGCGGTCAGCCACCCTGGAGCGGTCCTGCGGAGCCCGACATGATCCGAACCATTCTCGCCATCGACGACTCCGCGACCATGCGTGCGCTGCTGCAGGCGACGCTTGCGCAGGCCGGCTACGACGTGACGGTGGCGCCGGACGGCGAAGCCGGCTTCGACATGGCGGCCACCGTGCCGTACGACCTGGTGCTGACCGACCAGAACATGCCGCGCAGGAACGGCCTCGAGGTGATCGCGGCGCTGCGCAAGCTGACCGCGTATGCGGACACGCCGATTCTCGTACTGACGACCGAAGGCAGCGATGCGTTCAAGGACGCCGCGCGCGACGCGGGCGCGACCGGCTGGATCGAAAAGCCGATCGACCCGGCCGTGCTGATCGACCTGGTCGCGACGCTGTCCGAGCAGACCGCCTCCTGACATGAACGCGACGAATCCAACCGGTGACCGGGCATGACTCTCGACATCACGCAGTTCTACCAGACCTTTTTCGACGAAGCGGACGAGTTGCTCGCGCAGATGGAGCAACTGCTGTTGAACCTCGACGTCGGCTCGCCGGACCCCGAGGACCTGGCCGCGATCTTCCGCGCCGCGCATTCGATCAAGGGCGGCGCGGCGACGTTCGGCTTTTCCGCGCTGACCGAGACGACCCACATCCTCGAGTCGCTGCTCGACCGCGCGCGCAACCATGAGCTGACGCTGACCAAGGAAATGGTCGACGCGTTCCTCGAGACCAAGGACGTGCTGTCCGACCAGCTGGTCGACTATCGCGCGAGCGCGGAACCGGACGCGGCGGCTGCCGCGACGATCTGCGCGAAGCTCGATCGCCTGAAGGCCGAGAGCGGCGCGGGCGCGCCCGCGGACGTCGCGCCTGCCGCGCCTGCCGTGGCGACTGCACCGGTACCGGCACCGGCCGCCACCTTCGCCGCCGCCAGCGACCGCGCGCCCGATCACGTGGTCGAACAGGCGGTCGCGGCCGCGCATCCGGCGGCGGCTGCCGGCACGGACGGCCCGCACCTGAAGATCACGCTCGTCGGCGTCGACGCGAAGGACCAGGCGCTGCTCACCGAGGAGCTCGGCAATCTCGGCCGGATCGTCGGCCGCGAGGAAGCGGGCGCCGACCTGACGCTGTGGCTCGAATCGGACGTGCCGTCCGACGACATCGTCGCCGTGTGCTGCTTCGTGATCGACGACAGCCAGATCCGCATCGCGCGCGGCACCGCGCCGGCCGCACCGGCGGCGCCTGCCGCCACGCCGGCCGCCGTCGAGCCGGCCGCCGTCGAACCGGTCACCGCGCCGGAACCGGCCGCGCGGGTCGAGGTCTTCGCGCAAGCCCCCGGTGCCGCCCCGGCCGCCGCCGCACCGCAAGCGCAACCGAGCGCCGCCGCGCAACCGGCGCCGCAACAGGCATCGCAACCGCACGCCGAACCCGCCGCGCAGGCTGCCCAGGCTGCCGCACATCACGACGACAAGCGTCCGCGCCCGGCCGCCGCCGCAGCGGGCGCCGAAGGCAGCTCGATCCGCGTCGGCGTCGAGAAGGTCGACCAGCTGATCAACCTGGTCGGCGAACTCGTGATCACGCAGGCGATGCTCGCGGAAACCGCGAGCGCGTTCGATCCGGCGCTGCACGACCGCCTGTTCAACGGGATGGCGCAGCTCGAGCGCAACGCGCGCGACCTGCAGGAAGCGGTGATGTCGATCCGCATGATGCCGATGGACTACGTGTTCAGCCGCTTCCCGCGGCTCGTGCGCGACCTCGCCGGCAAGCTCGGCAAGCAGGTCGAGCTGGTCACGTTCGGCCAGGCGACCGAGCTCGACAAGAGCCTGATCGAGCGGATCATCGACCCGCTCACGCACCTCGTGCGCAACAGCCTCGACCACGGGATCGAGACGGTCGACAAGCGCGTCGCCGCCGGCAAGGACGGCGTCGGCCAGCTGGTGCTGTCGGCCGCGCATCACGGCGGCAACATCGTGATCGAGGTCAGCGACGACGGCGCGGGCCTGAACCGCGAGCGGATCCTCGCGAAGGCCGCGAAGCAGGGCATGCAGATTTCCGAAAACATCAGCGACGACGAAGTCTGGCAGCTGATCTTCGCGCCGGGCTTCTCGACCGCCGAGACCGTGACCGACGTGTCGGGCCGCGGCGTCGGGATGGACGTCGTGAAGCGCAACATCCAGTCGATGGGCGGCCACGTGGAGATCACGTCGCAGGCCGGTCGCGGCACGACCACGCGGATCGTGCTGCCGCTCACGCTGGCGATCCTCGACGGGATGTCGGTGAAGGTCGGCAGCGAGATCTTCATCCTGCCGCTGAATTTCGTGATGGAGTCGCTGCAGCCGTCGAACGACGACATCTACACGGTCGGCAACGGCGAGCGCGTGGTGCGCGTGCGCGGCGAATACCTGCCGCTCGTCGCGCTGCACGAGGTGTTCTCGGTCGAGGACGCGCGCACCGATCCGACCCAGGGGATCGTCACGATCATGGAAACCGAGGGGCGCCGCTTCGCGATGCTGATCGACGAGCTGGTCGGCCAGCAGCAGGTGGTCGTGAAGAACCTCGAAACCAACTACCGCAAGGTGCACGGCATCTCTGCGGCGACCATTCTCGGCGACGGCAGTGTCGCGCTGATCGTCGACGTCGCGGCGCTGAACCGCGAAACCCGTGCGACGCACGGCGCCCGAGCCGGCGCCGAGCTCGCCATTTTCTGACTCTCGCCATTCAACCGATTGGGGGCAAACGTGTCCGCTGAAGTCCAAATGATCAATCCGGCCGCGGCGAACGCGGCAACCAGCCGCCGCGATGCGGAGCATGGCGATGCGACGGGCCAGGAATTCCTCGTCTTCACGCTCGGCGACGAGGAGTACGGGATCGACATCCTGAAGGTGCAGGAAATCCGCGGCTACGACAGCGTCACCCGCATCGCGAACGCGCCGGACTTCATCAAGGGCGTGATCAACCTGCGCGGGATCATCGTGCCGATCGTCGACATGCGGATCAAGTTCCATCTCGGCCGCGTCGAGTACGACCACCAGACGGTGGTGATCATCCTGAACGTGTCGAACCGCGTGGTCGGGATGGTGGTCGACGGCGTGTCGGACGTGCTGACGCTGCAGACCGACCAGATCATGCCGGCGCCGGAATTCGGCGCGACGCTGACGACCGAGTACCTCACGGGCCTCGGCACGGTCGACGGCCGGATGCTGATCCTGATGGACATCGAGAAGCTGATGTCGAGCCGGGAAATGGCGCTGATCGAGACGCTCGGCGCGTAAGCGCGCCGCGCGCGCAGGAACTTCGGGAGAATCTGCAATGTTGCATAACTGGTCGATCCGCACGACGCTCACGGCGGTCGGACTCATCCTCGTGGGCCTGGCCGCCGCGGTCGGCGGGCTCGGCCTCTACGCGCTCGATCGCGCGAGCCGCTCGCTCGACGAGATCGCGCACGTCGACTTGCCGGCGATCCATGCGCTCGACGACACGTCGGCGCAGTTGCTGCGCGCGCGCGTGGCGCTGGACCGCTTCCGCACCCTGACCGAAGCCGGCAACACGGCCGAGGCGGGCAAGGTGCTCGACCGCGCGCAGGAGCTGTACGCGAAGTCGAGCCAGAACTGGCAGGCGTTCCAGGCCACGCCGAAGCTCGGCATCGAGCAGGCGCTCGTCGACGAGCTCACCGCACGCTATACGACGATCGTGAAGGAAGGCGTCGAGCCCGAGTTCGCGGCCGCGCGCGCGGGCGACATGGCCGCGTATCACGCGGTCGCCGACACCAAGATCAGCCCGATGTTCGTCGCGTACGACCAGACGGCATCGGCCGTGGTCGCGTCGCTGCAGAAGCGCGCGGAGGAACGCCAGACCACGACGCAGTCGCAGATCTCGCTGATGATCGGCCTGATCGCGGCCGGCATCGCGATCGCGTTCGTCGTCGTGATCGCGATCCGCTTCGTGCTGCGCGGGCTGATCGTGAAGCCGCTCGAGGACGCGATCGCGCACTTCGAGCGGATCGCCGGCGGCGACCTCACGCAGCCGGTGAACGTGTTCAGCAGCAACGAGATCGGCCGCCTGTTCGGCGGCATCAAGCGGATGCAGGACGCCGTGACGACGATGGTGCAGGCCGTGCATCGCGGCACCGAATCGATCGACGTCGGCGCGCGCGAGATCTCGACCGGCAACACCGACCTGTCGCAGCGCACCGAGGAGCAGGCCGCGTCGCTGCAGGAAACCGCATCGAGCATGGAGCAGCTCACCGGCACCGTGCGCCAGAACGCGGAGAACGCGCGGCAGGCGAGCCAGCTCGCGGTGAACGCGTCCGACATCGCGATGCAGGGCGGCGAGGTGGTCGGCCAGGTCGTGTCGACGATGCAGGACATCGCGGCCAGCTCGGGCAAGGTCGTCGACATCATCGGCACGATCGAAGGCATCGCGTTCCAGACCAACATCCTCGCGCTGAACGCGGCGGTCGAAGCCGCGCGCGCGGGCGAGCAGGGCCGCGGCTTCGCGGTGGTCGCGGGCGAAGTGCGCTCGCTCGCGCAGCGCAGCGCGAGCGCCGCGAAGGAAATCAAGCAGCTGATCGGCGATTCGGCCGAGAAGGTCGACAGCGGGTCGGCGCTCGTCGCGCGGGCCGGCTCGACGATGGACGAGATCGTGCAGGCCGTGCGCCGCGTGACCGACATCATGGGCGAGATCAGCGCCGCGTCGGACGAGCAGTCGACCGGCATCGAGCAGGTCAATCGCGCGGTCGGCCAGATGGATTCCGTCACGCAGCAGAACGCGGCGCTCGTCGAGCAGGCCGCGGCCGCCGCCGCGTCGCTCGAGGAGCAGACGCGCCAGATGAAGGCGGTCGTGTCGGCGTGGCGCGTCGCGGGCGGCATCGCGCTCGCGCCGGCGCGCGGCGCCGCACGCCCGGCCGCGCACGCAGCGGCGCCGGCGCTGGCGTCGCCGTCGGAACGCCGCCTGCCGGCACCGCAGACGGCCGCTCAGCCGGCGCGCCGCGCGTCGCCTGCGCCCGCGTCGCATGCGTCGCATACGTCACATGCATCGGCACCGGCCGCGAGCCACGAAACGAAGCGTGCGCCGGACGCCGCCGCACGCGCAGCGAAGGAAGCGCCGGCCGCGGGCGGCTACGGTCCGCGTCTCGCGAAGGCGGCCGCCGCACCGGCGCACAAGCCGGCCGACAAGCCCGCGCTGGTGCGTCCGGCGCTGAGCGGCGAGAAGCCGGCGCTGGCCGCGGCCGGCACGTCCGATGACGACTGGGAGACCTTCTAAGCCATGCCGTCCGCGCGCGCACCGTTTCGACCCGATGCACCGGATGCCTCGCCCCGCGCGGGCGAGCCGGGGCGCGACTTCGCGTTCACCGGCGCGGATTTCGCACGCATCCGCGCGCTGATTCATCGACGCGCGGGCATCTCGCTGTCCGAGCACAAGCGCGACATGGCGTACAGCCGGCTCGCGCGCCGGCTGCGCGCCCGCGGCCTCGACACGTTCCGCGACTACCTCGACCTGCTCGAGCAGGAGGACGATCCGCTCGAGTGGGAGGCGTTCACCAACGCGCTGACGACGAACCTGACCGCGTTCTTCCGCGAGTCGCACCATTTCCCGATCCTGGCCGACTTCGTGAAGGGGCGCGCGGCGCCCATATCGGTGTGGTGCTCGGCGGCGTCGACCGGCGAGGAGCCCTATTCGATCGCGATCACGCTGATCGAGGCGCTCGGCGAATCGGCCGCGCGCGGCGCATCGATCCTCGCGACCGACCTCGACACGCAGGTGCTCGCGAAGGCCGAGGCCGGCATCTATACGTACGACCAGGTCAAGCACCTGAGCCCGGAGCGGCTCAAGCGCTTCTTCCTGAAGGGCACCGGCGCGCAGGCCGGCCGCGTGAAGGTGCGCCCGGAGCTGCGCGCGATGATCCGCTTCGAGCAGCTGAACCTGACCGATGCCGACTACGGGATCGCGAAGCCGTTCGACGCGATCTTCTGCCGCAACGTGATGATCTATTTCGACAAGCCGACGCAGGGGCAGGTGCTGTCGCGCTTCGAGCCGCTCGTGAAGCCGGGCGGGCTGCTGTTCGCCGGGCATTCGGAGAATTTCACCTACGTCTCGCAGGCGTTCCGGCTGCGCGGGCAGACGGTGTACGAGCTGACGCGCGCCCCGAAGGAAGTGCCCTTGGGGCACGACGCCGCGCCGGGCCAGCGCCCGCGCGGCGCGGCGCCGGCCGCGGCGGTGCCGCCGCGCGCCCATGCGCGTGCCGCGGGCGCCGCGCCCGCTTACGGAGAACGCGGATGAGCGCGCTGCCGATCGCCACCAATCGCTACTTCGACAACCACTTCGAACGCCCCGGCGTGAAGCTGCTGCCGAACGAGTTCTACACGACGTCCGAGGACATGGTGCTGATGACCGTGCTCGGCTCGTGCGTCGCCGCGTGCCTGCACGACCCGATCGCGGGCATCGGCGGAATGAATCACTTCATGCTGCCCGACGACGGCGCCGACGCCGGCGCGGCCGCATCGGAGTCGATGCGCTACGGCGCGTACGCGATGGAAGTGCTGATCAACGAACTGATCAAGGCTGGCGGGCGCCGCGAGCGCCTCGAGGCGAAGGTGTTCGGCGGCGCGGCCGTGCTGGCAGGGATGACGACCATCAACATCGGCGACCGCAACGCGGATTTCGTGCGCCGCTATCTCGCGCTCGAGCGCATCCGCATCACCGCGGAGGACCTGCAGGGCGTGCACCCGCGCAAGGTCGCGTTCATGCCGCGCAGCGGGCGCGCGATGGTGAAGAAGCTGCGGCTGCAGGTGCCGGGCGTGACCGAGCGCGAAGCCGCGCTGGCGCGCGAGGCCGACCGCGTGCACGCCGCCCGGACGCGCGCGCACGTCGAGCTGTTCGCGGCGAAGCGCCCGGCCGCGCCGCCGCCGGCGCGCCCGCGCATCGAGCTGTTCGGCGCACGCGGCGGCGCAGGCGCGCAGCCGGCGAACGCGAAGGTCGGCAGCCCGAACGCCGGCAGCCCGTACGCGGCCAACCATTCGAGAAAGCAGGAGGCATGACCGCAGTGCAGAAGATCAAAGTGTTGTGCGTCGACGATTCGGCGCTGATCCGCAGCCTGATGACGGAGATCATCAACAGCCAGCCCGACATGACGGTGTGCGCGACCGCGCCCGATCCGCTCGTCGCGCGCGAACTCATCAAGCAGCACAACCCGGACGTCCTGACGCTGGACGTCGAAATGCCGCGCATGGACGGGCTCGACTTCCTCGAGAAGCTGATGCGCCTGCGGCCGATGCCGGTCGTGATGGTGTCGTCGCTGACCGAGCGCGGCTCCGAGATCACGCTGCGCGCGCTCGAACTCGGCGCGGTGGATTTCGTCACGAAGCCGCGCGTCGGGATCCGCGACGGCATGCTCGACTACGCGGAAAAGCTCGCGGACAAGATCCGCGCGGCGTCGCGCGCCCGCGTGCGCCAGGCGCCGCAGCCGCAGGCTGCCGCCGCGCGCACCGCGAGCGGCCAGCCGGCCGCGCCGATGGTCAACAACCCGCTCGTCAGTACCGAGAAGCTGATCATCATCGGCGCATCGACGGGCGGCACCGAGGCGATCCGCGAGGTGCTGACGCCGCTGCCGCCGGATGCGCCGGCGGTGCTGATCGCGCAGCACATGCCGCCCGGCTTCACGAAGTCGTTCGCGCAGCGGCTGAACGGCCTGTGCCGGATCGCGGTGAAGGAAGCCGAGCACGGCGAGCGCGTGCTGCCGGGCCATGCGTACATCGCACCGGGCCATGCGCACCTGCTGCTCGCGCGTAGCGGCGCGAACTACATCGCGCAGCTGTCCGACGAGCCGCCGGTGAACCGCCACCGGCCGTCGGTCGACGTGCTGTTCCGCTCGGCGGCGCAGCACGCGGGCAAGAACGCGATCGGCGTGATCCTCACGGGGATGGGGCGCGACGGCGCGGCCGGCCTGCTGGACATGAAGCGCGCGGGCGCCCACACGTTCGCGCAGGACGAGGCGAGCTGCATCGTGTTCGGGATGCCGCGCGAGGCGATCGCGCTCGGCGGCGCGGACGAGGTCGCGCCGCTTGCCGAGATGAGCCGGCGCGTGATGGCGCGGCTGGCGACGATGGGTGACCGCGTGCAACGCGTCTGAATGAAATGTCACGGGGCGCGTGCGAAGCCGCGGGCCCCGACGGTAACGAATCTGCAAAGGAACGACGATGGACAAGAGCATGAAAATCCTGGTGGTGGACGATTTCCCGACGATGCGCAGGATCGTCCGCAACCTGCTCAAGGAACTGGGCTACACGAACGTCGACGAAGCCGAGGACGGCGCGGCCGGCCTCGCGCGCTTGCGCGGCGGCGGCTTCGACTTCGTGATCTCGGACTGGAACATGCCGAACCTCGACGGCCTCGCGATGCTGAAGGAAATCCGCGCGGACGCGACGCTCACGCATCTGCCGGTGCTGATGGTCACGGCCGAGTCGAAGAAGGAGAACATCATCGCGGCCGCGCAGGCCGGCGCGAGCGGCTACGTCGTGAAACCGTTCACGGCCGCGACGCTCGACGAGAAGCTGAACAAGATCATCGACAAGATGGCCAAGGCCGGGAGCTGACGTGAACGAGCCGATCCATGCGGCGCTCGCCGGCGCTGCGTTCAGCGCCGACGGCCACGCCGAAGGCGCCGATTACGCGAGCGACCGGATCCTCGCGCGCATCGGCCACGTCACGCGCACGCTGCGCGATTCGATGCGCGAGCTCGGGCTCGACAAGCATGTCGAGCGCGCGGCGGAAGCCGTACCCGATGCACGCGACCGGCTGCGCTACGTCGCGACGATGACGGAGCAGGCGGCCGAACGCGTGCTGAACGCGATCGAGGTCGCGAAACCGGTGCAGGCGCGCATCCAGAGCGAGGCCGAGGCGCTCGACGCGCGCTGGGCGCAGTGGTACGCGGCGCCGATCGAGCATGCGGACGTGCGCGAGCTGATGGACGACACGCGCACGTTCCTGCGCGCGCTGCCCGAAGCGACGTCCGCGACCAGCGCGCAGCTGCTCGAAATCATGCTCGCGCAGGATTTCCAGGATCTGACCGGGCAGGTGATCAAGAAGATCATGGACATGGTCTATCTGATCGAGCAGCAGCTGCTCACCGTGCTCGTCGAGAACATCGCGCCCGAGCGGCGCGAGCAGTTCGCGGCGACCGCGGCTGCGCTCGCGGCCGAGCAGATCAGCGCGACCGGCAGCCCCGAGTCGCTGCTGAACGGGCCGCAGATCGCACCGGAAGGCAAGTCCGACGTCGTGCAGGACCAGGCGCAGGTCGACGACCTGCTCGCGAGTCTCGGCTTCTGACCGTGCCGCACCGCACGCCACCGGGCCGCTCCCGTTCGCGGAGCGCCCGGTGCGCGTGGCTGTCACCGTGCCTCTCCCGCCGAGCCCCCCGCGCGCGGATCGTGCCGCTCGTCATGCTGCGCCGCGTCATGCATCGTTGATTTGACACTCCGACACACTCCGCAGGCATACTACGCGTCAGCAGCAACGAAGCGTCAATTTTAAGACTTTGATTTGTTGGCCCGCGGCGCCGCGCCTGACGGCGGCACCGCCGGCAACGAAGCCAGTCCCTTTGGGGGGGAACGTGAAGCTGAAACGCTTGGGCTGGGCCGCCGCGCACGCGACGGCTGCAATGGGTGTGCTGTGGGCCGTCCACGCACAGGCCGAACTGGGCGGCGCACCGATGTCGCCGCCGGCGGACGATCACGCCGCCACGGTGCGCGCGCTGCAGCGCGCGATGCGCTCCGCCGACGGCGCGCAGGCGAACGCGGCCGCCTACACCGTCCGCGAGATCACGCTCGGATCGGGCACCGTCATCCACGAATACGCGAGCGCGGCCGGCACCGTGTTCGGCCTCGCCTGGCGCGGGCCGAGCATGCCGGATCTCGAGTCGCTGCTCGGCAGCTATTTCCCGCAGTACACCGCCGGCGTCCAGGCCGCGCATGCGGCGCGCGGCTGGCGCGCGCCCGTGTCCGTCGACACGAGCGGCCTCGTGATCCGCACGGGCGGCCACATGGGCGCCTTCGCGGGCCAGGCATGGCTGCCGGCGGCGCTGCCTGCCGGGCTGACCGGCAACGACATCCAGTGACAGCGGGAGAGCGATCTTGAGAATTCCTCGTACCTTCAGGCGCTGGCTCGGGCTGCTGAGCGTCGCGGCCGTGACGGCCATGCTCGTGACCGCCTGCGGCGGCGGCGATGACAACCACGGCAGCAGCGGCGGCAATGGCGGCGGCTCCAACGTATCGGACGGCAATACCGCGAACACGGCCGTGATCACGGTCGGCACCGGCGTCGCGCACGTGATCAACATCCCGACCGTCAACGTGAAGATCTGCGTGCCGGGCACGACGAACTGCCAGGTGGTCAACAACGTGCTCGTCGACACCGCGTCGTACGGGCTGCGGCTCGTCAGCAGCGCGCTGTCGTCGGGCGTGTTGAACAACCTGCCGCAGACGACGAGCGGCGGCGCGCCGGTCGCCGAGTGCGGCAAGTTCGTGTCGAGCTTCACGTGGGGCTCGGTGCGTACCGTCGACCTGTCGATCGGTACCGAGCAGGCCGGTTCGCTGCCGGTGCAGATCATCGGCGATCTCGGCACGACCAACGTGCCGAGCTCGTGCTCGAACAACGGCGCCAGGACGTCGGCCAACACGGCGAGCGACCTCGGCGCGAACGGCATCCTCGGCATCGGGCCGGCGCCGGTCGATTGCGGCACGAGTTGCGCGACGTCGACGTCGGCCACGTCCAACAACTACTACGCGTGCCCGAACGGCAATGCGAGCTGCGCCGTGGCGCTGGTGCCGGTCGCACAGCAGGTGGCCAACCCGGTCCATCGCTTCGCGACCGACAACAACGGCGTGATCGTGCAGATGCCGAACATCTCGAGCAGCGGGCAGGGCAGCGCGACGGGCCTGCTGACGTTCGGGATCGGCACGCAGGGCAACAATGCGCTGGGGGCGTCGACGGTACTGACGTCGACGACGACGGGCGACGTGAGCGCGACGTTCCTCGGCGGCAACGTGACCGCGTTCTTCGATACGGGCTCGAACGCGTACTTCTTCAACGATTCGGCGCAGAAGGCCTGCTCGACCAACACGCAGTTCTACTGCCCGTCGTCGACGACCACCTATACCGCGACGCTGACCGGCCAGAACGGGAAGTCGGGCGGCGTGTCGATGCCCGTTGCGAACGCCGATTCGCTGTTCGCGAACTCGTCGACGTTCGCGTTCAACGACATCGCCGGCCCGTTCGGCGCGGCCGGGTGGCTCGATCTCGGCATGCCGCACTTCTACGGCAAGACGATCTACTTCGGGATGGACCGGACCGCGACCGGCGGCGCGCAGCCTTACGTCGCGTTCTGATCGCGCACGAGCGGCAGCAGCAGGAAGGGGGCGAGCGATCGCCCCCTTTTTTTAGGGTTCGTCGCGGATTACCGGGGGAACGCCGCGCCAGCGCCTACGATATAAGACCGGCACCGGTGCCGGCACGACATCGAGGAGACAGCGCCATGAGCCAGCGTATCCAACGCATCACGCCGTTTCTGTGGTTCGACCACGACGCCGAGGCGGCCGCCCGCTTCTACGTGTCGGTGTTCGACGACGCGCGCATCCTGCACGTCGCCCGTTACGGCAAGTCCGGCGCGCAGGCGTCGGGGCAGGCGGAGGGCGCGGTGATGACGGTGTCGTTCGAACTGGACGGGCAGGCGTTTCTCGCGCTGAACGGCGGCCCGGCGTTCCCGCTCACACCGGCCGTGTCGTTCGTCGTCAATTGCCGCGACCAGCAGGAGATCGACCGCTACTGGGCGGCCCTCGCCGAAGGCGGCGACGAGCGCGCGCAGCAGTGCGGCTGGCTGCGCGACCGCTTCGGCGTGTCGTGGCAGGTGGTGCCGGTGCAGATGCCCGAACTGATGGCGGGCGACCCGGCACGCGCCGAACGCGTGATGGCGCAGGTGATGAAGATGAAGAAGCTCGATCTCGGCGCGTTGCAGCAGGCGGCGGCCGGCTAGCGAACGCCGGCCGGGGGGCGCGCCGTTTTCGACGTGCGCACGCGACGTCCGACGATATTCCCGGCCGGTCGGTCAATCGGCGCAGAACCATCGTTTCGATTATCGATCGAGATGCGTTTCACGCTGGTGTAATCAAGTCGTGGATTATCTTGCTGCTATTTATGTCAGGTTGTTGCGATTATAAAAATGACGTGACATTCGCGTTTCTGATGCCGCACGCCGCCGCTGCGGCCGCTCCGGTAATGCGAAAGCCGGCGTGAGAGACGGTCCGCGCGCGAAAGGGGATGCGATGCGAAGAAATTCAAACTTATAATGCCCGCGTTGTTTCCGGCGTCGTCGATATAAAACATGAGGGCAATAAGATGAATTTCAGTGAAGCCGTTCGTTCCGCACTCAATCAATACGCGAAATTCGAAGGCCGCGCGCGCCGCGCGGAATACTGGTATTTCGCGCTGCTCACGAGTGTCGTGTCGATCCTCTGCCAGGTGATCACCATGGTGGGGCGCGACACGAGCGCAATCTCGTTGCTGCTGATGATCGTCGCGGCAGTCGTGTCGCTCGCGCTGGTGCTGCCGAGCCTCGCGGTCACCGTCCGCCGCCTGCACGATACGGGCCGCTCGGGCTGGTTCCTGCTGATCGCGTTCATTCCGCTCGTCGGCGGGATTCTGCTGCTCGTGTGGATGTGCTCGCGCGGCACCAACGGCCCGAACCGTTTCGGCTCGGATCCGATTCCGGTGCTCTGAGTGCCGTCCGCCCCGACGCGCGACGCCGTCGTGTCGGGGCGGGGCGACGGTCGCTTCACGGCTGCCTTGCTTCGCCGCTTGGCAGATCCCACGCTTCACCGTTTCCCGTTTCCCGTTTCCCGCTTCCCGCTTCCCCGCTTCCCCGCTTCACACC
>NZ_JANKOG010000048.1:0-25652 GCF_024656005.1 Burkholderia sp. SCN-KJ
GCGAGGAACAGTTACCTCTGGGCTTCGAGCCTCTTCGCGAAAAACGGCCGTCGCCTCGAAACCAGCGAAACTGGTCACACCGAAAAGCAAACCGAGCCCAATAGAGCCGGATGTCACCGCACTCGGCGTCAGCCAAACAGGTGAGATTCCGTGCAGCCCTTTAGTCAAGGCAACTGCTATCTCCCACACGAATACGAGCACGACCTCGCAAATCAGTGCAAGCGTGAGCACCTTTGCGGAGAAGGTGATGCGCAGGTAGCCAAAGACCGCAACGATGCCGAGCAAAATAAGCGAGTACCCCCACCAGACAAGCGGGGAGCTATTGAAAAGATGCTTGAACAATGAGGTGTAGGCCACCCCGGCATACAGATAAATGCCGACCATCATGAAGCCATATGCCAGCATTGCCATCAACGCGGCGCCGAATCCGATAGGACGGCCCAGTCCTGCAGTGATATACGCGTAGAATGCCCCTGCGTTGCGCACGTGCTTCGACATCGTCGTAAAGCCGACGGAGAACAACAACATGAGGCTGCCGGTGATCAAAAACGTCGCGGGCGCGCCCAAGCCATTCCCCATCGACAACATCAGCCCGATAAAGCCGGTGACGACCGTGAGCGGCGCGTTATATGCCAGCACCGTAAACACAATGTCGAACGTTCCCAGATGCCCTGATAGCGTAACGGGCCGAGCGCCATCCGCCATCCCTCCAGGTTCGGAACTGCCCGCCATGCCATTCGCACTGTTACTCAACGTTTCCATACTTCCACCAACTCCTCGATGGTTCGTGGCGGGAAGCGCGGGGCTACGCACCGCGACATAGTGTGCTTCCGTGCATTGCGCCGGCTTTATACCGCCTGCTGCACCGAAGCCACTCATACTATCCAGTCAAATTAGAAGAACGACTGGTATGTCGAAACTTTAGTACGTTGAGTTTTTTGAAACAAGGGCTTTGTGTCCGGCTACGGCTACCGAGCGGCGAGAGCCAGACCCATCAAAGCTTAGCGGCAACATAGGAGTTTCCCTATGTCGCCGCCTGACGTCTCCGAGCCGTTCTTATGCCGTTACGCTTGCCTTACGCGCTCACTGACATACACGCTCACTGACGTCGACACCCACCTGAGTCGTATTTGCGGTTCCGCCCAAATCCGGCGTGCGTGGCCCTTGCGCGATGCCTTCCTCGATGGCCCGCAAGATGGCGTCGTGCGCAGCACGATACTTGCCCTGCCGTCAGCCTCACTAACCGAAGATGACGAAAACCATGCGGAGTGCGAACACAAGCCGCGGCATGCCGAAGGGCCGTTCTTCGCACATCTGCTGGAGGCGGTAGGCGATCATGCGCCCAATGCCGGTACGACTTCGGCCAAACGCACGCGCCTGTCGCTACGCATTCGCGAGGCCGCCGCCCGCGCCGGCAGCGGTACGGCGCGGCTCTTTTCCAACGAGACTCAACGCTACAACGAGAACAAATACGAATGGCCCCGCGACGTTCACGACGCACTCGATCGCCAGCAGATCAAGCTCTTCACGTTCCTAGTCGGGCATACATCGCATCAGTTGCCCGACAGGAATCGAATGAGTGGCTGCGAGGTGATGCAGCATTGTCTTCCTGTTCTCGCGCAGGGCCGGCGAATCGTCGAGATGATGTGGATGAATCAGGTCGAGCTGCAACGAAGACGCCCTGCTCCACGAATGCCGGAAACAGGCTGCCTCCCAGCGCAACCGCAGTCGACTCCGCGGAACGCCACACGACGCAAAATTTCTCGCCATCGGGCGTGCGGATCCAAAAGTCGACGGGCCGTGATGGATTCGCGTCTGGAATACACGGGGGCCGCTCGCAGTATGCGAGCACGTGAGAATCCGATTCGAGGCGGAGCCGCAGATCCAGCGCGGGCCGCCCGAACAGAGTCAGCCGGCGGCCGATCTTTGATCCGAACAAATCATGTCGGTGCGCGCCGTATGGACGGGTGCTGGTGACCGCGCGCACAAAACGTGGTGGGATCATGGCCAAGGTTTCGGTTTTGCCCAACAATCATGCTTTAGTACAAAGCATCGGGCCATCCGACCCTGACCGCCGCGCGGTTGAAATTTGGCGCGCGGATCATCACTACAAAATACGTATCATTTGATACAGTCTATCGTGTTTGTGGCTGTGCAAGTCGACACGTGCCGGTTTTGAGAGAATTTTCTGTCCTCGGGCTCCACGCGTTGTGAAACAACAGCGAAAAATGCCGCCAAATCGTCGCAGTCCCTTGCTGGGCTTGAATTTCAGGCTTGTGGCAGTTTCTCCCGAGTGTTTCACGGAACGACTCGGTGCCCATAACACGTGGCGTTTCAGACTTTCTCTTCCGTCACTCGACATTTCCGAATCTTGCTTCTGTGGGCCATGAAGCGAAAGTTATGATGGTCCCTACATGAACCCTCGCTGCGTCAACAACTGACACCTGAAAGTACTGCAACTTTCCCTTCAGCTCACAGCTGCAAACCAACGAACGATTCGAGCCAGATCGCCAAAAAAGACCACGCGCAGAATTGCGGAGCCGGTCCCACTGGGGCGTCAGTCTGCGAGCATCGTCATAGGCGGTCTGCTCGCCATGTGGCGCCGCAGGGCGCAACATGTGGCCCCACGGACATGACTGTTAGTTGCGAAATAGCGTACCTACAGAGGAACATCCACGGACGGCGTCCGGATTCGAGTCGGACGCAAATGCGGTCCCGTCGGGGCGCAGAAAGCCATGCGTTTGCTCGTCTTTGCCCACATCACCCGACTGTTAGCGCCTTCGCGACCGCCAGAACCAAGCGCCATGCTTATTCGCAACCTTTTACTTGCTGCGCGTGGTCGGTAAAATTGCGACGGAACGCTTCCCTCGTCCCGGTAGTTCTCGAGCCCATCGCCGACTACCGCGACACGCGCAGCTTGCATGAACCACTGATCCGCCCGGTCGGCATTCCGCTATCAGCACTGCTCGATAAGCACGGCATACTTACGAAGCGACTGAAAACGGCGGATGCGCCGACGCGACGCTTGCCGTTCTTCGCTCGCTACGTGAGGCCGATCCATCTAGACACGCATAAAGTGCAGCATTTCTTCGCCATGGCAAACGCGGCGCCTTGCACAAAGGCTCACAGCACGCCCGCACAGTCAGCGTAACGAGCATGCATTCGCTCCAGCATAGGTTTGTCTCACACGCCCTCTCCCACTGCATGAACCTCGAGAGTGCTCAGCTTTTTGCAGCCTACAACTCACTTGACACCATTTCGACCTATGCGACCGCGAAGATTAGCTGGTAGGTCTGCGAGGCCGAGAAAATCCTTCGCGTGGCTACCACCTGAGACAGCTTTCGTACTCGCGCTAGGAAGTATGTCGGCGGCTGCCCTGCTCTCTCGACAAGCGATATATAGAAACTCAAAAATAAAATTAATCATAGAAGTAGACAGCCGGCGTAATGGCACCCTGTCGTTGGGTTTCCACGTGGAAACTTTGATTGGTCACGACACTCGTCAAAACTGTCGCAGCGGCGTGACTTTCGCCCGGCCTGATCGAATCTCGCGGATCAATTCATGATGCTTTCCACCTTGCATACACGCGATTGATGTACATCGCGCGTTTCTGAGAGCAACGAAAAAACTTCTGAATAGCGGTCACCGTCGCGCGGACTTCGCCCAACTCTACCGGCCTCGTTTTGGACAAGCTGACCGGAAGTCCCGATCCGTCAATGCGATTGTCCATGACAGGCTCCCAATTCCCTCGGAAAAACAATCCCAACGCAACCGCCACACAAAGTTTAAACACCGACGTCCGCGCCGATCAGACGGGCTAAGCGTATCGTCACGGGATCAGCCGCGGTAGCGGCGCAATTGACGCTTATCTCCGTTCGCTCCGATGCTAGGGCATGGGCAGGGCGTTGCCCACGCTCAGATTGTGCTAGCTCGACATTCAGCGCTACCAAACCTGCCGACGCCGCGCCGCGGCAGTAACGCCAGCGGTCGCAGCTCTAGTGGCAATGTTGCAAACCAATCCATGCCCGTTCGCGCTGCCCCAACGCCTTGTCACTGGCAATTTCGTCGGATCTCGACCCTGCGAGTGGGGCAACCATGCCCTGCGAGGGCCTTTGATCGTCGACGCACGGAGTTGTCGCGCATGATTCTGAGCGAGAAGAAAGACGATAGCGTGGTCCTATGCTGTCGCCGCCAGACAAAGCACCCAAAAGAGTAGCGCAGCAACTTTGAGGATTTCGCCTAGAGGCTTCGATATTGCTGGCAACAGTTGCGCATCAAGAAGAAGAACAATGCTGGCCAGTACCCATGCGGCCTTCTCGACGCCCGTTCCACCTCGATATATCACCACAATAGTGGCGCCTACGATCGACGCGAATCTTGCCGTACCTGCAACGAAACAGCAACGTTTCAGCCACTTCTCGCCGTGGCGATGCTGTCGCCATGGCAGGGGCCGAACTGGTTTTGAGTGAATGCGTTCAAGGTCAGATGCTTATCATTGTCTTGCGATATGGCGAGCACATTTGGCTGAGCCAGCAGAAAGCCCTGCACAGTCAAAGCAGAAAAATGGGGGTGAGTTTCCACGTGGAAACTCACCCCGGAGCCGAACGAATGGGCGGCGCGAACGCGCGGACGAACCCGTATTGAATGTGACCGGGATGCACTAGTCACCCCGAAGTCTACGATGTTTCCACGTGGAAACCCGCCGGAGAACAGAAAGTGGTGACACCCCAACGCATTCGGACACATACGTTGCAGTCGGCCGGAAGCACCCACCCAAATGCACAGGAAGTTTCCACGTGGAAACCTAGCCTGAAGCCGAACGAGTGGCCGGTCCGAACGTGACGATGAACCCGTATTGAATATGGCTGGGGTGTACTTATTCAACCGGATATTCGCGATGTTTCCACGTGGAAACCTCCCGGTAAGTCGAACGTTCTGCGTCGAGGAACATTTGTCCGCCGTACTTAATTTCAGCATATGTGGCCACGTCACGCCGCAGACGCATCCACAATCTCGCAACAGCCAACCCTCAGAGGATTCCCCAAGAGCTGAACTGGTCGATGTGATCTGGAACATAGATCTCTGCGGAAGGTACGGCGCTCCGCTACACACCGGAGTCGGCAAGTTTCGAAAATTGCGGAACGTAGGACGCCACGTGAGATCAATAGCGTCACCGAATACAGCGATCGGCAATCGGATTCCACGTGGAAACCTGATCATTCAAGAGCAATCGACGGGAACGATCATGGTGCTATTTGCTCAATCAACCCGTGACCAGAGCGATCACAAGCGAGATGGACTCTCTCGATTCCATTGAAGATCTTCACGGAAAAATACAAATGTCATCGTGATTGGAGCGAAATATTTTACATATTTTTATTGCATTTTTCGTCAAAATAATTTATTTTTGGCAATCATCTTTTATAGAGAGGACGACATGGGAATAGTTATCGCCGTTGCCAACCAGAAGGGCGGGAGCGGGAAAACCACGATCACCCTCAACCTGGCAGGCGCGTACTGCGACGACGCCCCCGACCTGCGCGTCCTCGTGATCGACGCCGATTCCCAGAGCTCAGCCGTTCGAGCGACCGGAGCCGGTGATGTTCCATATCCCTTCACCGTAGTGAACATGGCCGCGGCGGGATCGAATCTCAGCCGCGAGATCAAGCGGATGGCGCAGGATTATGACCTTGTCCTCGTTGACTGTCCGCCCAGCGTTCACGACAAGAACACCGAGATTGCAATCGCCGCTTCAGACTTTGTGCTTGTTCCCATGGATGCCTCGGCTCTCGACGCGTGGAGCACGATCGGCATGCTGCAGCTGGTCCGCCGAACGATCGGTAGCGACCCGACGGGATGCGGCATTGTGTTCAATCGCGTGAACACCAAGACTACCGGCTATGCGGAAGTCCGCGCCGCAATGGGTGAGGACAATCCATATCCGATTCTCGAAAGTACGATCGCCCTGCGCGAAATCTACAAAACTTCGATCGGCATCGGTGCGACGGTGTTCTCCGTGAAGGGACAACGAACTGCCAAGCAAGCCAAAGAGGAGATCATGGCCGTTGCAAGGGAAATTCTCGGTATCAAGGGCCTGCTGGAGGCGTGAAATGTCGAACAAGGATCAAGCTAAACCGAAGCAGGGACTGTTGGGTGCCTCCATTCGCAAGGGCATTGCCAACGAAAAGGCTGATGTGGACGGGCGCCTCGATGCGACTGGCGTGACCTCCG
Source organism: Burkholderia sp. SCN-KJ (assembly GCF_024656005.1). NCBI lineage: Bacteria > Pseudomonadati > Pseudomonadota > Betaproteobacteria > Burkholderiales > Burkholderiaceae > Burkholderia > Burkholderia sp. SCN-KJ. Next base: position 6,232 of record NZ_JANKOG010000048.1, read on the forward strand.
TAGAGGAGCGAGCCCCTGCGCCTGCCGGTGCAGCCGTGTCGGGTGATCCGCTCGCGAGCACGTATGGCAGCCGCACTAATGCGTCCGCTGTATTACCTCGCGTGCGGATTCTGCTGAATGAACTCGTTTCGAACCCGTTCAATCCGCGTGAGTTCTATAGCCCGATCGCGATCGATGACCTGGCTGTCCGAATGAGGCGGGAAGGGCAGCATGTCGCGATCACCGTCACACGCAATCATCGCTTCCCCGGCAAGTACGTGATTGTCGATGGCGAATTCCGTTTCCGCGCAAAAAAGAGCCTTGGCGAGCAGTCGATCGATGCAGAGATCGTCCCTGATCTGTCCGACAAGGATCTCTATCTCATGGCAAGCAGCATCAACAAGAATCGAACCAAACAAACCGTGTTCGATGATGCCGTTGCATGGGAACGCCTCCTTGATCAAGATATCTTTGAGAGCCAGGAAGCGCTCGCGGAACACCTCAGTATCAACAAATCGCTGGTTTCGAAAACGCTACACGTCGGCAAACTGCCGAAGCACTTTCTTCAACGATTGGCGAATGCGGAAGAGGTTGGCCTCGCCCACGCCTATAACATCAAACTTATCCTCGAGCGTGCCGACCACGCTACGGCCGAGTCCATCCTCGAGCGAGTACTCGCCGGAGAGTACTCGGTACGTCGACTCGAGGAGTATGTGAAGAAGCTCGATGGCACTTCGCCTCCACGCGCCGCGAAAACGCACTACAGCAGCAACGTTCCTTTTCATACGGCAAGCGGCCGGGACATCGGTGCGCTCAAGCGTTATCGCGATGGACGTACCGAACTGAAACTGACGAGTCTCAACGAAGATCAGCAGACCATCCTCGTCGCACAATTGGAGAAAGTCGTGCGCGATTTCGTCGCGACCCACCTCGCTGAAGAGCAGGCGGGGGAGAGCACCTAACGGAACAATGCCGCACAAACGCCTGATTCGTGCGTTTGTGCGCACAGACACAAGGCTGGCCAGCTAAGAACTGGCCTCTTCGCATTAGGGCAGCGCGATAGTTCGCGCAAAGCGAACAAATAGCCACGCTACTCGCATGCCGGAACCCGGCTTACGCGATTGACTTGGCGCCCTGAAGCACGAAGCTCAAGAGGTCGGCGTCCGTGGGCTCTCCCCAAACAGCAGTGGCAAGCCACCCGAAGAAAGCCGCCTCTGCCGATTTCTTCCCCTTCTTGGAATCTGACAGCCGGAGGATCTCCGATGGCTGCTGCTCGTTGTACTGCGATACATACTTCTTCTGCTCCGTGGCATCCAATTCATTGAAGAAGCCACGAATCTGCTCGGTCCGATGAGCCGCATACTGAGCGTGCAGTTTGATCTTCAACTCATCGCCTGACTCGATCGGTGCTTTCGGCGGCTTTTCGGCGGGTGTCGAATTGGCCACTTCCCAGCCACCCTCAACGGCCTTTCGGAAATATGCGCCAACTTGAGCGACAGGCTCGACGCCAGTTTTCTTAACGCGTTGCTCGGTGTAATCGATCGCTTTACGGATCGCATCGTTACTATGTGTCGATGCGAGCTTGCGTGCCTCGGCCAGTGGAATTCCAAGCTTCGTCATGCCGCCAACGAGATCCAGATCCGCCTCCTGCGTGATTTCGGGCTTGCGCTTAGGCGTGATCGAAAACTGGACAGCCGCAATCGCGCGCCCATTCTTAAATTCAGCCATCTCGATCTCGTGGTCAGAAACCTCGTTGATCTCGATGAGAGCTGGCTGAAGGACACGGCTCTTGAAAATCTTGTACTGCGAGTACGAGCCTTCCCGCCAGTCGAGGCCCAGAAGCAGATCCCTAATGGATTCAACGCTAAGTTTGGGAGTCCGGCCGACTCCTTCGTAGCGAACCACGTTCTCCCAAAGGGTTAGAGCATGTCCACGCTTAAACGACCGTGCGATCCGCATGTCGATACGCGCATAGGTCTGCGGGTTCATCAAGAGTTCGCGCATGTTGTCCGAGAACTGATACTTCAGCGTCGAGCCCGACATCTTTGCACCGGCAATCAGACCACTCGCGTTCCACTCGGACTTCCCGGACAGATGGTCCCAGTTGACCACAAAGCCAACTAACGAGTTGACTGTCGCTTTAACATAGTCGCGGTTCTTTGTATTCAGGCCGACGTCCTCTATCAGATCCAAGATCTGGTACTCGAACCATACACGTTCACCCTGCTTGTTTTGCTCGATGGCGTTCTTGATCAGGGCGTTGAACATCTTGCCTTGCTGTAGCGAAATGGCGCCGGATTGCGGCGCGACATGTACTGCAGGAACCGCTTTCCGAAAAGGCTCCGGTAGATCCGCCAACGGGAACAGCGTGATCTGACTCGTGTCTGTTGGGACGGTGATTTTCTTTTTGGGCACGTCAAGTCCGGAGCCAAGATGAACGAAAGGTAACAATACCCTGTTCCGCATTCACCTTCAAGCGCTCAGGAGATGCGCTCTCTTAGAAGATGCGCCTCTACAAGTCCATCAGAACCATAGCCATGCACCATTCTCATAAGATCACTGGCATTCTTGTTAGGCCAATGGAAATCCATTTAATAATCAAAGCACTATGCAGGTGTGAGCACACACTCACTTTCAACCAGAGAACCATGGGCGTTGACCTTCGATCGCGAAAGGCCCCCAAAATCACGCAGCATTCGCCTGCTGTTCGAACCATAGATATGCACCTTAAGGCTGTTCTTGATCGCCCAGGTCTACAGGCCTCGGCTCAGGAGCCATGACCAGTCCCCGTTTTCGAGGGCTAGATGGGTACCATAAACATGAACCCGCGCCGGGCAATCCTGAATCAAAACTGTTTTAAATCATACACTTGTAGACAGAACATCAAGTGACTCCTCAGATACATGGGGAACCATAGACGTCTACCAACAGCCATCGGGCGATGTCAGCACGGGCAACTTTGACGGATGGACCATATAGATGCACCCATGCCCCATATCCATTTACCTCTGGAACCATAGGTATGACCGGTCGGAACCATATCCTTCGACCTATAGAACCACAGGAATATACCCAAGGAACCATAACGATAGACCCGACCCTCTTGAAAGCCTTATCGGGTAAGGATTTCGTCCAACGTAAACGTAGTTAAAAGGTTGAAAGTGTTTATCGAAAACACGTAAACGTCCCCGTGCTCCAAGATAGAGAACCAGAGCCTTTTACCCATGGCGAGCGACTGATACATAGAACCATAGACGTTTACCCGTCGGACGCAGCTGGCGCACGGAACCATAGATGTTCACCCACTAAGCTCGGCTGGCATACAGAACCATAGACGTTCACCCACTGAGCTCGGCTGGCATACGGAACCATAGACGTTCACCCTACTGAGCTCGGCTAGCATGCGGAACCATAGACGTTCACCCACTGAGCGCGGCTAGCATACGGAACCATGGATGTTCACCCATCGCGCGTGGCTGGCAGACGGAACCATAGATATTCACCCATTGTGCCCCGCCACTATATGGATCCGTTGACGTTCACCTACGGAGCCTTGCTCATGTGGAACCAGCCATTGCCTCAAGACTCGGGGTGACGTCGCAGCCACTGCAGTCCTATCGGAGAACCACAAACGTGAACCTTAAGAATGAACTCTCCCACCGCTAAGCGTCTTACGACGCTGTAGTGGGGGTTTCGCGGGTCACAGACTTGGACTTGGCGCGTTGCCTCGACAGAGGTTTCCGTCTCGCCGCCACGCCCGTTCCAGGCGTGTGCGCATCGATCAGGACGACCGACGCTGCCTTCTGATCGCGTTGCGCGGTGTGCCCGCAATACGGGCACACATGCCTGCGGTGGCTGAGCGTCTTGTGAACGATCTCCCAGCACGCGGCGCAACGCTGCGATGGTTTTAACTGACGCGTGTTCGCCACGTGCAGTCGCGTACCAGTCTCCACCACTTTGTACGCGAGCATCTGATGCGCCATGCTCAATCCCGCGGACAGAATCTCGCGATTCAGCCCAGCTTTATGTTTGACCATCCGGCCGGGCTTGTCCTGCGTGCCTTTGGCCGAACGGCTCATGTTCTGCGTGCGCAGTTCCTCCGTGGCAAGCACTGCACACGCCGTCACCATGCGCGTCGTTTCCTTGTGCAGGAACTCGCGACGCAGGTTGCCGATGCGCTCGTGCAGCTTCGCTACCTGTGCGCCGAGGCGCCTGTACCGAATGGAGCTGCGTTTCTTGCGTGCCTGTTGGCGCTGAAGGTCGGCCATGCGTGGCATCTCGTTGCGAACGAATCTCGGATTGGCGATCGTCTCGCAGTCGTCGAACGTGGCCCAATCATTGAGGCCGAAGTCCACGCCGCGATGCGCGTCATCGCTACGGGCGCGCGCACATGCATCCTTCGAGACTCGTAACGTCACGGAGGCGAACCACTCCCCATGCTTGCGCGTAATGGTCAGATCGTTGGGCTTTGCGCCATTACCGAACCGATGCTGGCCGCGCGCGCGGATCGACATGGCTGCCTTGCCGCTACCGATTCGCAGCGTTGCACCGCGTCCGCCGTGCTGCATGAGTTTCCAGCCAGCGGGATCGGGATAGCAGAAGCCAGCGAACCGCTTGCTGGCCTTGAACCTCGGTAAACCCGGCGTCTGTCCTACCTTGACCCGCCGGAAGAAGGCCTGAAACGCCGGATCGAGCTTGCGTAACGTCTGCTGCAACGCGTGAGAGTCCAGATCGACGAACTCCGGGCGGGCCGCCTTGATCTCGGGCAGCACGTTTTGCTGCTCGTAGTAGCCGACTGGCTTACCGTGCTTGCGGTAGGCGTCGATACGCTCCTCGAGCGCCGCGTTGTATAGCTCGCAGTGCAAGCGAATCCAGCCCGTCAGGCGTTCTGCCTCACGAGCATTCGGAGACAGCTTGATGGTGACCTTGCGGCGTTCCATGATGCGAGGCCAACACGTAGGTCGAAGCGCAGGGCACGAAGGAGCAAGCACGGGAGTCGGCCGCAAAGAAGGCAAAAGGCAAACCTGCCCGCTAGCCCCCCCTTCCTGTCCGATCGGCTTCGCCTATAGGTTCGCAAGCGAACCGGCCGCACTAGGAAGGGGAATGCGCGGGCAAAGGTTCAATCGAACCACAGGCGCAAACCAATCGTTCGTGCACCGGATACTTCCTCCCGCGACACTTTGTCAACATTTCAGTAGCGACGGAAGGAAGGTGTTGACAAGGATTTCCAGATCCCTGAGATATGGGACGATTCGATCAATGTTCGGAGAGTCCATTCGCACATACCGCCGACCATGACCTCGACAGACTGACAGGTTGACCGAGATCGCGTCCTCATTCCGAGTGCTCTCAACCGGACCATTCCCCGACAACAATATTGACCTCACAACGTCGGGCGATGAGCCCAGCGGCACGGATCGAGCACGGCTCGTCACCAACTGTTTACCGCACTGTCGAATCAACTTCGAGATTGCACCGGCAGTCTCGAACGTGATGTGATCTTCGTCACTGAACGATCGAAGAATTGGCGCGGGAAGCAACGCAGCCGCGATTGATCGGGAGACCTTCGACGGTGAGACTTTGAGATCGTTGGAAAGCGCCGCTTGCGTCAGCCACAGCTTCCGTTCCAGCACCGCCAGATAGAACCGTCCCATTCTCACCGGTGAGGCGCAAGTGGCCGTAAGCGCTTTATGCGCTGCCATCGCTGTATTCAGATCCGGGAAGGTTGAAATTTCGACTTTGTCCATGCTGAGTCACGTTGGAAAATTGCGATAGCACGATGAAGATCGAGCTGTCGTCCGGGCCGTACGAATGTAGCCTGCTTTGTCGCGACTAACTCTCTGCCGCTCAACCGGTTGAGGGGAGTACTAAAAATACCCCCCTGCAAGCCGCTGAATTAACAATGTATTTCGCACGACATCGTTCTGTGCCGTGCGAAATTTCTGCAACACAAGCTATCGAGCCGTTATGAGCGGCTCACCGTACATATCTTTCGTGCCGACGTGTCGATCGCCTCGGAGAACTCGGCGAAGCGGCTCAGGATCCGCGCCATAGCTCTCGGTTCGACGTCGAGCTTCAAATACCTCCCGGTGGCCGCGACCGAGACCGATACGAGGCGGCCACCGTGTACGTTCGCGCTTTCATCGGCGAGCGCAGCGAGGACTACCGCAATCGGGAGCGTTCTGCCGTCGACAATCTTCTCGGCATTTCGGCAGACAACGTCGTTGCCGAGCGAAGTCAAGAGTTTTGCGAGCGTCTCGGCGACACGGAAGGTAACTCGGTCGGAGCCACCCAAAGCGGTGATAACAGGCTCAGGCAAGGTAGATGCGCGTAGGGCCTTCGATACAACTCCCGTCGACGTAGAGAACAACCGGGCAAGTTCAACTTGATTCGAGCAGATTCCATCGTCAAGGGTCGTTCGATAGAACCGGCCCAGCTCTACAGGCGAAACACCACCCTTGCGAAGCGTCGAATGGGTCTCCATTGCAGCTGCTTGCTGTTCTTCGCGTTCCATGTCGATTCGGATCAAGTTATTGGAGGCCAACGCTCATCTGCCGTGAAATTTGTGAAACGACTCGCAAATAGTCTATTGCACTTCGATGCGACGGAAAGGATCAAAAGAGGGGTGTTTTTGCACATCATTTCGGGTTGCCCCCCTCAACCGGTTGACGTGCGCGTATCGAATTCGCGGTGAGATTGCGGGCAAGTAAAAAAGGTCTCCCAAATCGCATCTCTTTTGCCGCGTTGCGCTGCTGGCCCGGCTGTTCCAATTGAACCGGCCCAATTGGAATCTCCGCGATGCGTTTCCCTCGACTCTTCCCACGAAGCAAGAAGCAGGTCGCCTTGTCGCCTGCGCCCGGCTTCTACTCGAACGAAGATCCTGAGCAGATCATTTTCGATCAGTCCACGCGCCTGCGCGTGGAGGCCAACCATTGGAAAACCTTCTGTTTCGTCCTCGCGATCGTAGCGGGCGGTGCCGTGTACACCCGCAATCCTGCACCTTCCGTGGTCAAGGCTTACGGCGTTTCGTCAGATGCCGGTGGCAACCCCATCGTGACGCAACTGACCTCGTACAAGCCAGACGACCAGGCAAAGCGGAAGGCCCTGCGCGAAACCGTCGAACGCTGGTTCACGATTGAGCCGGTGTTGACCGATGACATCCAGTCGTCGCGCATGGCCAGGAACATCAACGCGGTCAAGCAGCAGATGACTGGCAACGCCCGCAATCAGTTTGCTGACTGGTTGAAGCAGGATGCGCCGTTCCAGCAAATCACGACAAACCCGAAGCTCGTGCGTGAACCTCGCGTGACCAACGTTTCGCTGCTCGAGGACTCCACCGCGATCGTGGAATTCACCACGTCCACCACCCAAACGCCTTCCGACAAGCCGGTGGTTGTGCGTTACGCGGTCACGTTCCGGTACCAGATCGTTGCGCCGACCCAGGAGGACGCACTGGGCACCAACCCGTTCGGTCTCTACTACCCGTTCTGGACCCTGCAGAAGACCGCCGCATGAAACGATTCCGTACCCTTGCTGCGTGCGGCGCGTTCGCAATGATCGCGACGGCCAGCGCTCTTGCCGCAAAGCCCGCGTCGCCAGTGGTCCCGCCAACCCCGAACTTCGATCTAGCGACGATCATCGGTGATCCGATGAGTCCAGTGAATCCATACAACTCGGGCACCGATCCGATCACCATGCCCGGCGATGCGCGCATGGCCGTGTTTCCGTACAGTCGCGACCAGATTTTCCGCGTCATGACGGCACCGCTCAAGGTCACAACGATCGAGCTCGCACGCGGCGAGGTGCTGAACGCGGAGCCCGCGCTTGGTGACTCCATCCAATGGATGATCGATACCGACGGCGCGAATCACGTGTTCGTGAAGCCGACCAAACCGGGGCTCGTGAACACGCTGCATTTGACCACCAACATGCGCGAGTACGACATGACGCTAGTGTCGTCGCCGGTCGGCGGCCTGTTCTACCAGTCAGTCCGCTTCAACTATCCGAATTCGCTGATGGCGAAGGTTCGTGCGCGGGAGGGCGGCGGCAGTGACGGCGCGGAAGGCAGCCTGTCCGGTGTCGCTTCGCAAACCGATTCCGGCCCGATCGGCGTGACGCCCGACAAGCTGAATTTCGAGTACACCGTGTCCGGATCCGGCGTGATCAAGCCAGAGACCGTGTTCGACGACGGCAGGTTCGTCTGGATTCGCTTGCCGCAAAACGCGCCGTTCGCGGTGCCCACGGTAAGAGAGGGCGGAGACATCGTCAGCCCCAACTTTATCCGGCGTGGGCCGTACATCGTTGTCCAGCAGCTGGCGGATGAAATCACGCTGACGCGCGCGGGTGAAGTGGTCGCTATCAAGCGTAGCCGCCGCGGCCTGTTCGGTTTCTGAGCGCGCAACATGACCAAACAGACCGACACTTTGTCGCCGGAACAAGCCTCGCTCGTCAAGGGCAAGGTGCCGCGTAACGCGCTGATCGCGGTGGGCAGCATCGCAGCCATCGCAATTGGCGCGATCGGCTTCTACTACCAGACGCAGGACAGTCGAAAGGCGGACGAAGAGGCGCTGCGGCTCAAGAAGGAGCGCGCAGCTGAGGGCATCGACAAGAGCAATCGTCCGGAAGACGTCGACAAGATCATTGCCGATCAGCAGGCCGCTGCACGACGCGCTGCCTCCGAAGCGGCCGCGCGTGCCGCTTCCGCGCCCGTCGCCGACAAGAAGCCGAATCTCTCGGCGGATTCGCTCGTTCCGGATCAGGGAAACACGGACCTCAAGGCGAAAACGGCTGAGGACAATATCTACGCGTCGCCCATTTTCAAGGACGGCCTGAAAACACCGTCCGCCAATGCGCAACAGCAGCAACAGCAAATGCCGAACGGTGTGGTGACACCGCAGCAGACGCTGCAGCAAGCGGCCGCGCAAGAGGCAGCGACGAACGCTGCGATCGCTCAGGCTACGGCCGCCGCCAAGGGCGGACAAGCGCCCGGTGCCATGACGACGCAGCAACGCGACAACGAGTTCATGCACAGCGTCGCCTTGCAAAGCGAAAACGGTCGCGATTTTCCCCGTACGGGCTTCGTGGGCCAGTCGCGCGGCTGTACGTTGTCGCCGCCCGCCAAAATCCCCGTGCTGTCGGCCGAGGCGCTCAACTCCGATCGTCCCGGCACGGCTTCGCTCGTCGTCGAGCGCAACGTCTATGACAGCATCACCGGCACCTGCCTCGTGATCCCGTGGGGCACGACCATTACCGCGCCATACAGCTCGGACGTCCAACCCGGCCAGGAGTCGATCCTCGTCGCCGGCGCTGAAATGCGCCTGCCGAACGGCAAGCACGTGCCGCTTTTTGGCGCGCAGGGGGCTGACGGCAATGGGGCTGCCGGGTTCTCCGGGCATGTCAACAACCACTTCCTCAAGATCTACGGGGCGTCGTTCCTGACCGCCATCCTGCTACGTGGCTTCGATGGGGGCGATAGCGCCACGACCACCGGCCCGCTTGGTGTCACCCAAGTCGGCAGTACGGCCGGTCAGGTCGCCGCGCAGACCGCGCAATCCGTGCTGGGCCGCTACCAGAACATCCCGCCCACCATCAGCTCCGACCCGGGCGAGCGCCACTTCATGCTCAAAGTCAACCGCGACATGGTCCTGGAGCCGTACCGCCCATGATGAAGCGACTCCTTTTCATTGCATCGCTGGCGCTCGGCGTCGCGAGCGCGCACGCAGCAACCACGATTTCGCAGGTCATCAGTCCGGTGAGCGTCGTCATCTCGAGTGGGAAGGCCCGCGAGGTAGTCGCGTTGCCCGGTAAGCCAGTGTTCTTCTGCGGCCTCGAACCGTTCGCCGATTGGGCGGCGCCCCTTGTCGGGCAACCGGTGCGCAGCGCCCCGGACACGGGCATCACCGTCACGATCGACGGCCGCGATGTCTCGCTCGAGCAACTGCTGGCCGACCGAGGCTGGTTGCAGCCGCCCGTGCTGTCGGACGACGCACAAGCCGCCATGACCGAGCGGCGCGGCGGCTGGGCATGTGCGCCGGCCGTGGCCCCGTTCGAGCTGCTGCGAACGAGTGTTGATCCGAAGGTACTGGCAGGCATTGCTTTGAACGAATCGGCCTACAACGGCCGGCCCTGGCCGTGGACGCTGAACGTTGCCGGTCAGGGACTGTTCTTCAAGTCGCGGACGGACGCCTACAAGGCGATCGAAATGCTCATCGCGCGCGGCCGGTGCGATTTCGACGTCGGCTTGATGCAAGTGAACTGGTGCTTTCATGGCAAGCGCTTCGCCTCAGCCTGGGACGCGCTCGCGCCGGCGACCAATGTGCGTGTGGCCGAGCAGATCCTGAACGACAACTACGCACGCACCGGTTCCGTGGAGAAGGCGATTGCCTATTACCACAGCGCGAACCCGACGCCGGGCCGAGCCTATCTCGCGCGATTCGTGCGTCATCTCTCGATGATCGAGGCAAGCCGATGAAGCTCGCGCTCACACGCCTCGTCTGCGCATGCGCCGCGCTCTTCTACGGGATCGCTCACGGGGCAAACACCGATCCGTTCGATTTCGATTACGAGATCATGGGCGGCATCGCCGAGCGTCCGGCATTGATCTTCAACGACGGCGCAAAGACGTATATCCAGCCCCGCGCCGGTCAGATCATCACCGCCGACGGCGGCCACAACGAAGGACCGTACGTGGTGGTCGAGGGCACGCCGCAGACAATCAGCTACAAGGTCGCGGGGCGCGCGGCGACCGCGCGCTGGAAGAAAGCGAACACGTTCATCGGCGGGACGGGCACGCTCGCCGCGTTGCACGACGACCAGCCGGCCGGCTTTGACGGATTTACCAACAGGCTGACGATTATTGGCACGCGCGGTGCGCTCGAGCCCGTTCGTCCTCTGCACACGTCAACACCCGTGGGGAACGTCGTGAAGGCGCTGGTCCCGCAAGGGTGGACCGGTGCCGCGCAAAAGGATGTGGATCTGACGAATGCGGCAGCGTTCGATACGCATGACGGCGAAAACTGGCTGCAGGCGCTGGATCGACTGCTGACACAGACCGGTCTGTACGCCGACGTCGATTTCGGTGCGCGCCATATTCGGTTGCATCGCGACGTGCCGAAGTCCGCTGCACTGAACTATGCGGCGAGCGAGCGCCGGCCCGACGAGGCCGGGCTGGAAGCGGTCGTCGCGAGCGTCTCTGCGCAACCGGCGCCGGTATCGCAGCTGGCCGAACGATTCGGCGCGCAGGCGATTCGCGATGGCGACGATACGCACACGCAGATTCGATTCGCCGCACGGCCGGGCAAGGACGTGACCTTCCTGAGCCCGGGCGGCAAGTCATTGCACCCGGGCTGGGATCCCACGACGAACGTGATGACGATCGATCGCGCCGAGCGAATCGTCGTGGCTGACGCATCCAATCGCGTCGAAGTCAGCCGCGACGCGAAGACCGTCTATGACTTCGACCAGCCAAACCGTGCACGCCTCGAAGCCGTGTTCGATCGGGAAGGGCGCACGTACTTCAAGTTCGCGCAATCCGTGGTGAAGGTCGGCGTGACCGACTCGCGGCATCTCGGCATGGGGGAGCAGAAGGGTCGCTACTACATGTTCGAAGGCACGGACGGCCAGTTCGTCGTCACTGCCGACGGCAATGTGGTCAACGTGAAGCGTCGTCGCGAAGTGACCTATCGGGAGGTGCCGTCGGCGGCTCCGGCTCCAACACCGGCACCGGCCCCGAATGTCGCGCAATCGAAGGGAGGGGCAGCATCGTGATCGGCCTGCGTTCGATTCTCGCGTGCGTGCTGCTTGGCGCAGCCGCGGTGTGCCGCGCCGACTGCATCGACGACGCGGCCATGTACCACCGGCTGAATCCGCGGCTACTGCGCGCGATCGCCCAGCACGAGTCTGGCATGCGTCCCGACGCAATCAACCGCAATTCCAATGGCAGCGAGGACATCGGCCTGATGCAGATCAATTCGTCCTGGCTGCCGAAGCTCGCGCAGTACGGGATTCGACGCGAACACCTGTTCAACGCCTGCGTGAGCGCGTACGTCGGCGCATGGATCCTCGCCGCGAACATCAAGCAATTCGGGCCGAACTGGAAGGCGGTCGGTGCGTACAACGCGGTCACTCCTTCGAAGCAGCTCGTCTATGCGAGCGCGATTTACCGCCGCCTCATGCAGGGCCAATAACCATGCTGATTACCCACCGATCCCGCGCGCTGACGCGCGCCCTTGTTGCCGCGACCTTGGTCGCGATGACCATGAATGTCCGCGCAGCCGTCGATCCCGACGGGTGGCAGATCCTTGCTTCCGTTCCGAAGGCCACGCCGCAGGCGCCGGCGGCCGGCAACCCCCAACCGAGTCCGTCCGTGGCCAGTGCAGCGCCTGCTGCCGCCTCGGGTTCGGCTGACGTCGCCGCCGTAGTTTTGCCCGGTGCCAGCACACCATCGATGCCTAGCACGCTGACGTTTTCAGTGACGCCCCAGGACGTGAACCTGCGTGACGCCCTCGATCGTTGGTTGCAACAGCAGGGCTGGCAGCTCGCATGGAAGATCGACGACGACTTGCCGCTCGAATTCAACGCGACGTTCACCGGCGACTTCACTTCCGTGCTGCAACAGGTCATGAAGGCGACGAACCACATGCGCACGCCGACGCGCGCGTGCCGCCATACCAATCAAGTCATCCGCGTGATCGTGCGCGCGGGCAATTGCCAGGATTGAGAACCATGCGCATGCACCCATTGAAATCCGCCGTGGCGATTGCGGCCGCCGTGCTGGCCTCGGGCTGTGCCGTGACGCAGCAGGACGTGAACGGCAGCTACGACGCCGCGCACCGCACGATTTCTGACGCGCTGGCCAAGGGCCCGGAGTCGATGGCACTCGTTGAAGACGTGCCGACCGCGTTCCTCGGCGACCGGCTCGTGCCGCTCGCCTACGAGGCCACGCTGCCGGCCGTGTTCCGCGAGAAAAGCGTCACGCTTCCGGCGAACCTCGGCATCAGGCAGATCGCGACGCTGATCTCGACGGCGACGGGCTATCCGGTCCATCTGAGCCCGGACGTCTTCGTCCCGCGTGACTCGCTGGTGCCCGGTCAGGGGGACGGAAAGGCCCAGACCCGCAACGTCGCAGCGAAGACCGAAGAGCCTGTCTATCAACAGCCCTTCACAGGCAAGGTCGGCCTGTACATGCGCAATATGACCACCGATCTCGGCCTGGACTGGTCGTTCGATGGCGGGTCAATCAACGTGTCCCGATTCGTGACGCGGATGTATCAGATTGCCGCGATCCCCGGCAAAGTCTCGATCAAGTCGACGATGAGCAAAGGCATGGACACGTCGACTGGTAATCAATCGGGTGGCGGCGGCGGCAGTTCGGGCGGCAATACCGGATCGTTCTCTGCGCAGACATCGACCGGTCGCGAGGGTGACTTCGATCAGATTGCCTCGATAACCGCCGAGATCGACAAGCTGAAGTCGCCGATGGGCCGCGTCAGTGTGAACCCGCAGAGTCGCCTCGTGATGGTGTATGACACGAAAGAGGCGGCGGACAACATCGGCAAGTTGTTGCAGCACGAGAACGCAATCTCCACGCGTCAGGTCGCGGTCACGGTGCGCACGATCCAGATTTCGCTGAGCAAAGGCAGTGAGGCGGGCGCGAACGCGGATGTCGTATTCAACGCGATGCATGCAGGTCTCGCGCGCTACGCGATCAGCTTCGCGTCTCCCACGTCGCTGGCAACGGGCGGTGGCTCGGTGGGCGTCTCGGTGTTGCGGCCGGATGCCCCGTTCACTGGCACGAACGCAGCGGTCAATGCGCTGAACAAGTACGGCCGCACCGTGCAGGACAACACGATGACCAAGATGACGCTCAACGGGCTGCCGGTATCGGTCGCGTCGTTCCAGAGCGATGACTACCTGCGCTCGACGTCGCCGTCAGCCGGTACCCTGAACGCGACATCGGGTGGTGTTCCGGGCTTGACGCCTGGCACGATCACCACCGGCGATTTCGTCAACGTGCTGCCGGCGGTCAACGACCACAACCAGATCGTGCTCGCGTACTGGGCAGACAGCTCGAAGCTGAACGGCCCCTTCACCAGCGCGGGGGTAGGTTCGGGCCAGACACAGCAACAGATCGAGCTGGCGCACACCATCGGCACCAAGGACGATCAGACGATCGCGTTGTCTGATGGGCAGACGGTTGTCCTGTACGGCGCGATGACGGATCACGCCGACAGCACGACGAATGCGGGCATCGGTGGGCTCACCGGGTCATGGAACAAGTCGAAGACGTTCCAGATCATCATGCTCAAGGCGACGGTCGTTCCGTCGATGTGACGCGATGATGCACATCACGGAACCCCTGCCGACCGACAAGCGCGCGCGGCTCGTCTTCGGCCTCGACTGGCGGGCCTATCCGGTCAAAGGCGGCCGGGTCGAGCGCCGCCGCTACGCTGACGCATTCGGCGCGACGCATTTCGTCGAGTACAAGGTCGGCGATGAGCTGATCGGCGGCTTCGCGATGCCCGAGTCGGCCGACGTCAAGGGCGCGCGACTGTATTCGGGCGCGGCACGCGTCGCACTGCATGACCGAATCAAGAACCGGCCCGCGGCATTGGTGCTGCTGCAGGATGGTCTGCGCGTGCACGCCGTGTTCGTGGTGCGCGGCGCGGTGCGCAGCGACGAGGTGTTGTCCCCGGAAACCGCGCAGGCGCGACGTCTCGAGATCGAGCAGGAATGTCTTAAAGGCAACCTGGCGCTCGAGACCCTCGGCGCTGGAGACCGGATCGGCGACATTGACGAGCCGTTTCAGGCGAGCGAGCTACTCGCGAACCGCAAGGCCGGCCGCATCACGAAAGTACCCGTCTCCATCCCGGCTGCGATTCCGCTGCTGTTCATCGCGGGCGCGACTATCTTTGGTGGCGTGAAGCTGATGGATGTGCTGTCGCCTCCGCCTCCGCCGCCGCGCGTACCGACGTATGCGCAACGCTACGCGGCAGCCGTGCGCAGCACGTTCTCTCGCGCATTGCCGCGTGCGTCCGCACTGGGGCCCGCATTGCTCACGGTGGTTGGCAGCAATGAATCGGTGCGCAAGGGATGGGTCTTCAAGGAAGCGAACTGCCCGACGTCCGGCTATTGCACGATGACGTTCCGGCGGCAGGGTGGCACGTTTGCCGATTTTGAAAGTGCGGCGACCGAGGCAATGCGGCCGGTGACATTCTCGCGCGACGGACTCACGTCCACTGCGCGAGGGCCGGCCATTCCGAAGGTGGACGTGCTTTCGGCGAAGGAATCGTCCCAATGGCCGTCTGAACAGACATTCATCGAGGCGGTGCAAACGCCGCCGCAGCGCATGTCATCCCAGCCGTTCGAAATCCGCGCCTACGGCTACACCGTCACGCTTGGAGAAACGCGTCCGCTCATCCCGGCTCCCGTAGCGGGAGAAGGGGGTGGCCACATCGCCCGGATCATCAAGCAGGGCGACTGGACGATCGAGGGCTTTCGATGGCAAGCACCGTTGCTCGCGAAGCTGCCGCCCAACATGACGCTCGAATCACTCAAGGTCGAACTGCGCCTCAACCAGGGTGCAGGGGCAACGACGAACAGCGACACGGGCGATGCGCCGTATGGCGTCCATTTCACCGCGAAGGGGAAATATTTTGTTTTTGATTAAGCATGCACTCGTCGCGGCGGGCGCCGGGCTGGCGCTGACCGCTTATGCGGATCCGGTGGCGTCTCGACTGTCGATCGATGACATCGATCAAGTGGCGCGAGCCAATGTCGTGCGCCAGCTGTCGGGTGGGGCAACGGGCTCCTCGACGCTGTCGCCGAACGTCGGCGGGATGACAGCGCCCCAACCCGGCGTCGTGGCGAGCGGTGCTGTTGCTTCGGGACCTGCGAAGCCGGCGGTGAAATCGACCGCCCCGACGCATGCGCGAGTCGAGCCGGTCTCGTTTCTCGGTGCATCTCGCGACGAATCGGGATCCTACGTCTTGTATCTCTTTCAGGACGCGATCTACTCCGCGCGCGTCGGCGCGACGCTGCTCAACGGCTGGAACGTGAAAGCTGTTGATGGCTACGCCGTTACGGTCGCCGAAGGCAAGCACACCTGGAAAGAGCCGATCCGTGCCGCCGCCCCGGTACCGTCCGCGTCGACGAACTCGGTCCGATCGTTGATCGAACTTGCCTCACCGTTGCCGTCTGGCGGCCCGATCCCCGGTACGCCGATCGGGGGTGCGCAATGAGCATGTTCGGGAATCTCGACTCGCCGGAACCGGCCAAGCGGGGCCTGTTCGGTCGGCTCAAGGAGTTGAAGGCTGGCTTCGTGGACAACTCGGCTGCCGCGATGCCAATCGTGGGCAAGGTTCCCATGGATGCCGACGAACCGCCGCGTTCGTTCGAACCGCGGGAACCCCGGTTCAAGTCGACCAGCAAGCCAGTCAATCCGCGTCAGGCGGCGGAAGGTCAGCCGATGACGATGGGCATGCGCCTGAGGATGGCGCAGGCGGAAATCGAGGACGTCATATCGGTCGAAGACGCGCCGATTGCGCCGGCTCGTGATGGCGGGCAGCCGAATTGCGCCCCGGAGGTCGCGGGCGCCGATGCTGTTGAAGGCGCTTCGTCGATCAATGTCAATCCGCCGGAGTCGCAGCCAGCCGCCGTCGACACTACAGCGGCCTCGCGCGAAGCCGATCGGGTGGACGCGACCGACCGTGTAACGGAGGCTTCGCCAGACGCGGCTGTTCGCACGGGTGAAGGGGGGATGGAGCGCCAAACGTCCGCCGCCGACGAGCCGCCGACGATTCGTCGCATCGGCGTCGAGCTGGTCGACTCCCCCGCGATGGAGCTTGCGAGTGGCCTGCCCCGGTTGGTTTCCGCCGAGGCGCTCACGTTCAAGCGGATTCTCTGCCAGCGTGATCCGAACGCAGCGCTCCGGATCACCGATGCGGCGCGTCGTGAGTTCATTGCCGTCGAACTGCAGGCAGGGATCTCGATCGTCGTGACGACGCAGCGTTTCCATGAGAGCCAGCTATATTCGACCTACCTGAGGGATCTCGCGCGCGCGGATATTGCCGTCCACGAAGAGATGGTCGCGGACGAGGACGTCATCGCGGCCCTCTACGACAAGGAGAGGCAGCGCGCGGCCAACGTGGTTCCCGAGTCATCCCGCGCGATCGGCACGTTCCGCGATGTGCTGGAGGCCGCGCACGCCTACGACGCGAGTGACGTTCACTGGGAGTACCGGGACTACGCGGACGATGTGGAGCTGCGCCTGCGCGTCGACGGTGATCTTTACTCGTACCGCAAGATGCCAAAGGCACTGGTGCGCCGCGCACTGTCGGCCGCATATCAGGACCTGGTCCAGCGCAATACCAATTCGGGCGAGACGTTCCAGCCGACCGCGCCGCAGTCCGCGATGATTCCGCTCGTGGCACACATGGATATCGTGAACATTCGCTGGCAGAGCGCGCCGCTCGTCGGCGGGTTCGATGTCGCGCTGCGCCTGCTCGACGGCAATTTCAAGAACTACAAGGTTCTGCTCCCGGAAGACATGGGACTGGAGCCGAGTCAGCTGGCGATCATCGAGATGCTCGGCAAGGTCAGCGGTGGAGCGACGTTCCTGACCGGGGAAACGGGCTCCGGTAAGACGACGCTGCTGCGTGCGCTGTCGTATCTGTTGCCCAATCGGGATCTGAAAAAGCAGTTCGCCGTCAACGAGCCGTCTGAAGTGCCGGCGCCGTGGTTGTCCGATATTTCGCTCCAGCGGCGTTCGGGCGAGACGGACGCAGACGCGAACCGCAAGATCGTGGAAGTGATTCGCACGCTGATGCGCATGGATCCCGACGATCTGACGATCGGCGAGGTGCGCGACGCGGTACTCGCTGGCCTCGTTGCCGAACTCGCGCTGACGGGCCACCCGGTGCGCGCGACGCTGCACGGGGACAACATCATTGGCGCGGTCATGCGGTTGGTGGGCGGGCGCCTGAACCTGCCGATGGATGAGGTGGCGTCCGGGAAGTTTCTCAATGCCGTCGGTAACCAGAAGCTGATTCCGAAGTTGTGCCCGCACTGCAAGCGGCCGGCGCGCGACGTGCTGTCTCCACGGCAGCTCGCGACGCTCGAGACGAAGTTCGGGCTCGACACGTCGAACATGGCCTGCCGCGACGAAGAGGGGTGCCAGCATTGCCGCCGACCGGGGTTGCTCACGCGCGCGGGCAAGGTGGCGGCCGGGATCAAGGGGCAGACGCTTGCGATGGAGTTGTATCAGCCGACGCCCGAGTTCCTCGATCGCGTGGTCGAGCGGGACTGGCGCGGGGCGGAGCGAGTGTTCCGGACGAGCCGGAAGACGGAGTTCGGCGACGCGGACATGGCCGGCAAGACGGTCTACGAGCATGCGCTGTACAAGGCCGCGTGCGGCCTCATCGATCCGCGCTTCATCGACGAATCGATGTGCGCGTTCGACACATACCGCGTGTTCGCGGATCAAGACGGGGTACTGCCGTCATGATCAGGTCAATCACCTATTCGATGTTCATGGCATTGCCCGCCAGTGAACGGATGAAGCTGGCGACATGGCGCTTCAAGAAGATGCGCGAGATGTTCTATCGGGAAACGCGGCTGGACGTTGCAAAGAAAGGGCTGCGCAACAGCGAGACCTTGCTGGAGCGCCTGATGACGCTCGAACATCGCCACCGCGCGCGAAAGAACTGGGTGTGGCCGGTGTTCCAGAAGATCGCGCAGCGCATGCGGGCGGGCGACGATTTCGCGACCGCGATCAAGTCGTTTATCCCGAACGACGAATATGTGTTGCTGGACCTGGCCGGCCAATCGCCGCGCGACGACGCGGCGGTACGCGGGCTCGAATTGGCCGAGATGGCGGCACACGCGAAAGGCGTGCTGGCGGCTACCACGTCGTTGCAGATGGCGTATCCCGCCTTTCTGCTTGTTTATCTGTACGCGTTCTGCGTGTTGTTCGGCTCCGAAATTCTGCCGGAAGCGCGCGACGTGAAGCCGCTGGAACAATGGTCCGACGCGGGCCAGATCATCTACGCGATTGATACGTTCTGCGCGCAGTACTGGTGGTTCACGGGTGCGATCGTGGCTGGGATGGTGGTTGCTTATTTCCACACGCTCAAGCGTTGGGTCGGTCATGTCCGCAACCGGATCGATGCGATGCCCTTGATGTGGCGCAATCGGCGCGACCTGCGTGCGGCGCTGTTGATCGTATCGTTGGCGGGCCTGTTCGATTCGAACCTCACGCTGCGCGCCGCGCTCGACAGGCTGACGAAGTCGGCCGACCCGTGGCTACGGTGGCATCTGCGCCGCATGAGCGCGCGGCTCACCGCGAATCCTGATCAGCCCATGCGCGCGCTGGACACCGGGATCTTCTCGGAAGCGACGATCGACATCATGACCGACGCGGCTGGGCGCGACCAGTTCGTCGAGTC
>NZ_JANKOG010000049.1:0-24804 GCF_024656005.1 Burkholderia sp. SCN-KJ
ACTGGGGTTCAACTTCCTGCACCGCCGAGGCCGCTACGACCCGCCCGACAGCACTGCTTCCCTTCTTCTCCCGCGCTGCGTTTCCGTTAGCGCGAAAGAGGCGTGATTCTAAGCACCCGCCTCGGTCTCCGCAACCCTTTTGTGAAAATATTTTGAAAAGCCCCGTGCGCTACCGCGCACGGGGCTTTGGGTTCCATGAACTACGCGCCTCCGGCGACCTTGAAGCGGCCGGCAGCCGGTCGTTCTATATATATACGGCGAGGTTTACTTGCCGCCAGCCGCGGCCTGCAGCCGCTCCACCGGCACCGCGTCGGCCATCGCCGTGTAACCGGCGTCGCTCGGGTGAATGCCGTCGCCGCTGTCGTAGCGGCGCTGCAGCACACTCGGGCGCGCCGGATCGCGCAGTACCGCGTCGAAGTCGACCACACCATCGAACCCGCCGCCGCTTCGGATCCACCGGTTCACCTCGAGCCGGATCGCCTCGCGCCCGGCCGGCAACGCCGCGGGCGTGAGCGTCGCACCGAAGATCTTCACCCCTTGGCGGTGTGCAGCCTCGATCAACCGGCGATAGCCGTCGATCAACGACGCCGCCGTGACCTGCGTATGCGGATTGTCGCAATCGAGCCCCGCGCGCGGCGGCATCGCCGCAAAGTTGATGTCGTTGATACCGATCAGCACGATCGCCGCCTTCACCCCAGCGCGCGACAGCGCATCGCGCTCGAACCGCGACGCCAGCGACGTGCCGTAGCACGCCGAATCACTCAGCAGACGATTGCCGCTGATCCCGAGATTCACGATGCCTAGCGAATCCGAACCCGCCGCGGACAGCCGGCGCGCCAGCGCGTCGGGCCAGCGACGGTTGCGGTTCAGGCTCGAGCGCAGCCCGTCGGTGATCGAGTCCCCGATCGCGGCGACACTCGCCCGCGCGGCCCCAGCCTCGACGGCCAGCTCGGTCACCCACGCATACTGGGTAAAGCGCGTACGGAATGCACCGCCACCCGGATCGCTCACGTGATCTCCCGGCGCCGACACGTAATTGAGCTGGTTCGACACGCGGTGCCACACGGTCATCCGCTGGTTCGCGCCCATCCGCAGACTGATCGCATACGGCTGCCCGGCCGTCACGTCGATCGCCACCGCGTCGCTTTCGAGTTCCTGGCCCGGCGCGAGCGTCACCGACGCCTTGCCGCCGAAGCGCACGGCAGCACTCACCCCGTCGGCAAGCGCCGCGCCGTCACCCGCGCGCGCAAGACCGGCGCCCTCGATCACCAGCGGCGCGCGACCGTACGCATTGCTCACGCGAATCCGCGCGGCATGCCCCGATACCGTCGGGTAGACGATCTGACGGACCGTACGTCCGCCCACGTCGGGCGCGCGATACAGCGGCGGCGGCGCAGCCAGGTCGGGAATCGGCTGCAATGCGGTCGCCCACGCGGCGACCCACCCGGCCGGTGCGGCCGAGGCGGCAAGCGGCGACAGGAACACGGACGCGCCCAGCACGGTCGCGACGAAACTGCTTCGAAATGACATCGGCGAAATCCTTATCGGAAAGCGGGCATTGTGCCGCAGAAGCGGCCCGTCTCACGCGCCGGCCCGTCTTCCTGCCTGGCGATCGCGCCCCGACGCCCCACGTTTACCCGAATCTCGCCGCAAATCCGCGAGAAATTTATTAACCGACCGGTCGGTTGGTTTATACTTCGCACACATTCAACCGGACGAGATCCTCCGCCATGTACACGCAATCCCTCGACATCCCCGGCAACGTCGCATCGCTCGACGCCGCAGCCGAGTCGCCCGAGCAGGCGCGGTTCGACGCGGTCATGGCCGCGGACGGCAAAATCGAACCGCAGGACTGGATGCCCGACGCGTATCGCAAGACGCTGGTGCGCCAGATTTCGCAGCACGCGCACTCGGAAGTCGTCGGCATGCTGCCGGAAGGCAACTGGATCTCGCGCGCGCCGAGCCTGAAGCGCAAGGCGATCCTGCTCGCGAAGGTCCAGGACGAAGCCGGTCACGGCCTCTATCTATATAGCGCGGCGGAAACGCTCGGCGTCTCGCGCGATTCGCTGATCGACGCGCTGCACGCCGGCAAGGCGAAATACTCGAGCATCTTCAACTACCCGACGCCGACCTGGGCCGACGTCGGCGTGATCGGCTGGCTCGTCGACGGCGCCGCGATCATGAACCAGATCCCGCTCTGCCGCTGCACGTATGGCCCGTACGCGCGCGCGATGATCCGCGTGTGCAAGGAAGAGTCGTTCCACCAGCGCCAGGGCTTCGATGCGCTGCTGTCGATGATGAAGGGCACCGACGCGCAGCGTGCGATGGTCCAGCAGGCGGTGAACCGCTGGTGGTGGCCGGTGCTGATGATGTTCGGCCCGAGCGACGCCGATTCGGTCCACAGCAACCAGTCCGCGAAATGGGGCATCAAGCGGATCACGAACGACGACCTGCGGCAGAAGTTCGTCGACGCGACGGTCGACCAGGCGAAGGTGCTCGGCGTGACGCTGCCCGACCCCGACCTGAAATGGAACGAGGCGCGCGGCCACCACGACTACGGCGCGATCGACTGGGACGAATTCTGGCGCGTCGTCAACGGCGACGGCCCGTGCAACAAGGAACGCCTCGCGACCCGCGTGAAAGCGCACGACGACGGCGCATGGGTGCGCGAAGCCGCGCTCGCGCACGAGGCGAAGCGCCGCGCCCGCGCCGAACAGCACGCCGCCTGAGCGGCAACCATCGAATACAGGATTCAGGAGAGAGTGATGAACAAGGAATGGCCGATCTGGGAAGTGTTCGTGCGCAGCAAGCAGGGCCTCGACCACAAGCATTGCGGCAGCCTGCACGCGGCCGACGCGTCGATGGCGCTGCGCATGGCGCGCGACGTCTACACGCGCCGCCAGGAAGGCGTGAGCATCTGGGTGGTGCCGTCGTCGGCGATCACCGCGTCGGATCCGGCAGAGAAGGCCGAGCTGTTCGAACCGGCGGGCGACAAGATCTACCGTCACCCGACGTTCTACACGCTGCCCGACGAAGTCAACCACATGTAACGCCCGCGCCATGACGATCACGCCCGAACACCTCTCCTACGTGCTGCGCCTCGCGGACAACGCACTGATCCTCGGTCAGCGCAACGCCGAATGGTGCGGCCACGGCCCGATCCTCGAGGAAGACATCGCGCTCACCAACATGAGCCTCGACCTCATCGGCCAGGCCCGCATGCTGTATACGCACGCAGCCGAACTCGAGCGCCAGCTGAACGGCGCGACGAAGACGGAAGACGATTACGCGTACTTCCGCACCGAGCGCGAGTTCGCGAACTTCACGCTCGCCGAGCTGCCGCACTACGGCCCGATCGCCGGCACCGCGCACGCCGACAAGGATTACGCGGTGACGATCGTGCGCAACTTCCTCTACGCGACGCTGATGCTGCACGTGTGGACCGCGCTCGAAACGTCGACGGACGCGCAACTGGCCGCGATCGCCGCGAAATCGGTGAAGGAGACCCGCTATCACGTGCAGCACGCGCGCGAATGGCTGGTGCGCCTCGGCGACGGCACCGACGAATCGCATCGCCGCGCGCAGGCCGCACTCGACTACCTGATTCCGTACACGCGCGAATGCTTCGCGGCCGACGCGATCGACGACGCGGTCTGCGCATCGGGCGTCGGCCCGGCACCGGCCGCGCTCGAAGCCGCATGGCGCGCGGACGTGGACGAAGCGCTCGCGGAAGCGACGCTCACCCTGCCGGCGCCCGTGCAGCACGTGAGCACCGGCAAGCAGGGTGAGCACTCGGAGCACATGGGCTACCTGCTCGCGGAAATGCAGAGCCTCGCGCGCCAGCACCCTGGCGCGACCTGGTAACCCGCCGCCCCAACGGAGCCCGACGATGTCCGTCCAGACCGCCGCCCCCGCCGACGCAACACCCGCCGCGCACCGCAACGATCCGTTGCTCGCGCGCGCGTGGGATGTGCTCGAAGCCGTGCCCGATCCCGAGATTCCGGTCGTGTCGATCCGCGAGCTCGGCATCCTGCGCGACGTCCGTCGCGCGGACGACGGCCAGCTCGAAGTCGTGATCACGCCGACTTACTCCGGCTGCCCGGCGATGTCGCAGATCGCCGAGGACATCGCCGCGGCAATGCAGGCCGCCGACCTGCCGCCGCACCGGATCGAGACGGTGCTCGCCCCCGCGTGGACGACCGACTGGATCACGCAGGAAGCGCGCGACAAGCTGCGCGCGTACGGCATCGCGCCGCCCGTCGGCCAGTGCGGCAGCGCCGCGCCGCGGGAAAACGTCGTGCGTTTCGTGCCGCGCCCCGTCGCGGCGCCCGTGTGCCCGCGCTGCGGCTCAGCCAACACCGAGCGCCTCGCGCAATTCGCGTCCACGGCCTGCAAGGCGCTGTATCGCTGCGTCGACTGCCGCGAACCCTTCGACTACTTCAAACCCTACTGAAATGAAACAGCCCCCACGCTCTCTTCATTCGCTGCCCCCCGAGGGGGCCGACGCCCCCGTTGGGGCGGCCCGGCGGGGGTCGTCAACCCCGCAATTTCACCCGCTGCGTATCCGCGACGTGCGGCCCGAGACCGCCGACGCCGTTACCGTCTCCTTCGACGTGCCGCCCGAGCTGCGCGACGCGTACCGCTTCACGCAGGGCCAGTTCGTCACGCTGAAGACCCACATCGACGGCGAGGAAACGCGCCGGTCGTACTCGATCTGCGTCGGCACCACCGACTACGACCGCGACGGCGAACTGCGCATCGGCATCAAGCGCGTGCGCGGCGGCCGTTTCTCGAATTTCGCGTTCGACACGCTGCAGCCGGGTCACACGATCGACGTGATGACACCGGACGGCCGCTTCTTCACGCATCTGAACGCGGACCACGGCAAGCAGTACGTCGCGTTCTCCGGCGGCTCGGGCATCACGCCGGTGCTCGCGATCGTGAAGACGACGCTCGAACTCGAACCGCGCAGCACGTTCACGCTGATCTACGGCAACCGCAGCGTCGACGCGATCATGTTCGCGGAGGAACTCGAGGACCTGAAGAACCGCTACATGAGCCGCTTCGTCCTGTACCACGTGCTGTCGGACGACCAGCAGGACGTCGAGCTGTTCAACGGTGTGCTCGACCAGGCGAAATGCGCGGAATTCCTCGCGACGCTGACGCCGGCCGACGCAATCGACGAAGCGTTCATCTGCGGCCCGGCGCCGATGATGGACGCGGCCGAAGCCGCGCTGAAGGCAGCCGGCGTGCCGCAGGCGAAAGTGCACGTCGAACGCTTCGGCACGCCGCTGCCGCAGGCGGGCGCGCCCGTCGTCGAGATCACCGACCAGACGCCGGCCGCCGACCTCGAAATCGTGCTCGACGGCAAGAAACGGAAGCTGCGCCTGCCGTACGAAGGCGTGAGCCTGCTCGACGTCGGCCTGCGCGCGGGCCTCGCGCTGCCGTACGCGTGCAAGGGCGGCGTGTGCTGCACGTGCCGGGCGAAGGTGGTCGAAGGCGAGGTCCGGATGGAGAAGAACTACACGCTCGAGGAACACGAAGTGAAGGACGGCTTCGTGCTCACGTGCCAATGCCACCCGATCAGCGACAAGGTCGTCGTGAGCTTCGACGAGCGTTGAGCGGCGTCGCGCCGGCGCGCCGCGCCGGTTTCTCGTCGTCACACATCTCGCTTACACTAGGGGCCGCCGGCCGGCTGGACGTCTTCACGTCCGCCCGGCCGGCGGTTTTCTTTTGTTGACGGCAGACCGATGAGTACCATTCACGTGATTCAGGGCGGCACCGCCGCCGCGTCGCTGCGCGAGGCCCTCGCGCAAGCCGGACGCGACGAGCGCGTCGTCGGATTGCTCGACGATCTCGCGGTCGGGCCGCTGAAGGGCGTCGACGAGACGCCCGACACGCGCGCCGCCTTCTGGCAGCGCGTGCTCGGCGACGCGATTCCCGACTGGAACGCGGAAATCGAAGGCGAATTCGCCCGCCTCGACCAGCTCGCGACGGAGACGGGCCAGGTGGTCGTCTGGCACGCGCCGAGCGTCGGCGACAAGCTGCTGCTGCGCCGCGTCGCCTATCACCTGCGCAACGTGCCGCAGCGCCTGAACGAGGTGCGGCTGTCGGCCGCGGACCTCGACGCGCCGCAGCGCGCGGCGCTGACCCGCACCGACCAGGCCTGTTCGACCGGGATGTTCTCGCCGGCGGCGCTCGCGCGCAAACGGCCGGTGGCTGCACCGATCTCGGTGCTGCGCATCGGCCGCCTCGCACTCGAATGGCAGGAGGCGAAGCACCTGAATGCCGAGTTGCGCTACTGGATCAGCAACACCATCAAGAGCGGCCAATACGCGGACCTCGACGCGCTGATCGTCGCGCACGCGGAAACCGGCTGGCTGCCCGCTCGACGCGTCGTCGGCGGCATCATGGCCGGCGCCGACCGCGGCGGGCTGTTCGTCAGCGACTCGATCGCCTGGTGGCGCTGCCGCGAACTCGCGGCAGCCGGCCGGCTCGAGCTGCAGGACGACGCGCCGGCCGCCCTTTCTTCCACGCAGGTGCGCGCGCCCGCCGCGCCTCGCTAACGCTACTCTTTCGCATTCGACCATGGCCCGTACCCGAGCGCCCGACCACGAATCCCAGCGCGAGCAGATCCTCGATCTCGCCGCCGAGAAATTCGCGCAGACGAGCTACCCGAGCACGTCGATGTCCGATCTCGCGACCGCGAGCGGCACGTCGAAGGCACGTCTCTATCACTATTACGAGAGCAAGGAAGCGATCCTGTTCGACCTGCTCGACCGCTACACGAAGCGGTTGATGCTGATCATCGCCGAGGTCGAAGGCGCGAGCCAGCGGCGTGGCCTCACCGAGCGTGACGCGTTTGCCGAGCTGGTGCGCGCGTTCCTCGCCGAGTACGAGACGTCGCACAGCCGCCATGTCGCGCTGCTCAACGACGTGAAGTATCTCGAGGACGCCCAGCGCGAAATCGTGCTCGACCGCCAGCGCGACATCGTCGCGGCATTCGCGCGCCAGCTCGCGCGTGCCTATCCGGACCGGATCTCGAAGGAAAACCAGACGTCGGTCACGATGATGGTGTTCGGGATGATCAACTGGACGTTCACGTGGCTCAAGCCGGGCGGCCGCCTCGGCTACCGCGACTTCGCCGAGCAGGTGATCGACCTGATGGAGCACGGGCTGTCGTCCGGCGCGTGATTGCCGCGCAGCAGCATGCGTTGCGCGGCGGGTACACTGCGACAGGCCGCCGCGCATTTCATGTGATGAATTTTAAATCGCTTATAAATCAAATAGATACAGAATTAACTAAGCGGATTTAGAATTCCTCCTCGGCACAAATAACGTCAAATACGGGTTTTCCCCAACCCGCTCGGGTAAAATGCTGCTGCATTGCACAAGCTATTTGTGCGGCTACAGACTGAGGAACCCACGATGAACACGCAACTCAACCGCCGTGCCGATGCTGTCGGCCACGCCGGTACTGCGCCGGTTCTCGTCAGGGAACTGGCTTCCAAAGACCGTGAGCGAATGCTCACCCACTTTCTCTCGCTCAACGAAGAGGACCGCCTGCTGCGCTTCGGCCAGATGGTGCCCGATCACGTGATCGAGAACTATGTCCGTACGATCGATTTCGGTCGCGACACGGTGTTCGGCGTGTTCGACCATGGGCTCGAACTGATCGGCGTCGGCCACCTGGCGTACCTGCCCGCGGAAGGCGACAAGCGCACGGCGGAATTCGGCGTGTCGGTGCTCGAAAGCGCCCGCGGCCGCGGCGTCGGCTCGAAGCTGTTCGAGCGCGCGGCGATCCGCAGCCGCAACACCCACGTGACGATGCTGTACATGCATTGCCTGTCGCGCAACGCGACGATGATGCATATCGCGAAGAAATCCGGGATGCAGATCGAATACGCGTACGGCGAAGCCGATGCGTACCTGTCGCTGCCGCCGGCCGACCACTCGACGATCCTCGCCGAGATGCTGCAGGAACAGGCCGCAGTGTTCGACTATGCGCTCAAGCGCCAGGCACACCGCACGTCGAAGTTCATCGAATCGCTGATGCCCGCCGCGCTGACGGCGTAACATCGGCCGACCGGGCTGCCCTGCGGGCGCCCGGCCTTCCCTTCCTTCTCGCCTTCCCCGCGCCGCGCACTAGCGCACCGAGCGGATCGGCAACGCCGTCGTCTCCTTGAAGCACTCGAGCGAGAAGCTCGTCTTCACGTCGATCACCGACGGATGGTGCAGCAAGTGCTCCTGTACGAAGCGGGAGAAGTGCGCCATGTCCTCGACCTGCACGCGAAGCAGGTAATCCATGTCGCCCGTCATCGCATGGCACGCGACCACTTCCGGCCAGGTCTGCACGGCCGCGCGGAACAGTTCCGCGTGGGTCGCGCCCGCGCGTGCCGACGTCTCGTCGGCACGAACCGGCGCCAGGCCGCCACGCTTCTCGAGCCGCACGCTCACGTACGCCAGCAGGTCGAGCCCGAGCTTCTGCGGATCGAGCAGCGCGACGTAGCCGGTGATCACGCCGATCTCCTCGAGCCGCCGGATCCGCCGCAGGCACGGGCTCGGCGACAGGTTCACGCGCTCGGCGATCTCCTGGTTCGACAGGCGGCCGTTCTCCTGAAGAATCGCGAGAATCCGCCGGTCGATGGCGTCCAATTCGGCTTGCGCCATTTTCTGCCCTCCGTTGATTATTTCCAGACTGGAAATTGCGCCATCGTAGGCAGGGACGATTAAGTTCGCAAGTTTTCGCTCGTGCCCGCCCGCTACACTTTGTCGCACGTACCGACTCGTTGCGCACGCCGACACGTGCGCAGCGTTCGACATCGAACCGGGCCGCACACGCGCACGTCGCGCCGGCCGATCGCCCCGCACAGGAGACACGACATGCAGATCCCCAACTGGGACAACCCCGTCGGCACCGACGGCTTCGAATTCATCGAATACACCGCGCCGGATCCGAAAGCGCTCGGACAACTGTTCGAGCGGATGGGTTTCACCGCGATCGCCCGCCATCGTCACAAGGACGTGACGGTCTACCGCCAGGGCGACATCAACTTCATCATCAACGCCGAGCCCGATTCGTTCGCGCAGCGCTTCGCGCGCCTGCACGGCCCGTCGATCTGCGCGATCGCATTTCGCGTGCAGGACGCCGCGAAGGCTTACCGGCACGCGCTCGAACTCGGCGCGTGGGGCTTCGACAACAAGACGGGCCCGATGGAGCTGAACATCCCGGCGATCAAGGGCATCGGCGATTCGCTGATCTATTTCGTCGACCGCTGGCGCGGCAAGAACGGCGCGCAACCGGGCGCAATCGGCGACATCAGCATCTATGACGTCGACTTCGAACCGATCGCCGGCGCGAACCCGAACCCGGTCGGCCACGGCCTCACCTACATCGACCACCTGACGCACAACGTGCATCGCGGCCGCATGCAGGAATGGGCGGAATTCTACGAGCGGCTGTTCAACTTCCGCGAAGTGCGCTATTTCGACATCGAAGGCAAGGTGACGGGCGTGAAGTCGAAGGCGATGACGTCGCCGTGCGGCAAGATCCGGATTCCGATCAACGAGGAAGGCTCGGACACGGCCGGCCAGATCCAGGAATACCTCGACGCCTATCACGGCGAAGGCATCCAGCACATCGCGCTCGGCACGAACGACATCTACGGCGCGGTGGACGGCCTGCGCGGCAAGGAAGTGAAGCTGCTCGACACGATCGACACGTATTACGAACTGGTCGACCGCCGCGTGCCGAACCACGGCGAATCGCTGGACGAGCTGAAGAAGCGCAAGATCCTGATCGACGGCGCCCGCGACGACCTGCTGCTGCAGATCTTCACCGAGAACCAGATCGGCCCGATCTTCTTCGAGATCATCCAGCGCAAGGGCAACCAGGGCTTCGGCGAAGGCAACTTCAAGGCGCTGTTCGAATCGATCGAGCTCGACCAGATCCGCCGCGGCGTGGTCCAGGACAAGGCCTGACGCGCAAGGCCGCGCGGCACCCGGCTGGCCCGGGCGTCCGCGCGAACATCGGCGGCACAAAGAAAAAGGGCGGGAATCCTGCGACTCCCGCCCTTTCGTCGTTCCGGCGCGGCCCGGCGGCCGCGCGAACGGATCAACGCACGTTCGCCTTCGCCACGACGGCACGCGCGGCCGCCGGCTGTGCGTCGGCATCCTGCGCCGGCGCGATCTGACGCATCTGCGCGCCGGCTGCCGCCAGTGCGCTCGCGCCTCGCGCGTGCACCGGGCCGGTCATCGCGAAGAACGCGGCGGACACGATCAGGAAACTCTGGATATGACGTGTGTTCATTGCACCTCCTGTAAAACTGCCGGCGCCTCCCCGGTTGCGTCGAAACGAGCCGACGCGACCGGGCACCTCCGGCAGGCCGACAAGATTAACGGCATTTGTACGATGATGGGTGTGGCTTTA
Organism: Burkholderia sp. SCN-KJ; assembly: GCF_024656005.1. Taxonomy (NCBI): domain Bacteria; kingdom Pseudomonadati; phylum Pseudomonadota; class Betaproteobacteria; order Burkholderiales; family Burkholderiaceae; genus Burkholderia; species Burkholderia sp. SCN-KJ. The sequence goes on from NZ_JANKOG010000049.1 coordinate 10,430, forward strand.
CATGCCTTTACATGATGTAACGCATAGTCGCGCCATTTAGTCGGCGTGCCGCGGCACGCCGGCCGGTGGTCGGCGGGTTTATCCCAGTGCTACCATCACTTAAAACCGGCCAATATGCCGGCCACTGCCGACACGTTCACAAGACGTCGACGCAATCGAAGCTTTGGTGATCCCAAACTGGGTGGAGGAGACTGTTAATGAATGCCCCGCTAGACGCAGGCCAACGCGCGTCGCTTGAAGCCGCGCTGAAGTCCGTCACGCTTGACGACAAATACACGCTTGAACGCGGCCGCGCGTACATGAGCGGCATCCAGGCGCTCGTGCGCCTGCCGATGCTGCAGCAGGAACGCGACCGCGCCGCCGGCCTCAACACGGCCGGCTTCATTTCGGGCTACCGCGGCTCGCCGCTCGGCGGCCTCGATCTGTCGCTCTGGAAAGCCAAGCAGCACCTGGCGGCCCACCAGATCGTCTTCCAGCCCGGCCTCAACGAAGATCTCGCCGCCACCGCCGTGTGGGGCTCGCAGCAGGTCAACCTGTACCCCGGCGCGAAGCACGACGGCGTGTTCGGCATGTGGTACGGCAAGGGCCCGGGCGTCGACCGCACCGGCGACGTCTTCAAGCACGCGAACTCGGCCGGCTCGTCGAAGCACGGCGGCGTGCTCGTGCTCGCCGGCGACGACCACGCGGCGAAATCGTCGACGCTCGCGCACCAGTCCGAACACATCTTCAAGGCCTGCGGGCTGCCGGTGCTGTTCCCGTCGAACGTGCAGGAATATCTCGACTTCGGCCTGCACGGCTGGGCGATGAGCCGCTACTCGGGCCTGTGGGTCGCGCTCAAGTGCGTGACGGACGTGGTCGAATCGTCGGCGTCGGTCGACATCGACCCGCATCGCACCGAGATCGTGCTGCCGACCGACTTCATCCTGCCGGAAGGCGGCCTGAACATCCGCTGGCCGGACCCGCCGCTCGTGCAGGAAGCACGGCTGCTCGACTACAAGTGGTACGCGGCGCTCGCCTATGTGCGCGCGAACAAGCTCGACCGGATCGAGATCGACTCGCCGAATGCGCGCTTCGGGATCATGACGGGCGGCAAGGCGTACCTCGACGTGCGCCAGGCGCTGACGGACCTCGGCCTCGACGACGAAACCTGCGCGCGGATCGGCATCCGGCTCTACAAGGTCGGCTGCGTGTGGCCGCTCGAAGCGCAGGGCGCGCAGGCGTTCGCGCGCGGCCTCGACGAAATCCTCGTCGTCGAGGAAAAGCGCCAGATCCTCGAATACGCGATCAAGGAAGAGCTGTACAACTGGCCCGATGCGCAGCGCCCGCGCGTGTTCGGCAAGTTCGACGAGAAGGACGGCGCCGGCGGCGAATGGTCGGTGCCGATGGGCAACTGGCTGCTGCCCGCGCACTACGAGCTGTCGCCCGCGATCATCGCGAAGGCGATCGCGACGCGCCTCGAGAAGTTCGAGCTGCCGTCCGACGTGCGCGCGCGCATCGCCGCGCGGCTCGCGGTGATCAACGCGAAGGAAATGGCGCTCGCGAAGCCGCACGTGCAGACCGAGCGCAAGCCGTGGTTCTGCTCGGGCTGCCCGCACAACACGTCGACCAACGTGCCGGAAGGCTCGCGCGCGATCGCCGGGATCGGCTGCCACTACATGACCGTGTGGATGGACCGCAGCACGAGCACCTTCAGCCAGATGGGCGGCGAAGGCGTGCCGTGGATCGGCCAGGCACCGTTCACCGACGAGAAGCACGTGTTCGCGAACCTCGGCGACGGCACCTATTTCCACTCGGGCCTGCTGGCGGTGCGCGCGGCGATCTCGTCGAAGGCGAACATCACCTACAAGATCCTCTACAACGATGCGGTGGCGATGACGGGCGGCCAGCCGGTCGACGGCGTGCTGACGGTGCCGCAGATCACGCACCAGCTCGCGTCCGAAGGCGCGAAGAAGATCGTGATCGTCACCGACGAGCCGGAGAAGTACGACAGCCAGAAATCCCTGCTCGCACCGGGCGTGACGATTCATCACCGCGACCAGCTCGACGACGTGCAGCGCGAGCTGCGCGAGATCGAAGGCACGACGATCCTGATCTACGACCAGACCTGCGCGACCGAGAAGCGCCGCCGCCGCAAGCGCGGCACGTATCCGGATCCGGCGAAGCGCGTCGTGATCAACGACGCGGTGTGCGAAGGCTGCGGCGACTGCTCGGTGCAGTCGAACTGCTTGTCGGTCGAACCGCTCGAAACGGAATTCGGCACGAAGCGCCAGATCAACCAGTCGAGCTGCAACAAGGACTTCTCGTGCGTGAAGGGCTTCTGCCCGAGCTTCGTCACGGTCGAAGGCGGCCAGCTGAAGAAGCCGAAGGCCGTGTCGGTCGACGGCGGCGCGCTGCCGCCGATTCCGGAGCCGACGCTGCCGGCGATCGACCGTGCGTACGGCGTGCTCGTCACGGGCGTCGGCGGCACGGGCGTGGTCACGATCGGCGCGCTGCTCGGGATGGCCGCGCACCTGGAGAACAAGGGCGTGACCGTGCTCGACGTGACCGGCCTCGCGCAGAAGGGCGGCGCCGTGATGAGCCACGTGCAGATCTCGCACGCGCCGACCGACATCCACGCGACGCGGATCGCGATGGGCGAAGCCGACCTCGTGATCGGCTGCGACGCGATCGTCACGGCCGGCGACGAATGCACGTCGCGGATGCGGCACGACGCGACGCGCGTGGTCGTCAACAGCGCGCAGACGCCGACCGCCGAGTTCATCAAGAACCCGAACTGGGCGTTCCCGGGTTTGTCCGCGGAGAACGACATCCGCGCGGCAGCCGGTGAAGCCGTCGACTTCATCGACGCGAACCGCTTCGCGGTCGCGCTGCTCGGCGACGCGATCTACACGAACCCGTTCGTGCTCGGCTACGCGTGGCAGAAGGGCTGGCTGCCGCTCACGCTCGCGTCGCTCGAACGCGCGATCGAGCTGAACGCGGTGTCGGTCGAGAAGAACCGCGCGGCGTTCGACTGGGGCCGCCGCGCCGCGCACGACCTCGCGAGCGTGAAGCAGGCCGCGGCCGGCGATGCACGCCACGCGCAGGGCGCCACGGTGATCGCGCTGCACACGAAGAAGGCGGTCGACGCGCTGATCGCGAAGCGCGTGGCGTTCCTCACCGCGTACCAGGATGCCGCGTACGCATCGCGCTACTCGGCCTTCGTCGACAAGGTGCGGGCGGCCGAACGCGCGCTGGCGGACGGCGACGCCGTGCAGGAGCCGCTGACCGAAGCGGTCGCGCGCAACCTGTTCAAGCTGATGGCGTACAAGGACGAGTACGAAGTCGCGCGGCTGCAGTCCGATCCCGCGTTCCTCGCGCGCCTGTCGTCGCAGTTCGAAGGCGACTGGAAACTGAAGTTCCACCTCGCGCCGCCGCTGTTCGCGAAAACGGACGCACACGGCCATCTCGTGAAGAAGGCGTACGGCCCGTGGATGCTGTCGGCGTTCCGGCTGCTCGCGAAGGCGAAGTTCCTGCGCGGCACGGGGCTCGACCCGTTCGGTCGCACCGCGGAGCGCCGCACCGAGCGTGCGCTGATCGGCGAGTACGAAGCGCTGATCGGCGAAGTGCTGGGCAAGCTGAACGCGGCCAACCGCCCGCTCGCGCTCGAACTCGCGGCGCTGCCGGACGGCATTCGCGGCTACGGCCACGTGAAGGAGAACAACCTGCGCGCGGTACGCCAGAAGTGGGACACGCTGCTCGCGAAGTGGCGTTCGCCGACGGGCGGCCAGTCGCACCAGCAGGTCGCGTGACGGCGCACGGCGGGCGTTCGCGGTCGGGACGCCCGCCGCCGTCCTGCCTGCGGTTCATAAAAAAACGCCACGGAACACACAGGTTCCGTGGCGTTTTTCATTGCGCCGCGCATGACGCGCGGCGCACGCGGGCGTGAACTTATTTCGTGTTCGCGTTCGCGGCGGCCACCGCCGTCATGTTGATGATCCGGCGCACAGTCGCGGCCGGCGTCAGGATGTGGACCGGCTTCGCCGCGCCGAGCAGGAACGGGCCGACCGTCACGCCTTCGCCGCCGACCATCTTCAGCAGGTTGTACGCGATGTTCGCCGCTTCGACGTTCGGCATGATCAGCAGGTTCGCTTCGCCCGACAGCGTCGTGCCCGGGAACGCGGCCTTGCGGACCGCTTCCGACAGCGCCGCGTCACCGTGCATTTCGCCGTCGACTTCGAGGTTCGGCGCACGCTCGCTGATCAGCTTGCGAGCCTCGGCCATGCGGCGCGACGATGCCGACGGCGCGCTGCCGAAGTTCGAGTTCGACAGCAGCGCGGCCTTCGGCGCGATGCCGAAACGCTCGATCTCGGCGGCCGCCTGGATCGTCATGTCGGCGAGCTGGTCCGCGCTCGGCACTTCGTTCACGTACGTGTCGCACAGGAACAGGTTGCGGCCCGGCAGCATCAGCAGGTTCATCGCCGCGTAGTGCTCGGCGCCCTGCGCACGGCCCAGCACCTGCTCGATGAACTTCAGGTGCGTGTGGTACGTGTCGATCATCCCGCAGATCATGCCGTCCGCGTCGCCCAGGTGCACGAGCATCGCGCCGATCAGCGTGTTGAACTTGCGCAGCGCGGCCTTCGCGACTTCCGGCGTGACGCCGTCACGCGCGCCGATCTCGTGGTAGGCCTGCCAGTAGCGGTGGTAGCGCGTATCGTCTTCCGGATTCACGATCTCGAAATCGACGCCCGCCTTCAGCTTCGAGCCGATCTTCGCGAGGCGCATCTCGACGACCGACGGACGGCCGACGATGATCGGCTTCGCGATCTTTTCCTGCAGCACGAACTGCGCGGCGCGCAGCACGCGCTCGTCCTCGCCCTCGGCGAACACGATGCGCGCCTGCTTCGTCTTCGCGGTCGCGAACACCGGGCGCATCACCATGCCGGTGCGGTAGACGGTCGCGCCGAGTTGCTCGCGGTATGCGTCCATGTCCTGGATCGGACGCGTGGCGACGCCCGAATCCATCGCGGCTTGCGCGACGGCCGGCGCGATCTTGATGATCAGGCGCGGATCGAACGGCTTCGGAATCAGGTAGTCCGGCCCGAACTCGAGCGAGTGGCCTTCATATGCCTTCGCGACTTCCTCGCTCTGGTCGGTTTCCTGCGCCAGCTCGGCGATCGCGCGCACGCACGCGAGCTTCATTTCTTCCGTGATCGTCGTCGCGCCGACGTCGAGCGCGCCGCGGAAGATGAACGGGAAGCACAGCACGTTGTTGACCTGGTTCGGGTAGTCCGAACGGCCGGTCGCGACGATCGCGTCCGGGCGCACGGCCTTCGCGTCTTCCGGGCGGATTTCCGGCTCCGGGTTCGCGAGCGCCAGGATCAGCGGACGCTCGCCCATCGTCTTGACCATGTCCTGCTTAAGCACGCCCGCGCTCGAGCAGCCGAGGAACACGTCCGCGCCGACGATCGCGTCGGCGAGCGTGCGCGCGTCGGTGGTCGCCGCATAGCGCTGCTTCGACGGGTCGAGGTTGCCGCGCCCTTCGTAGATCACGCCCTTCGAATCGGCGACGAGGATGTTCGACTTCGTGAGACCCAGGTTCACCAGCAGGTCCAGACACGCGATCGCTGCCGCGCCCGCGCCGGAACACACGAGCTTCACTTCGGACAGCTTCTTGCCGACGACCTTCAGGCCGTTCAGGATCGCGGCCGACGCGATGATCGCGGTGCCGTGCTGGTCGTCGTGGAAGACGGGGATCTTCATGCGCTCGCGCAGCTTCTGCTCGATGTAGAAGCATTCCGGCGCCTTGATGTCCTCGAGGTTGATGCCGCCGAGCGTCGGCTCGAGCATCGCGATCGCCTCGACGAGCTTGTCGGGGTCGGACTCGGACAGTTCGATGTCGAACACGTCGATGCCCGCGAACTTCTTGAACAGGCAGCCCTTGCCTTCCATCACCGGCTTCGCGGCCAGCGGGCCGATGTTGCCGAGGCCCAGCACGGCCGTGCCGTTCGTAATGACGCCGACGAGGTTGCCGCGCGACGTGTACTTCTGCGCGTCGAGCGGATCGGCGTGGATCGCCTCGCACGCCGCGGCGACGCCCGGCGAATACGCGAGCGACAGATCGAGCTGGTTCGACAGCGGCTTGGTCGGGGTGACCGAAATCTTGCCGGGTTTCGGGTTCAGGTGATAAGCGAGAGCGGCCTGCTTCAGTTGTTCGTCCATGATTGACCTGCGAGAGACATGCGAAATTTTTGACGGTTCAGTACACAGCACCTTGGGCCGCGTCTGCTTGAATCGAGGGGATGGTCGACTGCGAGACGGCACGCGACGCGCCGGGTCGGCACGCCATCGAACCTTGGCGGGTGGCAAGAGGAAAGTACAAAGTACTGAACGATTTCTAAGGGTCGCCTAGTGTACACCCCCTAAATGCCGCATGTTGGTGCAGCGCGGCATCCTCGCCATCCGCATCGGGCTGGTCGCACCCCGTTTGTTTCGCCGGTGGCGAGCCGCGCGCCGAACCTGCGCGAATTCCGCCGAAAACCGGCCTGAATCGGGTAAAATAGCGGGCTACGCGCGCAGCGATGCGATTGTTGGCCCGATGGGTCCGTCGATCGCACCCCGGCCCTTCGGGCCGGTTCCCCTTGCTGCGCCACCGGGCCCGCGCCCGTCTTCGCTCATCACCCAAGGAATGCCCATGACAGGCTACGATCGTCAGTCGATCTCGGATACGACCGCCAAAATCCTGCTCGAAGTGCAGGCGGTGCACTTCAACGCCGAAAAACCGTTCATCTTCACGTCCGGCTGGGCAAGCCCCGTCTACATCGACTGCCGCAAGCTGATCTCGTATCCGCGCGTGCGTCGTGCGCTGATGGAAATGGCGGAAACGACGATCATGCGCGACGTCGGCTTCGAGCAGATCGACTCGGTGGCGGGCGGCGAGACGGCCGGCATCCCGTTCGCGGCATGGCTCGCGGACCGCATGATGGTGCCGATGCAGTACGTGCGCAAGAAACCGAAGGGCTTCGGCCGCAACGCGCAGATCGAGGGTCATCTGGAAGAAGGCTCGCGCGTGCTGCTGGTGGAAGACCTGACGACCGACAGCCGCAGCAAGATCAACTTCGTCAACGCGCTGCGCACCGCGGGCGCGACGGTGAACCACTGCTTCGTGCTGTTCCACTACAACATCTTCAAGGAAAGCGTCTCGGTCCTGAAGGACATCGACGTCGACCTGCACGCGCTGGCGACCTGGTGGGACGTGCTGCGCGTCGCGAAGGCGTCGGGCTACTTCGAGACCAAGACGCTCGACGAAGTCGAGAAGTTCCTGCACGCGCCGGCCGAGTGGTCGGCCGCGCACGGCGGCGCGACGGCCCCGAAGGAGTAACGCCGAGCCGGCACCCTGGCTGATAAAACCGCTCGCGTGGTCGCGAGCGGTTTTTTTTCGTCCGTCGATCGGCATCGCGGCCGGCCCGAATCGCGGGCCACGGCATGCATCGCTCATCGAACCCTAATGCTAGACTTGATCCATCGTCGCCATCAGCTGCGCGGGCAACGCACAACGCCAACAATGCCGGGAGCATCGGCCCGGCCCACGTGACGGGAGAAGCGCCATATGCGTGTGGATCGCCGGATCACTTCGCCTGCGTCCCCGGGTCGTTCGTCTCCGTTCATCGCCGTCCTGCTCTGCGCCGCCGCCGCGTGCGCCGCGTTCACCACCCTGCCCGCGCGCGCGGAAGGCCCGTTCACCGTGTCGAGCGACGAACTGACGCCCGGCGGGCGCGTCGGCGCCGCGAACGTGTTCGACCGCGGCGATTGCAAGGGCGACAACCGTTCGCCGCAGCTCAGGTGGCGCAACCCGCCGGCCGGCACGCGCGGCTACGCGATCACGATCTTCGATCCCGATGCACCGGGGCACGGCTGGTGGCACTGGGCCGTCGCCGGTATCCCGGCGAGCGTCACGAGCCTGCCGGCCGACGCGAGCGCATCGGGCTTCCTGCGTCGCATCGGTGCGAGCGAGGCGCGCAACGACTTCGGGATCGACGGCTACGGCGGCCCGTGCCCGCCGCCCGGCAAGCCGCACCGCTACGTGATCACCGTCTACGCGCTGAAGGGCACGGACCTGCGCATCGGGCAAGGACGCCCCGCCCCGATGTTCGAGCACGAGATCGGCACGCTGACGATCGGCACCGCACAGCTCACAGTCACGTACGGGCAGTAAGCGCTCGCGTGTCCGCCGTGAGGCGTGTGGCGTGTATCGCCGACCGCCCGTCGCCCGTCGCCCGTCGCCGATTGCCGATTGCCGATTGCCGATCTCCGGTCGCCAGTTGCCGGTCGCCGGTCGCCGGTCGCCGGTCGCGATTGTCCGCGCCTGCGAATTTCTGTGCGCCGCCCGCGCGCTTTTCTCCCGTCATTTCGGCTTGCTAGACTCGGCGGCACCGGTCGCGGCATCCCGCCGCGCATCCGTCGCGCCGCCCGACCGCGGCGCGTGACGCGGCTGGCCGCGGTGCCCGCCGTTTCGTCCCCTTCCGGAGAACGCTTCATGTCGAACATCGTCATCGTCTATCACAGCGGCTACGGTCACACGCAGAAACTGGCCGACGCCGTCCATGCAGGCGCGCAGGACGCCGGCGCCACCGCACGCCTGATCGCCGTCGGCGAGCTCGACGACGCGGGCTGGGCCGCGCTCGATGCGGCGGACGCGATCGTCTTCGGCGCGCCGACCTACATGGGCGGCCCGTCCGCGCAGTTCAAGCAGTTCGCCGATACCACGTCGAAACCGTGGTTCACGCAGAAATGGAAGGACAAGATCGCCGCGGGCTTCACGAACTCCGCGACGATGAACGGCGACAAGTTCTCGACGATTCAGTATTTCGTCACGCTGGCGATGCAACATGGGATGGTGTGGGTCGGCACGGGCATGATGCCGGCCAACTCGAAGGCGGCCACCCGCAACGACATCAACTACGTCGGCGGCTTCACGGGCCTGCTCGCGCAGTCGCCGGCGGACGCGACGCCCGACGAGGGCCCGCTGCCCGGCGACCTCGAGACCGCGAAGGCGTTCGGGCGGCGCGTCGCCGAAGCGACCGCCCGCTGGCTGGCCGGCGGCCGCTGAACGCGGCGGCACGCGCGAGCGCTCGCGCCGCCGGTGACACGGCAACGCAGCGCAGGCGCGTGACAGGGACACAAGACGGCCCGCGGGCCGTCTTTTTTTCGCCCCGTGCGGTGCAGGCCCGCCGGATGACGTCTTAAAATGGCGGTTTCAGGGCGCCGCGGCTCCCGTTTCATTCAGTGAGAGCGAAATGAGCACCAAAGTTTTTGTCGACGGCCAGGAAGGTACGACCGGCCTCAAGATCTTCGAATACCTGTCGGCGCGCAGCGACATCGAGATCCTGCGCATCGATGAAGCGAAGCGCAAGGACGTCGACGAGCGCCGCCGCCTGATCAATGCGTCGGACGTCACGTTCCTGTGCCTGCCGGACGTCGCATCGCGCGAATCGGCATCGCTGGTCGAGAACCCGAACACGACGCTGATCGACGCGAGCACCGCGTTCCGCACGAGCGCCGACTGGGCATACGGCCTGCCGGAGCTGACTCGCGCGCAGCGCGAGAAGATTCGCACGTCGAAGCGCATCGCCGTGCCGGGCTGCCACGCGTCGGCCTTCGTGCTCGCGATGCGTCCGCTCGTGGATGCCGGCATCGTCGCGCCGACCTTCGCCGCGCACAGCTACTCTATCACCGGCTACAGCGGCGGCGGCAAGTCGATGATCGCCGAATACGAAAACGCGGCACCGGGCGGCAAGCTCGCGAGCCCGCGTCCGTACGCGCTCGCGCTGGCGCACAAGCACCTGCCGGAAATGGCCGCGCACACGGGCCTCGCGCACGCGCCGATCTTCACGCCGATCGTCGGGCCGTTCCTGAAGGGCCTGGCCGTGACGACCTACTTCTCGCCCGAACAGCTCGCGAAGCGCGCAACGCCGCAGGACGTGCAGCGCGTGTTCGCCGAGTACTACGCGGACGAACCGTTCGTGCGCGTCGCGCCGTTCAACGCGGAGGCGAACCTCGACAGCGGCTTCTTCGACGTGCAGGCGAACAACGACACGAACCGCGTCGACCTGTTCGTGTTCGGCAACGAGGAGCGCTTCGTCACGGTCGCGCGCCTCGACAACCTGGGCAAGGGCGCATCGGGCGCCGCGATCCAGTGCATGAACCTCAACATCGGCGCCGCCGAGGATGCAGGCCTCAAGCGCTGATTCGACTTGCATGCGATGCAAAGCCGGCCGCTGGCCGGCTTTTTATTTGCCCGTATCAAGCAATAAATAAAATCCGGATCGCGGATTTACAAATATTTACAAGCTTTCCATTGCGCAATTACCGGCGAATTAATTACCTCCTTTCTCCAGTCAATCCCGAATAGGGATAAACCGGATACCGCCGCTTTAAACACTGCCGTTATACGCGTGAAGGCCTCGAGCGCCGCCCATGCGTGGCAGCAGCCCCACTCCGGCAGCACTCCAGCGCCCTCCGCGCGTTTTAATTCTTACTGAAAGCGCTATCCCGCAAGGATTCATCGCGCACGCGTCGTTTCAATCGTCTTTTTTAGACGAGTTCATCAATTGACAGCAAAAATCCAGGCAGCGACATTAGCTCGCACAATTAAACGATTGGAGACAGCGGCATGTCGCACGCCTTATCGAAGGGGGTGGCAACGGCCTTTGCCATCGCCCCTTTCCTGATTGCCTGTGGTGGAGGGGACGGCGGCTCGCCCGCGCCGATCGAGGCCCCCCAATGTTCCGGATCGAGCTGCGGCACGCAAGGGCCGCCGCCGTCGCAGCCCGTCAACGGCGCGCTGTGCCCGGCTGACGCCGACATCGTGAAGAGCACCTACCTCGGCGGCGCCGGCAGCGGCGAGATCGTCAGCGTCAACATCGACGCGGTCGCGATGACGTACACGCTCAAGTGGCTCGAATCGCCGATTCCGCTCGCGACCGGCACGGTCACGCCGAGCCGCGCCGGCACCACGATCACCGGCAAGGTCATCCACCCGCCGACCGGCGCGCTGCCGACCGCGGAGCAGACGCGCTGCGCGTTCGTCTTCACGCCGGGTTCGGGCAAGGCACCGAACGGCTCGACCTATTCGACGGCCGCCGACTTCAACCAGGCGAACCCGCCGATGCTGCTGGTCGGCATGGGCGTCGCGGGCGGCGGCATCCCCGGCGCGACGGTGCAGTACGACGGGCTGACGATCACCGTCGCCGGCGTCCCGATCTACAAGAACGTCGGCCAGGTGCCGAACCGCCACTTCGACTTCTACCCGTTCCTCGGCTTCGCGAACACGACGACCGACCTCACGAAGCTGCCGGGCACCTACAACGCGCTGCTCTACCACCTCGTGCCGTCGGGCAACTACGCGACGAAGGGCACGAATTCGAGCGAGACGTTCGATGCGAACGGCGCGTGCACGTCGACGAGTGCGGGGGGCTGCCAGACGACCGGCGATCCGTGGACCGTCAACACCGCGAACGGCGGCTACCTCGACAGCACGAAGGCACCGCAGATCCTGCCGCAGACGGCGCTGCCGATCGTCGGCACGACCGGCAAGTCGGCGACCGCGCACATGGTCATCGGCCAGCTCAACGGCGCGACCGTGCCGGTGGTGGTCCGCACGGGCTACGTGTATCTGGGCACCGACCTCGCGCTGCACACCGACGCCAAGGTCGACGACGAATCGGGCATCGCGGTGCTCGGCAAGGCAACGGCGATCCAGTCGGGCGCGATCGACGGCGGCTACGCGGGCGCGGATTCGAACTTCAAGTACACGGCGGCACTGATCCGCGGCAGCAACGCGTCGTTCATCAACCCGACCACGCAGGCCGAGGAAGACGCCTTCACGCTCGACTACGGCCAGGGAACGCCGGGCCTGCTGAACACGACGACGACGCCGGCGAACGGCGCGACCTATCCGTCCGCATCGGGCGTGGTGATCGCGACGGGCGGCCTGTACGCGGCGCTGATCCAGGGCACGGTGAACGGCGGCGTCACGTCGACGTCGGCGAACTCGAGCACGTCGTCGACACCGTACTTCGGCGTGGGCGCGCAGATCAGCAAGTAGCGATCGAGGACGCGGCGGCCGGTGCGCCGCCGCGGGATGCAGGGAAGGCACGCAACGACGGCGCCCGGCACGGCGCAGCAGCACGAGCACAAGCAACAGAAGCGGCCGACAGGGAGCCGGCCGCCCGACAAGACAAATCTGGAGGAGCAACATGAAGCGCAACCTCGTTCTCGCGGCGGCCCTTGCCGCCCCCCTTCTTTCCGCATGCGGCGGCGGCAGCGACAACCCGCCCCCGCTCGTCGAAGACCGGCTCTGCCCCGCCACGCTCGACTACAACACCGTGTACACCGGCGGCGCGGGCAGCGGCGAACTGGCCAAGGTCCAGCTCGACACGACCAAGATGACCTGGCAGGTCACCTATGTCGAATCGCCGGTGCCGCAAAAGACCGGCACCGTCACGCCGACCCGCGCGGGCACCGTCGACAGCGGCACGCTCACGCAGGAAACGATGCTGCCGACCAACAAGCTGAACCAGTGCGCATTCCGCCTGAACGGCGCGAGCCTCGACGCGTCGCGTCCGGCGCGCATCTTCGTCGGCTTCGGTGTCGCGGGCGGCACGATTCCCGGCAAGGAGATCCAGTTCGACGGCGTGCTCGGCCAGGCCGCGGTGCCCGACACGAAATTCCCGTACTACCCGTTCATCGGCTTCTCGTCGATCGAAACCGACATCACGAAGGTCGCGGGCACGTACAGCCACATCGGCTTCGGCGAAGTGCCGTCGCAGAAATTCGCGCCGGCATCGATCGATGCGAAGGTGACGATCAACGCGGACGGCACGTGGACCAAGTGCGACACGACCGGCCAGTTCGCCGGCGGCGCGTGCATGCAGCAGGGCACGAACTTCGTGCAGTCGGCCGACGGCAGCGGCGCGTTCCAGAGCAACAACTACCGGAGCCAGCTGAAGCCGACGCTGTCGGCGACGCCGCAAGGCAAGGGCTTCATGATCGTCGGCAAGCTGCGCAACCAGCTGGTGCCGATCCTCGTGCGCACGGGTGTCGCGAACCCGAACCCGACGCCCGACAGCAACGGCGTGCCGGGCCTGACCGCCGACGACGAATCGAGCATCTCGATCCTCGCGCCGCAGACCGCGATCGCGGCCGGGTCGCAAAACGGCGAATACATCGGCGTCGACAGCCAGTTCGACTACCGGACCACCGCGCTGATCAACAACCAGGCCACGCTGCTCGATCCGTTCCAGCCGTCGCAGGCCTCGCTCGCGACCCCGCTCGACCTGGACTACACGCAGAAGGTGCCGGGCACGGTCACGACGATCCACACGGGTTCGGGCAGCACGTCGCCGACCGGCAAGTTCATCTTCACGGGTGGCGTGTTCGGTTTCCTCGACAACGCGGGTTCGACGCCGTATTTCACGATCGGCGCGTTCGTCCAGTAAGCGGGGGAAGCCGTGATGAAGAAAACCCTTCTCTGCGCGGCGGCCGGCGCCGCCGCCCTGGCGCCGCTCGCGGCGCACGCGCAGAGCGCCGGCAGCAACGTCGTCACGCTGGGCTGGTTCCACGTGATGCCTCAGCAGAGCAGCACGCCGATGACGACCAACGTCGCGCCGACGCCGATCAACACGCCGCTGCGGCTGCCGCCGTCGTTCACGTCGCCGGGCACCGGGCTGCGTACGAGCGGCGCCGACACGGTCGGCCTGACGGTCAGCCACTTCCTGACCGACCACATCGCGGTCACGTCGGTGGCGGGCGTGCCGCCGGTGTTCAAGGTGTCGGGTCAAGGCACGATCAAGCCGCCCGGCCCGGCCGGCGCGCTCGGCACGCAGAACATCGGCCTCGCCTCGGTGAACCCGATCGTGAAGAGCGTGCGGCAGTGGAGCCCGGCGGCGATCCTGCAGTACTACTTCGGGGCGGCGACCGCGAAGTTCCGGCCGTTCCTCGGCCTCGGCGTGTCGTACAACTGGTTCAGCGACCTGCAGCTCAACACGAACTTCATCAAGCAGACGCAGGACAACCTCGGCGCGATTCTCGCCGCGGGCGCGGGCAAGCCGGGTACGACATCGGTGGAGGCGAAGGCGTCGTCGTCATGGCAGCCGGTGTTCAACGCGGGCCTGCAGTACAACATGACCGAGCATTTCGGGCTGGTCGCGTCGGTGACCTACATCCCGCTGAAGACGACGTCGACGGTGACGATCAAGGCGGCCGACGGCACGGTGCTCTCCGAGTCGAAATCGGACCTGAAGGCCGACCCGATCATCAGCTACGTCGGGATGACCTACAAGTTTTGATGCCGACGATGGAAGACGGAGAATGAGTGGACGGCCCGCGCAAAAAACGCG
>NZ_JANKOG010000005.1:0-377201 GCF_024656005.1 Burkholderia sp. SCN-KJ
CCCCCCCCCCCCGCCCCCCGCCCCCCCCCCCCCGCCCCCCCCCCCCCCCCCCCCCCCCCCCGCCCCCCCCCCCCCCCCCCCCCCCCCCCGCCCCCCCCCCCCCCCCCCCCGCCGCGGCCGACGCGGCAATCCGCATCCGCGCATCACCGGCTCATGCGCGTGCCGACACCCGGCGAAATGCATCTCCACTCACTGTAGACGCAACCCCACCTTGATTCCGGATCGTATGAATTAAGATGCAGCCGGCACTTCGGGGTGTCCGGCGTTGGGCGACAGAGGCAGTAAGCAAGCCGTCGTCCGTACCGGAAGCAAAGGCCGTCCGCGCGATCGAACCGGGCGAGGCTCGACGAAAGCGCGGCATTCCATATCCATTGAATGGCACTGCTTATCAATATGCACGGCGGGTTCGACCTGCTGCGCATGCAAGCACATGCCGTCGATCCAGAACAAGAGGATTGTGATGAAACCCGTTACCTGGACGGCCATGGCCGTCGTTCTCGCGTTGACCGCATGCGGCGGCGACGACGTCTCGACCAAGAGCGGTGCGTCGCAGTCGACGCCGACCTCCCCCGGATCACCTTCCGGCACGACATCGCCCGGCGGCGGCTCGAACGGCGGCTCGAATGGCGGGCCGACGGGCGGCGGAACCACGCAGCCGCAGGCCGGCTGGTCGACGGCCGTCGCGGTGGACGGCAAGGGGCCGGAAGGCGACCCGAGCGTGACGATCGACGCGAGCGGCAATGCGCTCGCCACCTGGATGACCGTCGACCCGGCCAGTCCGTACGGCAACGAAATGTGGGGCGCGCGCTATGTCCCCGGTTCGGGCTGGCAAAGCGCGACGCGGCTCGACACGAGCGACGGTACGCATTCGATGAACGGGTTGACCGGCGTTCCGCCGCAGCTGGTCGGCAATGCGAGCGGCCAGGCGGTCGCGTTCTGGACCGAATGGATGCCGGGCCCCAACACGTACGCATTGTGGGCGCGCCCGTACAGCCCGGGCGCCGGCTGGGGCACGGCGTCCGAACTGGCAGCGGACATGAGTGGGTCGTCCTATACGGCCGGGATCGACAGCCAGGGCAACGCGCTCGTCGCCTGGACGCAGTCGATCAGCCTGCTCGATACGCGCATCGCCTGGACGCGCTATACGCAGGCGGGACAGTGGTCGCCCACGGCGCTGATCCAGATGCCGGTGCAGACCGGGCCGGGTGCGGTGACCGGCGATACCGACAACGTGAGGCCGATGATGTCGGTCCTGTCGTCCGGCCGCGCGGTGCTCGCGTGGCGGCAGACCAACCATACGCATTCGGCGCTGTGGACGGCCACGTACGACCCGACCAACGGCTGGACCGACGTCAACCAGGCCGTGTCGAACACGAGCCTGTTTACGACGATCATCTCGCCCGCGGCCGGCATGGACGCGAAGGGCAACATCACGCTGGTGTGGGGGCAGCTCGACGTGACCGGCGGGCATCTCGAGACGACCACGATGGCGCAACGCTTCGTCGCCGGCACCGGGTGGCAGCCGGCCGCGCCGGTGGCGCCGGCGATCACTGAGCCGACCGGCTTCATCGCGACGCCGATGCTGACCGTCAACGACAACGGCATCGCGGCCGTGATGTGGGCGGAGGGCGGCGCGGTGCTGCAGGCGAGCGTGTCCGATGCCGGCGGAAACTGGGGGCCGCTGCAGCGGCTGACGGAACACCTGAACGGGGCGGCCGCCCAGTACCCGCCGCTGGTGATCGACGCGGCGGGCCACGTGACGGTCGCATGGCAGGACACGGGCTTGCCGGGCGCGTCGGCCGTCATCGCGGCCCGCTACCGGGACGGGGCGTGGAGCGCGTCGACGGTGGCGCCACAGAGCGCATCGTGGCCGGCGCTGGCCGTCAACGCGACGGGGTCGATGGCACTCCTCTGGCAATCGTACGTCGCGAGTATCGGCAGCCAGCTGCAGTCCAGTTTCTATACCCCGGGCTCGTGATCGCGTTGCGCGGGAAACCGAAGGAGAAGCCATGAAGAAGACCTTGCTTTGCACCGTACGGACCGCGCTGGGCGCCGCGGCCGCCGGCCTCGCGCTGGCCGGTTGCGGCACGACGCAGATGAACATGACCGACGTGCAGACATCGACCGCGAAGACGATCGGCCTTGCGTCGTCGGACGAAATCACGATCGCCAACGTGCAGTACGGAAAGAAGAACGGGCTCGGCGGCCAGCAGGTGAGTTACGACGCGACCACCGGCAAGGGGCGGCGCTTCACCTGCACCGTGTTCATGATTCCCGGCCTCACGCCGATCGACCGGCCGACGTACAACGACTGGGAATGCCATCCGCGTCGCTGACGTCCGCGCTGCCCGCCGCGCGCCTGTCGATCGACGGCGCGGCGGGCACTGCGACGAACCCGCTGTCCACCGCCGCATTTTGGTCCGATAATCGACGAACCGATCCCTTCCTTTCCTGTCGGCTCGAATGAAAACTGCCATGGATCAAGCGGATGCCATCCCCGTCTTCAAGTTTCGTACCACCGACTATCCCGTTCGGGACCGATTCCACGTGTGGGTCAAGGACATGCTCTGCGACTACCGGCTGGACGACGTCGGCGGCTACGGCGCGTTCAACGCGGAAGCGACCGGCGCGGCGCTCGGCCCGCTGATCTTCTCGAGCCGGCGCTGGCGGTCGCGCGCGCCGACCTACTCGGTGCACCGCACGACGCGGCGGATCCGGCTCGACGGCCAGGATTCGATCCGCTTCACGCTGCTGCTGGGCGGGCATCTCACGTGCCGCACCGGCGGGCCGGAGCTGGTCAAGCGCGCGGGCGACCTGTTCGTCTATGACGTCGCGCAGGTCAATGACTGCCGGGTCGAGGCCGGCGACGTGATCAGCCTCGTGGTGCCGCGCTATCTGCTGCCGGCCCATGCGGCGAACGCGCACGGGCAGACGCTGGCGAGCGGTGTCGGGCGGCTGCTCGGCGACCAGATGCTGTCGCTGCACCGCAACCTGCCGAACCTGCGCACGCACGAATTGCCGAGCGTCGTGCAATCGTTGCTGCTGCTCCTGAGCGCGGCGGTCGCCCCGAGCGCACAGGCGTTCGACGAGGCGCGCGGCCCGATCGACACCGCGCTGATCGAGCGCGTGCGGCGCTATATCGACGCGCACCTGCTGGAGCCCGACCTCGCACCCGAGCGGATCTGCCGGGACATCGGCGTGTCGCGGGCGCGGCTTTATCAGCTGTTCAAGGAAGAGGGCGGCGTGATGCGGCAGCTCACGCGCAGGCGGCTGCGTCACGCGTACCACGTGCTCGGCGATCCGCAGCGCCGGCACCAGCGCATCGCGGAGATTGCATGGGCGCACGGTTTTCCGGACGAGAAGTACTTCCATCGGCTGTTCAAGGCCGAGTTCGGCCATACGCCGAAGGAAACGCCGGCATGCGCGGCGGCGCCGGTTCTGCTGCCGTTCGGCGCGGACGATGAAAGCCGCTGGGGAGACGGCGGGCGACTGAAGGGGTGGACGCTACCGTTCGGGGTACTCAACAACTGAGCGGATCACGCGTGATGATTCAACGCGAAAGTCGTGCCATTCGCGCTCGCACGTCACGCCTCGTTCGCAGCGCTGTCGTCCAGGTCGCCTTCGATCGCGGCCATCAGATCGTCGACGCTCACCATCAGCGCCCGAACCTGCCGCAGCGATTCGTACTGGTGCAGCACCGTGCGCCATGACGGTAGTTCCAGCAGCGCTTGCCAGACGGCGCCGAGGCCGTGCGGATCGGCATCCGTGCATTGCGCGAGCGCGCTCGCGTATTCGAGGCTCGCCGGCGCCGACAGCAACTGCATCCGGCTCGCGGCACCCAGCAGGCGCGGCGCCGGGTCTGCCGACGCATCGCAGCAGTACAGCACTTCGCGCTGCAAGGCCGCGTCGTCGATCGTCAGCGCGCGCAGCGACGCGCCGTGCAGGCGTACCGTGCCTTCGCGCGTGTCGAACGCATAGACGGTGTCCGGATCGGCTTGCGCGAGCAGGCTCAGGCCGCGCAGAAGGCGCGGCAGATCGGTCGTCGCGGCATCCGCGGACGCTTTCGCTTCGACGAGAAACACGACGTGCCACGCGGCCGACGGATCGTCGCCGCGCGCGCGCCCGAGCAGCACCGCATCCCACTCGGTTTTCGCGCGGTCGTGCTTGGCCGGTATCGAAGCCGGCACGCGCATCGACGTGACCACGCGATACGTGCGCTGCGCATCGCTCGCGTCGAGCTGCGCGGCCAGGGCGTCGAGCGCCTGCGCGGCCAGCGCTTCGACGGCCGCGCCCCGCTGTTGCGAGGTGACGCCTTGCGCGACGGCGAGCGCGCTGCCTTCGAGCGGACCCTGGCGGCTCCACAGCGTGCGGTACTGCCGGACGTCCGGATCCGGCGCCAGCGCATCGAGACGCCGCAGCCGCGCGAGCGCGGCGCTGTCCTTCAGTCTGGCGACGTCCTGTTCGAACGCGGTGTCGGTCGCCATCTCCGGCCGCGCGAGCAGCTGCCGCAGCGCGGCGTCGAGATCGTCCCACGACGCGCCGGCCGCGGCCGCATGCAGCCGCGCGAGCGGTTCGCGTTGCCATGCCTGCGCATGCCGTTCGAGCCGGGCCGGATGCGCGATCGTGTTGACGGCCGAACGCAGCGCGCGCCGGTCCTGCTCGGCATGCGCGGCGAGCGATGCGTATTCGCGCACGGCCGCCGCGCGATGCCGAAGCACCGCGGCCTGGAAGGCGGGGTCGCCGGATTGCGGGTCCATCGCGTCGCCGATCATTCGCGCGAGCGCATCGATGAAGCGGCGTTGCAATGCGGGGTCGGGCGTGCGGCCGTCGGCCTGCATCCGGCGCGCTTCCTCGATCGCGACGGCGATGACGACGGCCGGGTTCGCGGCGTCGGCCAGCGACGGCGCGCGCACGAGCGGCGGCAACCGGTAGCGGCGATCGACGGTGCGCAGGACTTCGTCCAGCAGGGCGGGCAACGGTGTCGGCGGCATGGCGAATGTCGGGAGGGCACGCGGTTCAAGCGTGACGGGCGTTGTGCAACGGTATCACGCAGCGTCGGCAGGCGGGGCAGGCGCCGCGTTCGTCACGAGCCGCACCCGCCGCTGAACGTCAGGCCGTCAGCGTCACCGACAGGCTGCCGAGTTCGCCGAAGCGCACCGTCAGCGCATCGCCGAGCGGCACGTCGATCGCACCCGCATACGAACCGGTCGTCACGATCTGGCCGGCCTGCGCGCCGTCGCCGCGCGATGCGAGGAAATTGACCAGCCATACCAGCGGCTTGAGCGGATCGCCGTCCGGATGACGGCCGTCGATCGTGCGATTCAGCGCACCCTCGAACGACAGCGCGAGCGTCTCGAGCGGCACGTTCAATCCGTCCGGCACGACGGGACCCACGCACAATCCCTGGTTGAACTGCCCGTCGGCGAGCAGTTCGAACTTCGATGCGCGCGCGGGCTCCGCATAGCGGCAACCCAGCACCTCGAGCACGATGCGCACTTCGCGGATCGCGCCGCGCACGTCGTGCTCGTCGTACGGCTGCGCGCGGGCGGGCAGGTCGCGATCGAGCACGAACGCGATTTCCGGCTCGATCCGCACGATCGGGCCGCCGACGACGCGGTACGGCGCATCGGCTGCGCGGATCGTCGACGCGAAGATCGGCGCGACGATCACGCGGTCGGGCGGCGGCAGCGCGCATTTCCATCCGCCGATGGATTCGCCGAGCAGGTCGGCGACGCGATGCTGGATCGCGAGTGCGGTATCGACGTTCTCGGGGCGCAAGGCGTCGGGCAGCAGCGGGCCGGGCGTGCCGGCATGGCGGGCGGCGACGAGATGCTGGGCGGCGCCGTCCACGCGTTCGGTAGTCGTTGTCATGTCGGTTGAGCGAGTTGAAAGTGAGCCGGCAAAAAAGGGCCGGACGAAGGTCGTAACGTCGATGATAGCGCCTTCGGCGGCATGGCCGCTCGGCAGCACGGTTCGGCCACCGGGACGACGCCCCGGCTTTTCGCGTGGCGCTTTGCCGCACGACCCGCTTTCGGGGAATCTTGATCGCCGTCAACCTTCGAACCGGCCGTCCGCCGATGATGGGCACATGACCGCGCGCGACCGCGCCCGGCAACTCACCCCAGCGAGGTTCGCATGTACAAGAAGATCATGGTGGCCGTCGACGGCAGCGCTTCGTCGAAACAGGCGCTTGCCGAGGCAGTGAAGGTGGCACTGGCGGGCGATACGCACGTCAGCGTCGTCTATGTGGTCGACAAGTCGGTGCTGTTCACGTACGCGGGCCGTTTCGACCCGCACGCGCTCATCGAGGAAATCCGCGACGACGGGCGCAAGGTGCTGCGTGAAGCCGAACAGATCATCGCACTGGCCGGCGCGAAGGGCGAGGCCGAGCTCGTCGAAACCGAGAGCATCGGCGAGGATGTCGCGGAACGCCTGCAGCGTTACGTGACGGAGCGCGGGATCGACCTCGCGGTGGTCGGCACGCACGGGCGGCGCGGCATCCGGCGCGTGCTGCTCGGGAGCGTCGCCGAACGCTTCGTGCGTGGCTCGAAGTGCCCGGTGCTGCTGATTCGCGGCGACGATGCCGGCGAGCCGGCGTCCGCCGCGGCAGCCTGACGCGAGCGCGCGATGATACGTCGCCAGTACCGGATCGTCGTCGCGGCGATCGCCGTGTTCGTGTCGCTCGCGGGGATGATGGCCGTCGTGACCGGGCTGCTGTTCGACACGACGATCGCGCTGCGCGGCGGCGCGATCGCGTTGATCGTCGGCGTGGCCTGCTTTGTCGTGATGCTCAACCCGGGGCCGAAGGGCGAGGGGTGACGCGCGGCCGGCGTCGGTTCTGTCCGTGCGGCGCACGCCTGTGACAGGCTGACCGTTCCCGCGCGAAGCCGCAGACCCCGGCATCGCGCGCGTGTCTCGCAGCGCTCGAGGCGTTTTCGAGCGTCGGCAGTTCTGTCAAACTGGCGCCCATGATACCGCGCCTCGCCTCACCGCCTTCCTCCGAATCCGCGCCCGCGCCCGCGGGCTTTCCCGATGCCGACGAACTGGCCGCGCTGCGAGCGTGGTATGCGGGCATGACCGTGCGCCAGGCCGTCGAGCGCTATCTGCCCGATCGTCTCGGCGACGGGCGGTCGGCGCGCGGCGTGATCGGCGCGATTCGTCGCGGCCTCGTGCGCGTCGCGCGGCAGGCCGGGCGACCCGACCTCGCGGAGCAGCTCGGGCATGCCGACAGCGCGCGCATCCAGATGGCGAAGGCCGCGACCGATGCGATCGGCGTGTTGCGCCATGCGCGCGCGCCGGTGCCGCAGATCAGCGACGACGTCGGCTTGTGGCTGCCGGCGCGCGCCGTTGTCGCGCTGCGTGCGCACGGGATCGTGACGCTGGCCGACCTGACCGTGCGGATTCCGCGGCGGCGTCAGTGGTGGCGCGCGATCGCGGGGCTCGGCATGGCGAGCGCGCGGCATATCGAGGCGTTCTTTTCCGCGCATCCCGACCTGACCGAACGGGCGCGCGCGCTGATCGCGGCGACCCCGCGCAGCGGCATCGTGCCGTGGGAGCAGCTGAAGCTGCCGCACGAAGTCGACGGATCGAACGGCACGTTCCGCGCGCCGCGCGCGACCAGCACGCTCGACGCGGACAACGATTACGCGGCCGTGCACGCGTGGCTGTCGCTGCACGAATCGGCCGCGACGCGCCGCGCGTACCGGAAGGAAGCCGAGCGGCTGATCCTGTGGGCGATCGTCGAGCGCGGGCGCGCGCTGTCGTCGCTGACCACCGAGGATGCGGTCGCGTATCGCGCATTCCTGCGCAACCCGGCGCCGCACGAGCGCTGGGTCGGGCCGGTGCGGCCGCGCGGCGCGCCGGACTGGCGGCCGTTTTCGGGCGGGCTGTCCGCGCGCTCGGCCGCGTACACGCTGTCGGTGCTCGGCGCGCTGTTCCGCTGGCTGATCGAGCAGCGCTACCTGCTCGCGAATCCGTTCGCGGGCGTCAAGGTGCGCGACACGCGCGGCGCGAATGCGCTCGACACGTCGCATGCGTTCACCGAAGGCGAGTGGCTGCTCGTGCGCACGATCGCGGACGGGCTCGAGTTTCGCAAGGACAAACCGTCCGGCGCGCCGCAGTCCGGCTGGACGCCGGCCGCCGCGCAACGGCTGCGCTTCATCCTCGATTTCGGCTATGCGACCGGGCTGCGTGCGAGCGAGCTGGTCGGCGCGACGCTCGGCGACATCGAAACGGACGCGCACGGCGATGCATGGCTGAAGGTGATCGGCAAAGGCAGCAAGGCCGCGCGTGTCGCGCTGCCGCCGCTCGCGCGCACGGCGCTCGACCGGCATCTGGTCGCGCGGCGGCTGCCGGTGACGCCGGTGCGCTGGCGCCCGGATACGCCGCTGATTGCGAGTCTCGCGGAAGACGGCGCGGCCGGCATCACGAGCGTGCGGCTGTGGAAGGTGATGCAGCGGTTCTTCGCGCAGACGGCCGCGCTGGTCGATGACGACAATCCTGCGCTCGCGCAGAAGCTGCGGCAGGCCAGCCCGCACTGGATGCGCCATACGCATGCGACGCATGCGCTCGCGCGCGGCGCGGAGCTGACGACGGTGCGCGACAACCTGAGGCATGCGTCGATCTCGACGACGTCGATTTATCTGCACGGGGACGACGTGAAGCGGGCGCGGCAGATGTCGAGTGCGTTTTCGGCTGACAAATGAGCTGGGGGAGCACGGTGCACGAGCGATTGCGCGACGATTGAACGGAACGACACCGCATCGGTGACGGTCAGAACGGTTATTCGATCACGGAGCGCATGAATGGCATCGAGTCAGGGAACCGTCGATTTCATCGTCGAGCAGATGGCTGCGGCGGGCGCCGTGTCGGCCCGCAAGATGTTCGGCGAATACGGCATCTACTGCGACGGCAAGATGGTCGCGCTGGTGTGCGACGACCGGTTGTTCGTCAAGCCGACGCCCGACGGGCGTGCGTTTCTCGGTGCGTGCGAGGAAGGTCCGCCGTATCCGTCGGCGAAGCCGCATCTCGTCATCGGAGGAGAGCGCTGGGACGACCGCGAATGGCTGTCGACGCTGATCCGGATCACTGCCGCGCAACTGCCGGTGCCGGTGAAGCGGAGCCGATAGCGGTCGGCGTATTCTGTGAACCATGCGCGCTTTCCCCGCGCCCCCGCTGGAGCACAAGAATGGAGACATCCACAAACCCGCAAGCCCCGCGCTACGCCCGCCGCGCCTGGCACGCGCTCGTCGCGGCGCTATGCGTCGGCTGGAGCGCGCTGTCGTTCGGCGCGGACGGCGCCGACGGCGCGGCGGCACTGCTCGACCGTTACCACAGCCTCGGCGAGCAACTGAAGAACAACCCGTTCCACCGCCCGCTGTACCTCGAATCGTCCGAGGCATCTTCATCGCTGAAGGGCGATATCTACGCGGTCGTCGACTATCCGTTCGCCGTGGTCAACGGCAAGCTGAACGATCCCGCGCAGGGCCCCGCGAACTGGTGCGCGGTGCTGATCCTGCACCTGAACACGAAGTACTGTCACGCGTCGACCGGCGGCAACGGTCCGGTGCTCGACGTGAACCTCGGCCGCAAGATCGAGCAGAAGCTGTCGGACACCTACCGCGTGCAGTTCCGCTACCGCGTGGCCGCCGCGACGCCCGACTACTTCCAGGTCGACCTGACCGCCGACAGCGGCCCGATGGGCACGAAGGATTACCGGATCGCGCTGGAGGCCGTGCCGGTCGGCGCGTCGCGCACGTTCCTGCACCTCACGTATTCGTACGGCTTCGGCACGGTCGGCCGCATGGCGATGAAGACCTACCTCGCGACGGTCGGCAGCGACAAGGTCGGGTTCACGGCCGCGAGCGGCGCATCGGCTGCGCAGCCGCAATACATCGGCGGCGTGCGCGGCTTGCTGGAACGCAACACGATGCGCTACTACCTCGCGATCGATACGTATCTCGCGACGCTCGACAAGCCGCTCGACCAGCGTCTCGCGCGCTGGTTCGACGCGACCGAGCAGTATCCGCAGCAACTGCACGAAGTCGAGCGCGGCGCGTATCTGCAGATGAAGGCGCAGGAGGTGCAGCGGCAGCAGACGGCGCGGTAGGCGGCGCGCATGCGTGGGGCGCGGTGGAAGGGTGCTTGGATGTGAGTTGTGGACACGATCAGACACCGTTTTTCAAGAGTCTGCCGGGGCGATCGTTCTCGACCACTGTCCGGAAATCGCCCGCCTCGCGCACGACCTGTTTTTTTCAGTGCCGGGACACCTTCTCCAGCATGACTTACCTCAGTGTGCGCATGGCTGCTTCCGTGCCAGACGTATGGTCCATGTCGGAAACAACCTTGAGCGGTACCTCGCCAACGCCCATCGCGCGTTCGATCAGCAGGTCGTCGCCGTGCTGTGCCAGCAGCGCCTGCAATCGACCGAACTCGCCACACCAGAGCGTTTCGACATCCTTGTCGCGGGCAACGTCACGATTCGCGACGAAGGATACGGCCCGAACCTGCAGGCGACCGGATTGCGCCGGACCGCCGACTTCGACACCATAATCCGGCATGGAAGGTTTCTTTACAACAACCCGGCCGTCCCTCGCCCATGCGGTCGTCATGCCCTCATGCACTTCATAGCCGAGTCGCGCCAAGCCGCTCAGAATTGCGTTGCGCCGAGCCTCCGCTGCTTGTTGCTGCCGCACCCGCACGATCAGGTCCTGTCCGGTTCGGGTCAGCTCGGCCACGACGTCAGGCGACGTGGCGATATCGCACTGTCGAGCGCGTTCGATAAAAATTGCCGCGTCTGCCGTATTGGAAGCCCGAATCTCCGCCGTCACTTCCTCCAGTACCGAGATGGCCGTGCGACGTGCACGGGCCGCCTCGATTGCACTCGACAGGTCGAGGATCAGGCTGTCGAGCAACAGGCTTCTTCGCGCGTCGCTCTCCTCGTCTTCGAGGGCGTCCAGTCGCGACAAGAATCCCTGGACCTCTTGTGGTTCCAGGAATACCCGTGCTTCGCCGATCCATCGATCGAGACGCTCGATCGACGGATCACGAGACGCAGCCAGTCGCGCTGCTTTCCAGGTCTGGAAGTCCGCCGATGCTTCCACTGGCAGCAGCCGATTCGCTAGCGCCCGTTGCGCATCGTTGAGTGTTCGTTCTACAGCAGGCGTTAGAAGGGCGAACCCTTGCGCTAGCAGGGCATCGGCATTTTCGGGCATGTTGCCCGAGCGCAAGCCCTCAAGCTGGCCATGGAGTTCAGCCGGAATTTCGATGCCTTTCGCTTTCAGTGCGCCGAGCAATGTCGTTGCGCTGTGCCGTCCTTGCCGTCGCCTTTTCGCTGCCTGCTCGGCCTGGTCTATCGCTACCTGTTGGCGCCGGGCGAGATCCGTCTTCAGGAAAGCGATCTCGTCGGGCACTTGCTTCTGCAAATCCATAAACGCGTCGGCGGCGATCAATGCTCCCAGCGCGTCACGGCGTGCCTGGGTCGCCGCGATCTCTTCGTCTGACAGCTTGCCGGTACCTCGACCTTCGGCAATCCATGTGGCGATTGTCTGGTCAAGGCGCTGCAGATGTCCCTCGCAGATCGCGACGATTTCCTCGCGCGTCACGATCCGGACCACTTTCGGGCCGCTCATGCCATTACCTCCTGGCTCAGGGCTAGCTCTACGGCTGTTTTCAGGCGTGCCTTCTCTGATTCCGGTTCGTGGTACCAGGCCTGCGATGAGACGCGATGCAGTGTCGGAATGGCTCGTCCCAGCACGGACGGCCGCCAGATTTCCCGGGCACGCGCATGTTCGAGCAACGGGTGACGCGGCGCATCGCACTCGATGCCGATCGCATAAAGACCGGTTTCCGGATTTGCGATCGCAAAATCAAGCCCGAAAGCATCGCCTTCCTGGGCCGGCACCGGTGATAGACCGAGGCCCTGCAGATATGCAAGCACATCTGCCGCGAATCCGTCAGCGACACCGGTCTGCCGCAGCTTCGCGTGCGCGCGTTCGCTACTCATGCGGCCAAGCAATGCACGCCCGGTGGACAGCTCACCGTTCGACATTGCGCGTGCGTATTCCATATAACCCTGAAGATAATCGCGTGGAATCGCCGGCTTGCGCTGTGTCGTGAGCATATCGGAGATCTCACGGATAGGCATCGACGTAATGAGCACAACTTTATGGCGGGCACGCGTCACTGCCACATTGAGCCGCCGCTCGCCACCGCTCTGGCCAAGCACGCCAAACATGCGCCGGAAGGTTCCCTGGCCGTTTCTCCCGAAGGTCGTGGAAAAGACGATGATGTCGCGTTCATCCCCTTGGACATTCTCGACGTTCTTCACGAATACGGCCATGTCCTCGCCACGATCGGTTCGGTCGAGTTCCTCGCGATAGGCATCGCGGAATGCTTCGTCCACTTCCGCCCGCTGCTCCAGGCGCTCGAGGATGAGGTCTGCTTGCTTGCGGTTGAACGTGACCACGCCGACGGAAGGGCGCTGATCGTAGGGCTGTTGCCACAGTTGCGCTAGATAGGCGACCACGCGATCTGCTTCGTCGCTGTTGGTCTGCTGCTCGTAAAGACCATTCACCTGGACGAGTTCTAGCGGCTTGATCTCGCGGACCGTGGCATCCGGATGGCGGACCGGCACGCTGAGGTTGTTCTCATAGAACGCGGCATTTGAATAGCTGATCAACTCTCGATACGACGAACGATAGTGAATCTGCAGCGTCGACACGGGTAGTGCGCTACGTGCCAGTTGCAGCAGGTCGGGGCAGTCCTTGATTTCGCGTCGGTTCCAGGTTTCCTCGAAGCGCTCGCGTTCGTCTTCCGTCGCCGCCTCGTCGGGTTGTTCGCCGTCGAAAATTTCCGTCTCGTCGCTATCCGTCCGGCTCGAAAAGAACGCCGTTGGCGGCATTTGCTTTTCGTCGCCGCTGACGATCGACAGGTTGCCGCGGAACAGGGTCGGAATTGCGTACTCCACCGGCATCTGCGATGCCTCGTCGTAGACGACGGAATCGAACAGCCCTGATTTCAGCGGCAGCACGCGGCTGGCGACATCGGGGTTCATCAGCCAGACCGGCCGCAGCGCCATCAGGCCTAGCCCCGTCCCGAGTTCGATGAATTCGCGCAGACGCCGAGAGCGCCGACCGGTCAAACGCGTAACGTCTTCCCAATCACGCGCTGAACCCAGTTTGCCGAGGTCGATACCGTTGCGAAGCGTCTCGCGGTTCAGACGACGCATTTCCGCGTCGGCAGCCGCGAGCGCGTCGATCTTTGCGGTCGTTTCGCTTTGGTCGAGCAGCAACTCGGGATTGTCCTGCTCCATGCGCCGCTTCCATCCTAGGCGCGCCTCGCGGTTGATCACGCGTCGCACTGCGTCGTCGAGATGTTCAGGAGGCAGGCACGTCAGCGCATCTTCGCGGTCGCGCATGATGGCAAACACGTCGAGTCCGTCGCTCGAGACGTGCCGGGCTCGGGTCCGGAATTGCTGATATGCGGCCAATGTCGGCAACGCATCGCTGATTCGGTTCAACGGTGCCTGATAGCTGATGTTCTCGGCAATCGCCTGTCGACAGGCGGCGACGAGTTCTGTCGAGAGCCACTCATCGAGCGGTCGCAATGCACGAAGACTATGCTGGCGTGCGTTGTGCCGCACGAACGCGGTTTCAAAACCGTCGAGCAACTGTTCGACGGGCGCTCGATCTCCGGTCATCACGGCCGAGTCGAACTCGTCGCCGCGTGGCGCGATCGCAAGATGCTGCGCGAGTTCGCGGATTTCCTCGAGTTGGCGCAAGCGGGTCAGGCAGGCATCGGCGAGTGCCGGCCCGCAGGTAGGCTCGACTGTCTCGAGATGCAATGCACGGCTGATCGTGTTCAAAGCGTCGCGTAGCGGCCTCCAGGCCTTTTCGAGCCGGGTAGCAGTCAATAGCTTGCGAAGCGTCTCGTCTGTCGCGGGAGCACCGCAGCCAGTGACGAACTTCATCAAGCGACCACGCCGCAGATACGTGACCGGGTTCAGGCGACCCAATAGAGAGGGGGCGCGAGTTGCCAACGTCGCCTGAGTCTCGAGCTTGCGGAGCTCTGGATCCGGCAAGCGCGCAACGGTATCCGACAGCACGGCATCAAAGCCGCTGGCCTCGACGGCCAACAGATCGCGATGTAGTCCGCAGAGCGCCGTGTAGTACCGATGGCCTTCAGCATCGGCATGATCGGCCGGTCGAAACAACGGCAGCCATTGTGCAAGCCGCTTGCGTTGCGTGTCGTCCAGCGTGACAAGGCGGGCGGCATTGGCTTCGAGCCAGGCCCGATACGGGGCAGGGTCGTCGACATCGAATCGCGCGGGATGCGCGGCGAGCGTCTCGATTCGCAGTCGCTCCGCCTCGCAGAAATCCGCGAAAATCGCATTGAACGTTTCGAGCGTGGCAGCATCCGTCGCGAAGGACTTCAATTGCACCAGCGCACTGCCCTCGAACTTCGCTGGTAACCAGTAGCGGGCGAGCGGTGCGCATTGTTCTTCCAGCGTTGTCAGCGCCGAAATATCCAGCGTGGCAAGCCGTGTACGCAATTGCGGCATGTTGACAGGCGGAGTGCCGGCTTCGAGCTGGATCAGCTCGCCGAGCAATGCCCGATAACTGAGACCGGTTGATTCATCGACGCGATGCAGTGCTGCATGCTGGCGATCGAGTTCGCCCTCGAGGGTCTCGATTCTCGCAGCCATGCGTTCACGCTGGCGTGCCAATCCGTGGTCGAACACGGTGCTGCGATAGATCGCATCCAGTTGCTCGCGGACTGCTCGGATGGTTGGCTCGCGGTCCTTGTTGACGTCGTTGAGCATCACGATGCGGTCGCCAAGGCCTTCCGCGACGAGACGTTTGCGAACGACTTCCAGTGCGGCATGCTTCTGGCAGACGATCAACAGGCTTCGCCCTTGTCCGATCGCGTCGGCGACCATGTTGACGATTGTCTGACTCTTGCCGGTACCGGGCGGCCCTTCGACCAGCAGTCCGGGACCCTGACGTGCCTGCAGGATTGCTGCTTCCTGCGATGGATCGCTTGCCACCGTCAGGAATCGGTCGAGTTCAGTCGGAGCCGCCTCAGATGCCTGGTAGGCGGATTTGTCCTTGAGCCGCAGCATCGATTCGAGCGCCGTGCCGGAAGGCGACAATTGCTTGAGCTGGCGCAGATCCTCGCCGATGGCTTGGCCGGCGAAGTCGACGTGAAAGAGTACGCCGGCGCAGGCGACACGCGCCGCGCCGACGGGGACGTCGACGGTCGGCAACGGTAACGCACCGAGTTTCCGACTTTCCACATCGGCCAGCAGACCGAACGCATCGACCACGTCGGCCGCTTTCAACGCGGAACGTCCGAGCACTTCGTCGGCTGCGACACGCCATGCCTTGACGGCCTCGCGTCCCAGCAGGCCCTCGAGTGCCGGATTCAGACGAACCTCCTCACGCTCGCCGTCGAAGGCCATCGCGACCTGGCCTCGCGTGCCGAGTTCCATCAGCAGTTTGACCGGCCACAACAGGACGGGGGCGATACGCGGGCGCGTCGTGCTGCGATGATCCTTGTAAAGCAGGAATGGGAAGCCGAGATAGAGGCCGTCGATACCGGTATCCCGCTTGTAGAGCGAGGTCTGCCGGTACAGCGTGTTTAATCGGCCTTCGAGCGTTCCGCTTGTACCAAACACGGCCGGGTCCACCGATACCGCCTGTACATTGCGCTGGAGCAGATGGTCGAGTAGCGCGGTGCTGGCAAATCGTTCGCCGTTCAGTTCGTGAAGATCGACCCGACCCGTGGTTTTGCCGATGGTCATCCGTACCAACGGGCCACGCAAAACAGCTGTGGCGACTTTTTTCTCGAAGAAGTCGAGGATTTGCGACACGTATTGCTGCTTCTGCGGCTCAAGCCACTGCTCTGCGGGCAGGGACAACAGAACGACCACTTCGTGCAGCGGCAAGCGACGTTCTAATCGGAACTGCTCCGCCCATTCATCGACTGTCTGGTTTCCGGTCCGAGCAAATCCGGCGATTCGGTCATCGATCGCGTGGAACAGCTCGACGCGTGGCAGTGCAAGCGCGGTCCGGGCAGCCTGGCGGTCGAAGACCTGAATCTGCTCTCGCTCTGCGATGGCCGCCGCTTGGTCGAGAATTGCATCGACCGAACGAAACTGTGAAATTGCCGCGCTCAGCAGAACGATCAGGTCTTCCTCGCTGAGGACGCGGCGCTCCGACAGCGACAACAGGCCGTGATGGTCCGAATCCGGCAACAGCAGGCGTCGCTCTTCCCATTGCGCGGCCAATTGAGCACGTGAGGTGGAAAGCAGCGCGATGCGCACCATGTCCTCGTCCAGTTCGATGCCAAGATGAGCGGCACGGTGTCGTACTTCATCGGCCCGAGAGCGTAGCCTGGATAGCCAGCTTTCCGTGCCCAGCCGTTCCAGGAGCGTTGGTACCGGCCCGGTCACCAGGTCGTAACCCTCCAGCGGGTTTTGCAGCAACCAACCGGGCGTGACAATATCGCCGCGCAGAATAAGCGGCATGTCAGGATTCAACAGCTTGAGCGCGATCATCAGACGGCAATCATCATCAACGCCGTCGAGTTGAGCAACCTGACGCAGGCCGGCCAGCGCTTTTGCACTGGCGCCGGCTTGTTCTGCCCATGTCAGCACTACGCCGCGATGCAGGTGGTCGCGTGCCGCTTCCCAATTCTCGCGCTCCGCAGCGGCGAGCGCGAAGACCGCCGGCTTGCGATATTGCCTGGCGCCCAATGCGATGCTGGCACCTTCGTTGCCATCTGAATCAACCATCACTGCCGACGGCGCATCTACCGGTTGGCCGTCCAGCCAGGCTTTGACTTGGGGCCATTGCCAGCGTTGATGTCGGTCACGCGCCAGCAGGCCTCGTAGTAAGAGGTGAAGCGACGGATCCAGATCGTCCGGCAGAGTGACGCCGTTGGCCAGCACGTGAATCAGAAACGCGCGCGGGTTGATGCCCTCGAAGCAGCGGCCGTCGGTCAGTTGCTCGAGCAGGATCATGCCGAGGCTCCACCAGTCGGACGCTGCAGCAACACCGCCTGCAATGGCTTCGGGCGCCATATAGCGCGTCGTTTCGAGCGGTGAGACGATATCGAGATCGAATTCGGACAGCCGTGCCGAACCGAAGCCGCTGATGACGAGGTCCAGAGGTTCGCGACTGCGCACGAGCAGCGTTCCGGGCCGCAGGTCCCGATGCCGAAGACCTGCGTCCGAAAACGCTTGCAGGGCCTGGCCAAGTTCATCGACCACGTGGCGAATCGTCTCGATATCGCGTACTGCCATGCCGAGATCCGCCAGCGTCCCGCCACTCATCTCTTCGGCAACTTCGTAAGCACGTTGATCCCAGCGTCCGGTAGCGATGATGTCCGGCACGTGCTCGCGCGGTAGGCGGCGGACCACATCGTAGACCGCCGGATCCGGTTCCGCGCCCGGTCGATAAAGCGTCAGGACTGCCGTCCGGCCGGTCTCGTCCTGCTGGGCCACGTAGCGTTCGCGCACACCGTCCGTGCTGGAAATCTGACGCAATAATCGCCAGCCGTCGATCCGCGTTTCTTCGACGGGCGCCGGAGGTGAACTCTCTGTCGAGCGATCTGCGGAAACCTCAACGTCGATACCGAGAAGCTGCGCGTCAATCGGCACGGCCGGATCCGCGCCACATTCGAGGCACATGAGGTCGCCGTCGTTCATCGGATGGCCGTTCGTGCACGACAACAATGTCCGCACGGTGGATTCGGGTGTCTCCGAAACCACTTGCTGGCTGACAGTCTCGACCGTGATCACGTCCTGGGGGCGCCAGCCGGTCGCCCGGATCGGGACGCTTGACAAGTCCCAGTTGCACATGGCCTCGCCGACAGAGCCGGCACAGAACCACTCGTCGACTGATCGCTCGGTTCGGCAATTCGGGCAAAAACGCATCATGGCTGACATTTCCTGTCTTATCTATTTCTCGCCTTGTCGGCACTGGTCAGGACGTGATGGCCCTGATCGTTCAATAGGTCTCTCAATCGGTGAAAATCGTCACGGTCCGGTATCCCCGCGAACCAGACGCTACCATCCTCGTCGAACATCACATCCAGTGCCTTGCCGTCGTTCCGTGGCATATGTTCGTACTGTGCAAAACGCGTGTGGCCGAGTGCCGTAAGGCAATGCAGCCGCTGATTGTCGCTGCCGCGCAGCGGGCGCGTCTGCGGGGCGTCGATGTCGAACGGATCAGAGATCAGCGCATCGATGAGGCCGTCGGCACGGGCCAGCGTGTCGGCCAGGGATTCGATCGTGTGGCCGCTATAGACGAGTATGTCGCCTGCCGATAGCCGCCGTAGGCCATGCAGAAGTGTAATCAGCGCATCGGCTTGATCGAACGGTTCTCCACCCGAGATCGTGATGCCGGTGGATTCGGGCAGCCAGATTCGGACCTGCGCCAATATGGCTTCTACAGTCGTTTCGCCTCCGGCGTTTACCCAGGTATCCATCGAAATGCAGCCTGGGCATCGGATCGTACAGCCCTGAAACCAGATGCCGATTCGCTGCCCCGGCCCGAGCGTCGTCACGGGATAGTGCAGGCGCGAAACGCGGATTTCCATGGCCTAGCGCTTTTGCAACTGGAACGAACCCGAGCCGATGCCCGAGATGACAAACCGATCGCCGGCGTTCGCATCCTGATCGAACAGGCCGCGTGCCAGCGGGTTGAGCAGGTGCGCTTCGATCTGGTTTCGGATGCCGCGGCCGCCGTTGGATAGATCGCTGAGGCATTTCGCTTGCAGCGCTATCTTGGAACTGTCGTCCAGATCGACGGCGATGCCCTGGGAGGCGACATCGTCGAGCACGGCGCGGACCATCTGCTCGAAAATTTCCGTCGCGATATCCTCGCGGATGAAGTCGAACACGATGATGTTTTCGCCGATGCGGTTCAGGATTTCGGGCCGGTTCAGGATCAGCTTGAAATGCTGCTGGATTTCCCCGAGTACTTTCTTCTGGATTTCCGCAAAGTCGTTTCCTGGTTGGACGTTCGCCACGCGCTGACCCGATTCGTCCTGGCGGTAAATGCCGAGGTTCGATGTGAAAACGATCAAGGCTTCGGAAAAGTACACGCGGTCGCCGCGCCCCGACGTCAGCACACCGTCATCCAGGATTTGCAGAAACTTGTCGAGAATGCGCGGATGCGCCTTTTCGATTTCGTCGAAGAGCACCACGCTGAACGGGCGTTCTCGAATCGCATTCGTCAATTCTCCGCCTACGTCGTAGCCAACGTAGCCGGGCGGAGCGCCGATGAGCCGCTGGTCGGCGTGTTCCGCGCTGAATTCAGACATGTCGAAGCGGATGTAGGCGCTTTCGTCACCGAACAATAGGCTCGTGATTGTCTTGGCGAGTTCCGTTTTCCCGACGCCGGTCGGGCCGGCGAGGAATGCGACGCCGCGCGGCCGGTTTCCTTTCCGCTGAGAACCCACACCGGTCATGGCACGCTTGACGAGGTCAAGCATGTGCGTGACTGCGTGCGCTTGCCCTTTGACACGTCGGCGGATGAAGGCGTCGGCGTGACGGATCTTGTCGCGGTCGATTTGCTGCCACGGATCCTCGGTGACGCCCACTTTATAACGCCGTACGGCATCGGCAATTTTATCGAGGGGAACTTGCTCGACGCGGGCGAGCGTGGCGATTGCATTCATGTCGGCGAGCAGCAATCCCTCGGAACCGTCGACGAATGCGGATTCTGCCTCGGAAAGACTTTCCGGTGTAGCGGCCTGGGCACCAGGTACGCCACGCAGCAATGCGCCGGCCAACGCCCGACGCGCGGCGCTATCGGGTTTTGACACGGGAATATGCCGTATGCGCGGATTGTCGATCAGCAACCAGTCTGGCAGATCGCCTTCCTTGTCGACGATCCAGATCACGGTATTGAAAAACGGACGTCGCAGTTCTCCCGCGGGGCGCGGTGCTGCCATATGCGCCAGCACCAGTGCGCGCGTGAACAGCGTGTGCTCGGCAGGGTTCAGCGTTTCGGTTCGAATCGCCAGTCGAGAAGCAAAATCGACGACGATGGCAATTGGCGGGCCGGGCAGCGTTACATGGCGTTCAAGGCATGCAGTGAGCACGTCGATGCCGCCCGGCACCTTGCCATCGACTGGTGTCAGACCAAGACGTCGCAGGGTTTCATCGGCAGGCTCTGTTGGTGGCACGCGACTGTCGGGTACCGTGAAGCCTGAAATCGGGTTCCAGACGACCACCTGCGCATAGCCCGTCTCCCGGAGATTATCGCCGAGCGTACTCACCAAAGGCTGCGCTGTAACGATTTCGGGGGCAACTTCACATGCCTGTAAATCGCGTACGTTTCCCGATAGCACGAACTGGCTTTTCAACGGAAGGAAACGAAGCAGATCCCGTAACCATCTTGGTTTGACGTAGGCAGGCATGTCGTGAAGGCTTGCAAAGAATGCGAAAGCAAAACGTTATCATAGCCGCCCAGTCGATATATGCCGAATGAATAGGGGTACCGGAAACGAATCGCGATATTTTTACCCGACGAGAAATGAATATCGACGATCACGCTTATTTTTCTGTTCAGCGCCCAACAAGTTCGCGGCGACATCGACGAACTGCAGCAGCAGTGCTTTGACATATGACAGTCACGGTACGCGCAGCGGCAATGGTGATGGCTCGCCTAGCGCGAGTTCGGTAGGTTTCAGGTTGCATGCGCGCTGGTTCGACGCGACCGAGCAGTATCCGCAGCAACTGCACGAAGTCGAGCGCGGCGCGTATCTGCAGATGAAGGCGCAGGAGGTGCAGCGGCAGCAGACGGCGCGATGACGCCGCCTGCCGCGCGCTGCTCGGCGTCGATCAGTTCGACGCGCCGCCGACCGTGCGAATGCTGTGCCACTGCCCCTGTTCGACGCGGAACAGCGTATAGGGCGGCTTGATCAGGTCGCCGCGCTCGTCGAACGAGATCTTCCCGGTCACGCCCGTGACCGACACGCCCGGCAGGCTCGCGACGATCTTGCTGCGGTCGAGCGAATCGGCCTTGCGGATCGCCGTGATCATCGCGAGCGTCGCGTCGTACGCAAACGGCGCATACAGCTCGACGTCCTGGTTGAAGCGCGCCTTGTAGCGCTGCGCGAACGCGATCGCCGACGGCAGCTTGTCGAGCGCCGGCCCCGGCTCGAGATCCTGCGTGCCTTCGCCCGCATTGCCGGCGATCTTCAGGAACGCATTGCTTTTCAGCGCGCCGGCGCCGAACAGCTGCGCGCGGATGCCGAGCGAGCGCATCTGCTTGACGAGCATCGCGCCCTGTTCGTCGAGGCCGCCGAAGAACAGCAGGTCGATGTTGTTGCTCTTCATCGTGGTCAGGATGCCGCGGAAATCGACCGCCTTGTCGTTCGTGTATTCGCGGCCGACGATGGTGCCGTGCGCGTCCTTCACGCCTTTCTCGAATGCGTCCGCGAGCCCCTGGCCGAATGCGGTGCGGTCGTCGATGATGCCGATCCGCTTGGCCTTCAGCTGCTCGACCGCGAAGCGTCCGGCGACCACGCCGCCGACGCCGTCGTGCCCCATCGTGCGGAACACGTTCTTGAAGCCCTGCATCGTCAGTTGCGGGTTGGTCGAGCCGGGCGTGATCATCGCGACGTTCGCCTGCTTGTAGACGGCCGACGCGGGGATGCTGCAGCCCGAGTTGTAGTGGCCGACCACGCCGACCACGCCGTCGTCGACGAGCTTCTGCCCGACCTGGATCGCGATGCGCGGATCGGCCTGGTCGTCCTGCACGTCGAGCACGAAGCGCACGGGCTTGCCGCCGATGGTTGGATGTTTCGCGTTCTCCTCGTCGAGCGCGAGCTGCGCGCCGTATTGCAGGTCCTTGCCGACGCGCGCGACCGGGCCCGTCAGCGGGCCGGCGAAGCCGATCTTGACGGTTTCCGGGTCCGCGGCCTGCGCGGACGCGGTGACCGTGCCGATCGAGCAGACGGCCAGCCATGCCAGCCAGTTACGACGATTCATGATGCCTCCTTGCAGTGGTGGAAGTGGCGGCGCGCGTCAGAATCGCGCGGCCCGGTAGGGGGTGAGATCCAGCGGCGGCGCGCGTTGCGCGACGAGATCGGCGACGATCCGCCCGGTGATGCCGGCGAGCGTGACGCCGAGATGCTGGTGGCCGAACGCGTGGATCACGCGCTCGCTGCGCCGCGCGCGGCCGATCACGGGCACGCCGTCCGGCAGCGTGGGCCGAAAGCCGAGCCAGCTGCGCGTCGGCGCGCCGAGCGATGGCAGTGCCTCGCGCGCGGAGCGGGTGAGCAGCGCGACCAGCGAGCGGTTCATGCCGGCGTCGAAGCCGCCGAGCTCGACGGTGCCGGCCGCGCGCAATCCTTCGTCGAGCGGCGTCATGTAGAACCCGCGCTCGGCCCAGCCGACCGGCCGCGTGACGATCTGCTCGTGCGCGGCGAACTGCACGTGGTAGCCGCGCTCGGTGTCGAGCGGCACTGTGTCGCCGCACGCGGCGGCGAATGCGCGCGAGCGGGCGCCGGCGGCAATCACCACATGATCGAAGCGGCGCACGGTGCCGCCCGCATGCAGGCTCACGCCGTCGCCGACGGGCTCGATCCGTTCGACCTGCGCGCGTTCGAGCGTCGCGCCGCCGGTTGCCAGGTGCGCGAACAGTTCGCCGAGGAACCCGCAGGGATCGGAGAAATGCCAGCTCCCGTGGAACAGCACGCCGCGCGTGAAGATCGGCGCGAGCGCGGGCTCGAGGCGGCGGATCGCGTCCGCGTCGAGCGTGTCGAACGGCACGCCGAGCCGGCGCCGCAGCGCGAGCGACGGCTGCGCGGCGTCGAACGACGCCTGCCGTGCATACAGGTACAGGCATTCGCGCGGCCGCACGAAAGCCGCGAGCCGCGACGGTGCGAGCAGCGGCGCATAGGCGTCGGCGGCGCGCGTCAGCAGCGCGGCCAGCGCGCTCGCGCTGCGCGCGTGACGCGCGGGCGTCGACGCGACGAGGAACCGTGCGAGCCACGGCGCGCCGCGCAGCAGGTAAGGCCAGCGGATGCGCAGCGGGCTGTCGGCGGCGAACAGGAAGTGCGGCATGTCGCGGAACACGGACGGGCCGTTGACGGGCACGCAGCCATACGGCGCGAACGTCGCCGCGTTGCCGAACGACGCGCCATGGCCGACGCCGGCCGGATCGAACAGCGTGACGCGGTGCCCGTCGCGCTGCAGCCAGGCCGCCGCGCCGAGTCCGATGAAACCTGCACCCACGATGGCGATGTTCGCCATGTCGCCTCTCCTCCGGCACGCGTGATTCACACAAAGATGGGATAAAGAATCACACAGTAATTTTTTGTGTGCAATCAAAAAGCGATTGTATGGCGCTAGCGTTTACCCGATTTTAACTGGCTGTTTTGACTGACCTTTCGGCTGACGTTTGACCGGAAGGGGATGTCATATACAATCGCTGGGCAGGCTTGAACGGCAGACAAACGCTTTTTGTGTGGATACAGGCGACGAATGGCAGCAGACAAATTTTCCGGTGAGCGCGACGGCGACGCGCCGGCGCAGGCGAAGCGGCCGACCTATGTCGAGGTATCGAGCTCGATCGAGGCGGAAATCCGCAACGGCATGTACCCGCCGGGTAGCCGCCTGCCGCCGCAGCGCCAGCTCGCGACCGAACTCGGCATCAACGTGTCGACCGTGTCGCGCGCGTACAAGGAGCTGCAGCTGCGCGGCCTCGTGATCGGCAGCAAGCGGCGCGGCTCGCTCGTCACCGGCGGCGCGATGCCGAGCATCGAGCCGGCCCGCGCGTCGCTCGCGGCGGGCAACGGGGTGATCGACCTGACGGTGAACCGGCCGGCGACCGGCGAGTTTCTGGCGTGCCTCGCGCAGACGTTCGGCACGCTGCCGGCCGATCCGCGGTTCGCCTCGCTGCAGGAATACCAGCCGCCGCAGGGCCCCGACTGGGCGCGCGCCGCGGGCGCGCAGTGGCTGGCCGCGCCGGGCTTCACGCCGTCGCGCGACCAGGTGGTCGTCACGAGCGGTGCGCAGCACGGGCTTTATGCGGTGCTGAACAGCCTGATCGGCACCGACGGCGTGATCGTCGCCGATCGGCTTACGTATTACGGCCTGAAGGCGCTCGCGCCGGTGTTCCAGTTCGAGATCGTCAGCGCGCCGGCCGACGACGACGGCCTGCTGCCCGACGAGATCGAGCGGATCTGCCAGCGCATGCCCGTCAAGGCGATCTTCGTCGTGCCGAACCTGCAGAACCCGACCGTGACGACGATGAGCCTTGCGCGCCGCATGGCGCTCGTCGACGTCGCGCGCCGCCATCACGTGACGATCATCGAGGACGACGTGTACGGGCCGCTCGTGCGCGACCGGCTGCCGGCGATCGCGGGCTTGTGTCCCGAGCTCACGTTCCATATCGGCGCGACGTCGAAGATCCTCGCGCCCGGGCTGCGCCTCGGCTACCTGAGCTGCCCGCGCGACAGCGTCGCGCTGTGCGCGGAAGCGGTGCGCACCACCGCGTGGATGCCCGCGCCGACGTCGATGCTGATCGCGACGGTGTGGATCGAGAACGGCACCGCCGAGCGGATCATGAGCGCGCAACTGGCGGAGATCCGCGCGCGCGTCGATCTGGCGCGGGAACTGCTGCCGGCCGGTCACCTGAAGTCGGATCCCGCGTGCATGTTCGTGTGGCTGCGGCTGCCGCCGCCGTGGCGGGCCGACGACTTCGCCGCGAACGCGAAGGCGCGCGGCGTGATCGTGATGCCGTCGTCGACGTTCGCGGTCGATCGCGCGGAAATCGAGCACGGCGTGCGCATCAACCTCGCGTGTCCGGCGACCCGCGACGAGCTCGTGAACGGGCTGCGGATTCTGGCCGGCACGCTGAAGGACCGGCCGCGCGCGCTGTTCGGGTCGATCTGACGCGCGCCGTTCGCGTCGAGCGAACCCGCGACGACTTCGACGATCCGCCGCGGCAGCGGCGCTGTGCCGTCATGCAGGCGCGACACCGCGTGCGGCGGTGGCGACTGGCGGTTCGCTGCGTGTACTGCATCGCAGGATGCCGCAGACGCAACCGCGAACTGCGCGATCACACGGTACCGCCCTCGAATCCCCGGCCACCGCATCAATTTCCCGGCCTCTGCACCAATTCATAAGACGTACAGTTCGCCCGGAATCGCCAATTCGCGCCGAACTGTACTCTTTTGCGCGTATCCGATGTGTGTACTCCGCGCCAACTGTTCTGCTTTTAAGATTCGTGCATCAAGTGCACAGTGCCGCAAGCCCAGACGTCACGGGCCGCCCGGCGCATCTTCAAAAGCGAGCCACGGCGATGGAAAAGGCAAAACCGGAGGGAGCAATCAGGCGTCACGACAGCCCGGTCGGCGGGCAGAACACGCGCGCTTCGGACGCGCACGGAGCAGCGGCGCGCATGCGCAGGCCGGCGGGGAGCATCCGATGAAGCTCTACGAAAAACTCGCGGACGACATCGAACGCCTGATCCGCCAGGGCGTGTACCGGCACGGCGACCGGATTCCGTCGGTGCGGCAGGCAAGCCAGCAGCACCGGATCAGCATCACGACCGTGCTGCACGCGTACCTGCTGCTCGAAAGCCGCGGGCTGCTGGAGAGCCGTCCGCAGTCGGGCTACTTCGTCAACCTGCGGCGCAACGACAACCATGCGCCGGTGCGCGAACTGCGCCCGTCGAAGCCGATCGCGATCTCGTCGTCGGTAGACATGAGCCGGCTCGTGCTGTCGACGCTGCGCTCGATCGGCACCGACGACGCGGTGCCGATCGGCTCGCCGTATCCGGACCCGAGCCTGTTCCCGTTCGAGAAGCTGAACCGCTACGCGTATGCGGCCGGCCGCGACAAGTCGCTGTGGGGCGTGACCGACGGGCTGCCGCCCGGCCATCCGCGCCTGATCCGGCAGATCGCACGGCGCTACCTGGAAAACGGGATGTCGGTCGATCCGAACGAGATCATCGTGACGGTCGGCGCGACCGAGGCGATCAACCTGTGCCTGCAGGCGGTCGCGAAACCGGGCGACACGATCGCGGTGGAGTCGCCGACGTTCTACGCAATGCTGCACGCGATCGAGCGGATGGGGATGAAGGCGATCGAAGTGGCGACGCATCCGGAATACGGAATCGACATCGCGGCGCTGGCGGCGATCGCGAAGTCTCAGCCGATCGCCGCATGCATGGTGATGCCGAACTTCCAGAATCCGCTCGGCTTCCAGATGCCCGACGAGCGCAAGCGCGAACTGGTGGAGTTCGCAACTAAAATCGACATGCCGATCATCGAGAACGGTGTGTACAACGAACTGTATTTCGGCGAGTCGCATCCGAGCACGCTGAAGTCCTACGACCGCAGCGGGATCGTGCTGCACTGCGCGTCGTTCTCGAAGAGCCTGACGGCCGCCTACCGGATCGGCTGGGCGTTGCCGGGCCGCTATCGCGATCAGGTCGAGAAGCTGAAGTTCCTGAACACGCTGGCGACGCCGTCGCTGCCGCAGCTGGCGATAGCCGAGTTTCTCGAACGCGACGGCTACGAGCATCATCTGCGGCGCCTGCGCAAGGCGTATGCGCAGCAGGCGAACCTGATGCGCGCGATGGTGTCGCGGTTCTTCCCGGAAGGCACGCGCATCTCGAGCCCGGCGGGCGGCTACGTGTTGTGGGTCGAGTTGCCGGCGCAGGTCGATGCGATGCGCCTGTACCAGCTCGCGCTGGAGCAGGGGATCACGATCGGTCCGGGTTACATGTTCTCGATCACCGACAACTACCGGAACTTCATCCGGCTGAACTACAGCAGCCCGTGGTCGCCCGAGATCGAGCAGGCGGTGATCGCGGTCGGCAAGCTCGCGGCGTCGTGCATGCGGTGAGGCGCCGGCCCGCTCGATGCCGATATCCGGGCTGAACCACGCGCCCGGGTGTCGGCGTGCGGCGATCAGCGGCTGCCGCGCGCGATGGCCAGCATCACGCCGAAGCCGACGAGCAACACGCCAAACGTGCGATCGATCCAGTGACGCAAGGACAGCAGGCGATCGCGGACGGCGTCGGCGGAAAAACAGAGCGCCACGAGACTGAACCAGCCCGCGTGCGCCAGCGCGATGAACAGGCCGTAGCCGATCTGCACCGGTAATGGCGTGTCGGGGCGGACCGCCTGCATGAACAGGCTGACGATGAACACGGTGGTTTTCGGATTCAGCGCGTTCGTCAGAAAGCCGGTGCGCAGCGCCGCCAGATCCGACAGGGGCGCGGCCTGCGTCGCGGGGCGGCCGTCCACGGGTTTGGCCGCGAGCATCCTCGCGCCGAGGTAGATCAGGTAGAGCGCGCCGACGAGCTTCACGGCATTGAAGAGCCACAGCGACTGGCGGATCAAGAGGCCGACGCCCAGCAGCGTGTAGCTCACGTGAACCGTCACGCCCAGCCCGATTCCCCACGCGGTGAGCAGGCCCGAGCGGCGCGACAGCATCAGGCTGTTGCGCGTGACCATCGCGAAATCCGGCCCGGGGCTGATGACGGCCAGCAGCGTGATGGTGACTACGACTATCCATTCCGTCATTGCATCGTCCTTTTGAAATTCATCGTGATGAGCGAATATTAGGGATCACGATTCGCGAGGAAAAGCGATGTTTTCTGACCAGGGTGGTGAGTTTGACTCACATGAAGTTAGAGCCAATCTGCCATCGTTGATGGCCCTGCGCTGCTTCGAAGCGGCGGCGCGCCATGAGCATTTCAGCCGCGCCGCCGATGAACTGCATCTGACGCACGGCGCCGTCAGTCGCGCGGTGCGTCTGCTCGAAGACGATCTCGGTGTGGCGTTGTTCGAGCGGCGCAGTCGTCGGGTCTTCCTGACCGACGCGGGCCGCAAGCTGGCGCAGGCCGTTCATGACGGCCTGCATCTGATGAAACAGGCCGCTCATGAATTGCGGACCGAGGCGGCCCGCGCGCAGCGTTGGGTGCTGTCGTGTGAACCGACGCTGCTGATGCGCTGGCTGATTCCGCGCTGGCCGGATTTTCAGGCGGCTTACGCGGGCGTCGATATCCATCTCGCCGCGGCGGGCGGCGCGTTCTCGTTCGACAACGGCATCGACATGGCGATCCGCCGCAATGACTTTGCGTGGCCCGCCGGCTATCACGCGGAGCGACTGTTCGCGGAGAAGGTCGGTCCGGTGTGCCGACCCGACAAGGTCGATGCGTGGTTTTCAGGCAGTCGGCATGACCGCGCGTTGAAGCGGGGCGCGCCGCGACTGCATACCCGGACGCGGCCGGACGCATGGAAGGAATGGGCGACGGCCGCGGATCAGCCGGCGGGAAGCGGACGCGGGCAGGTGTTCGACCATTTCTATTTCAGCCTTCAGGCGGCCGTCGCGGGGCTGGGTGTCGCGATCGGGCCGTGGCATCTCGTTCGCGACGACCTCGAAAGCGGCGTGCTGGTCGCGCCGATGGGTTTCGTCGAAGACGGCTCGCACTATTGCCTGCTGACGCCGGAGCCCGTGAAGGACGGAAGCGCACAAGCGGATCTGCTCGGCTGGCTGAAGGCGATGGCCTGACGTGTGAGCCGGACCGCTTTTAGCGCCGGCGACATCCAGAAATCCAAAAAAATGGCGCCGCGGCCATTCAGCCCGCGGCGCCATTGCGTATCGCCACGACGGGCATCACCCGCCGTAGCGCGACAGCATGCTTAGATCTGCACGGTGTCGGCGACTTCCTTGAAGTCTTCGATCTGGTCGAAGTTCATGTACTGGTAGATCTTGTCGCCGTTTGCCGTGAGCACGCCCATGTCGGCCATATACTCTTCCTTGGTCGGGATCTTGCCCAGACGCGAGCAGATCGCCGCCAGTTCCGCCGAGCCGAGGTACACGTTCGTGTTCTTGCCCAGGCGGTTCGGGAAGTTGCGGGTCGACGTCGACATCACCGTCGCGCCTTCGCGCACCTGCGCCTGGTTACCCATGCACAGCGAGCAGCCCGGCATTTCGGTGCGAGCGCCGGCCGTGCCGAACACGCCGTAGTGACCTTCTTCCGTCAGCTGCTTCTGGTCCATCTTGGTCGGCGGTGCGACCCACAGCTTGACCGGAATGTCGCGCTTGCCTTCCAGCAGCTTCGACGCCGCACGGAAGTGACCGATGTTGGTCATGCACGAGCCGATGAACACTTCGTCGATCTTGGCGCCGGCCACGTCGGACAGCGTCTTCACGTCGTCCGGGTCGTTCGGGCAGGCGACGATCGGCTCGTGGATGTCGGCGAGGTCGATCTCGATGACGGCCGCGTATTCGGCGTCGGCATCCGGCGCGAGCAGTTGCGGGTCGGCCAGCCACTGCTCCATCGTCGCGATACGGCGCTGCAGGCTGCGCGGATCCTGGTAGCCCTGCGCAATCATCCACTTCAGCAGCGTGATGTTGCTGTTCAGGTATTCGATGATCGGTTCCTTGTTCAGGCGCACCGTGCAACCGGCGGCCGAACGCTCTGCCGACGCATCCGACAGTTCGAACGCTTGCTCGACCTTCAGGTCGGGCAGGCCTTCGATTTCGAGGATGCGGCCCGAGAAGATGTTCTTCTTGCCTTGCTTGGCGACCGTCAGCATGCCTTGCTTGATCGCGTACAGCGGAATCGCGTTGACGAGGTCACGCAGCGTGACGCCCGGCTGCATCTTGCCCTTGAAGCGGACCAGCACCGATTCCGGCATGTCGAGCGGCATCGTGCCGGTGGCGGCCGCGAACGCGACCAGGCCCGAGCCTGCCGGGAAGCTGATGCCGATCGGGAAGCGCGTGTGCGAGTCGCCGCCGGTGCCGACGGTGTCGGGCAGCAGCATGCGGTTCAGCCACGAGTGGATCACGCCGTCGCCCGGACGCAGCGCGATGCCGCCACGCGTGCTGATGAAGTTCGGCAGCGTCTGGTGCGTCTTCACGTCGACCGGCTTCGGATAAGCGGCGGTATGGCAGAACGACTGCATCACCAGGTCGGCCGAGAAGCCGAGGCATGCCAGATCCTTCAGTTCGTCGCGGGTCATCGGGCCCGTGGTGTCCTGCGAGCCGACCGAGGTCATCTTCGGTTCGCAGTACGTGCCCGGGCGCACGCCCTGGCCTTCCGGCAAACCGCATGCGCGGCCGACCATCTTTTGCGCGAGCGAGAAGCCCTTGCCGCTGTCGGCCGGCTGGTGCGGCAGGCGGAACAGCGTCGACGGTGCGAGGCCCAGCGCTTCACGCGCCTTCGCGGTCAGGCCGCGGCCGATGATCAGCGGAATGCGGCCGCCGGCGCGCACTTCGTCGAACAGCACGTCGGACTTGACCTGGAATTCGGCGATCACGTTGCCGTCCTTCAGCGCCTTGCCTTCGTACGGACGCAGTTCGACCACGTCGCCC
This sequence comes from Burkholderia sp. SCN-KJ, assembly GCF_024656005.1. Lineage (NCBI taxonomy): Bacteria > Pseudomonadati > Pseudomonadota > Betaproteobacteria > Burkholderiales > Burkholderiaceae > Burkholderia > Burkholderia sp. SCN-KJ. Next base: position 30,359 of record NZ_JANKOG010000005.1, read on the forward strand.
ATGTTCATCTGCGACACGTCGAGTTCGATCGGCAGCGCGCCGGCGTCTTCCATCGTGTTGTAGAAGATCGGGGCGATCTTGCCGCCGAGGCACACGCCGCCGAAGCGCTTGTTCGGCACGAACGGGATGTCTTCGCCGGTGAACCACAGCACCGAGTTGGTGGCCGACTTGCGCGAGGAGCCGGTGCCGACCACGTCGCCGACGTAGGCGACCAGGTGACCCTTTTCCTTCAGCGATTCGATGAACTTGACCGGGCCGCGCTTGCCGTCTTCTTCCGGCGTGATGCCGGGGCGCGCGTTCTTCAGCATCGCCAGCGCGTGCATCGGGATGTCCGGGCGGGTGGTGGCGTCCGGGGCCGGCGACAGGTCGTCGGTGTTGGTTTCGCCCGTGACCTTGAACACCGTGATGGTCAGGCTTTCCGGCACTTCCGGACGGCTCGTGAACCATTCGGCGTCGGCCCAGCTCTGCAGCACGGCCTTCGCGTGCGCGTTGCCCTGGTCGGCGAGTTCCTTCACGTCATGGAACTGGTCGAACATCAGCAGGGTTTTCTTCAGCGCGTCGGCAGCGACGGCCGCGACCGCTTCGTCGGACAGCAGCTCGATCAGCGGCTGGATGTTGTAGCCGCCGAGCATGGTGCCGAGCAGCTCGGTCGCGCGCTCGCGCGAGATCAGCGGGCAGGCCGTCTCGCCCTTCGCGACGGCGGCCAGGAAGCCGGCCTTCACGCGCGCGGCTTCGTCGACGCCGGCGGGCACGCGGTGGGTGATCAGGTCGAGCAGCGTCTGCTCTTCGCCTGCGGGCGGGTGCGCCAGCAGTTCCACCAGTTCGGCGGTTTGCTGGGCCGTCAGCGGCAGGGGGGGAATACCGAGCGCGGCGCGGGCGGCCACGTGAGCACGAAAGTTTTCAAGCATGGGGGGACCTGCTGAGATTGCGTTTCAGGGGAAGGGCTTTCCAGGCACGCCGAGGCTGCTGTTCCGGACACTGCTTCACTGCTTGGACGGGATTCTAGTCGCAATATGGTCAGGCGTCAAATGTCTTATGTCTTATATAAGAGTTGCGGCGCATGGCGGCTGAGCCGTCTTGCCGGGTATCCGGCGGGGCGCATCGAAGCTGGATGCGAAGCGGGCGGAAAATCGCGAACTGCGTGGGCCGGAGCGGGACGGTTCGACGAAGGGGCGTGATCGTGAATTTGGGCCGTCGCTCCGATGCCCTGACGGCGGGACGGCATTTCGCTTGCCCTTGGTGCGACGCTTGCCGGGGCAGCTTCCAGCTCCTATATCATTCGGGTCTGTCCGTGCGGGGGCGCTGTACTTGCAGGCCGAAGGGCGGATTTCTCATGCCCGCATGCCGTCGAAGGCATCGATAGATTTTGGATATGCACCAGGAGTCGCTACGTGGAAAAGTCTGAGTTGCGGAATGATCTAGTGGAGTTGCGCGAACTCGTCCGCCAGTTTGTCGACGAGCGCGACTGGGACAAATTCCACACGCCGAAGAACCTGGCGACAGCGCTCAGCATCGAAGCGAGTGAATTGCTGGAGCCGTTTCAATGGCTCGTTTCGGGCGACAAGAGCGAACTTGGCGAAGCCAACCTGACGGCCGTTCGTCACGAGATGGCCGACGTATTGGTGTATCTGGTTCGCCTCGCGGACAAGATGGATGTCGATCTTTTTCAGGCGGTGCTTGAGAAGATGGAGCTCAACCGGGCAAAGTATCCGGCTGACAGAGTGAGGGGCGACTCGCGAAAATACTCTGAATATAAAAATCAGGAGAAATGAGGCTGGATGCAGGTCACGGCAAGCCGCGCGGCTTGATGATCCATTTGCCTGTTTCGTGGGCGGGTCGCCGCTCGATGCGAACGGATCACCCACCCGTCACCGGCGGGAAAAACGCCACCTCGCTATCCTCCCGCACGACGAACCCACCGGTCACCATCTCGAGATTCACGGCCGCCCGCACGGGCCGGTCCATCCGCAACGCTTCGCCGCTGCGCGCGTCGCGTGCGGCGAGCGTGCCGCGCAGCGCGTCGACGGTGACCTCGTGTGCATCGATCTCGACGACTTCCTGATCGATATGCAGCTGTTCGCGAATGCTCGCAAAGTATTTGATCGTCAGTTTCATTGAAATGTCCCGGGCGAAATCGGCGAAATGGGCGGAATCGGCAACGCATTGACCGGCACGCTCAACCCCACCGCCGCATCGCCTGATCGTCGTGCGCCTTCGGCTCGACCCAGCCGGCCACGCCGTCGTGCCGGATCTCCTTCTTCCAGAACGGCGCATGCGTCTTCAGGAAGTCCATGATGAATTCACACGCATCGAACGCCGACGCACGATGCGCGGCGGCCACCACGACGATCACGACCGGCTGGCCGAGCGGAATGCGCCCGACGCGATGCACGATCCTGACCGCTTCTAGCCGCCAGCGCGCGCTGGCTTCCTCGACGATGCTCCAGAGCGCCTGCTCGGTCATCGTCGGATAGTGCTCGACTTCGAGCGCGATCACGTCGTCGACGTCGCCTTCGTTGCGCACGACACCGATGAAATTCACGACCGCGCCGACATTCGGATTCCGAACGATCGGTGCGATCTCGGTGCCGGCGTCGATCGCCGCGTACTGCACACGCACCTCGAAGCCTGCGGCAATCGCCGGCGGCGGCTCGGCGTGCGGGTCGGCGGGTTCGGCATGGGTGGCGTCACGCGACGGATCGTCGGGTGACGCGGCACGGGATTCGGTGAAACTCGTCATGACGGTTCTCCAGTAAGCGGTGCGCGCCGCCAAACGCGGCAGCCGTCAGCCGCCGACGAGCGACATGCGCACGGTCGGATAGGTCTTGCCCGACGGCCGGGCCGCACACGTGGCGCGCCGCTCGGAATAGCGGTCGTCGCGCCGCGTCCATCGCGCGCGCACGGCGTCGGCGAGGTGGTCGACCGATGCGCCGTCGTCGAGCCACGGCCGCAGGTCGGTGCCCTGCATCGCGAACAGGCACGTATAGAGCTGGCCGTCGGCCGACACGCGGGCGCGCGAGCACGTGCCGCAGAACGGATGCGACACGCTCGCGATGAAGCCGACCTCGCCCGCGCCGTCGATGTGCCGGCAGCGAATGGCGGTGGCGTCGTGGCCCGGTTCGCCGACGAGCACGAGCGGATAGCTCGCGTCGATGCGTTCGCGCATCCGCGCGGCCGGCACGACCTTGTCGCCGGACCACGCGCTCGCGCCGCCGACGTCCATGTATTCGATGAAGCGCACGGCCACGCCGCTATGACGGAAGTGGCGCACGAGCGGCAGGATCTGGTCGTCGTTCGCGCCGCGCTCGATCACGGCGTTGACCTTCACGGGCGCGAGCCCGGCCGCCTGCGCAGCCTCGATGCCGGCCAGCACGCGCGCGACCGGCACGTCGGTATCGGTCATCCGGCGGAACACGGCATCGTCGATCGCGTCGAGGCTCACGGTCACGCGCGACAGGCCCGCATCGCGCAGCGTGCGTGCCTTGGCGGCGAGCAGCGAACCGTTGGTCGTCAGCGCGATTTCGACGGGCTTGCCGTCGACGGTCGTCAGCGTCGCGAGCCGTTCGATCAGCGCTTCGAGATTGCGGCGCAGCAGCGGCTCGCCGCCGGTGAGGCGGATCTTCTCGACGCCGAGCGAGACGAACGCGCGCGCGATCTTCTCCAGCTGCGCGAACGACAGCCGCTCGGACGACGGCATGAACGCGTAGTCGGGCCCGAAGCTGTCGCGCGGCATGCAATAGCCGCAGCGGAAGTTGCACTGGTCGATGACGGACAGCCGCAGATCGCGCAGCGGCCGCGCGAGCGTGTCGAGCGGGCGGGGGAAGGCGCCGGGCGATGCGCCGCCGGATGCAGTGGCGGCCGGTGCGGAAGCGATGGCATTCACGATCGGTTTTTCGACCTGCATGAAGTGAGCGGAACGGCGTCGCCGGTCGGCCGCCTGTGTGCCGACGTGTCGGCGCACGGGTCGTGACGAGCCTCTTCGTGAGGATAGTCCGCCGGATTTTCCCGACAGGGACACAATCCCGCCCGAAATGCAGGAATACAGTTCGTGCTCCTGCCTGCACGCAAGGCGGACATGACACGCATCGGCATGCTCACGCGAGCCAGTGCGCGAAATCGTAATACGGCACCGCGTCGCCGCGCGCGATGCGTCGGCCGGCCGGCAGCCGCGCGAGCCCGCTCGCCTGAACGAGCGATTGCAGCGTGCCGGCGCCTTGTTGCCGCAGCGTATCGAGTACGGGCGCGCCGTTGGCGTCGAGGGTGCGGCGCACGCGGACGAAGCGCTCGCGCTGCGCATCGGGTTCGACGTCGATGTCGATCGGCAGCGACGGCACGGCCGGCAGGCAGTCGTCGCGCCCCTGCAGGCAGCGGATCAGCGGCGCGACGAACAGCGCGAACGCGGTCATCGCGGCGCCCGGATTGCCGGGCAGCAGCACCACGGGCCGTTCGTCGAGCCGCGCGAGCGCGACCGGCTTGCCGGGTTTCATCCGCACGCCCGACACCACGAACGCGGCGCCGAGCGCGGTCAGCGCGGGACGCAGCAGGTCCTTGTCGCCGACCGATGCGCCGCCGACGCAGACGACCAGGTCGCAGCGCGCGGCCATGCCGCGCAGCGCCTGATCGACGGCGGCCGGCGTGTCGGCGGCATGCTCGCTCGCCGCGACGCTGGCCCCGGTTCCCGACACCAGCGCGGCGAGCATCGGCGCATTGCTGTTGTAAATCTGCTGCGGCGCGCGCGGCTGGCCGCACGGGACGAGCTCGTCGCCGGTCGTCAGGATGCCGACCCGCAGCGGCGGCCGCACGTCGATGCGCGCGCAACCCTGCGCGGCGGCGACGCCGACGTGCATCGCGCCGAGCCGCATGCCGGCCGGCATCAGCAGGGCGCCCGCGCGCACTTCCTCGCCGCGGCGGCGGATATGCGATCCGCGGCGCTGCGGTGTGTCGAACGCAACCCAGCCATCCTGTTCGTGCGCGTGCTCCTGCATTACGACGGTGTCGGCGCCCGGCGGAATCAGGCTGCCGGTAAAGATGCGCGCGGCCGTGCGCGGCGCGAGCGGCGACGGCGCGTCGCCCGCATAGCAGCGCTGCGCGACGCGCAGCGGCTCGCCGTGTTCGAGGTCCGAGTGACGGACCGCGTAGCCGTCCATCGCGCTCTGGTCGGCGGGCGGCTGGTCGAGCACGGCGGTGAGCGGCGTGGCGAGCACGTGGCCGGCCGCCTGCGCGACCGGGATGGAGACGGCCGCATGCGACGGTGCGAATACGCCGGCGAACTGCCGTTGGGCGGTGTCGAAATCGGTCAGGGGTTTCATCAAGCGGTGAGCGCCTGCGCTTGCGCAGGCGTCGGTTCGGGTAACGGGAGCGGGTCGGGCGACACGTATTCGACGAAGCCGTCGTTGCGGCAGAAGCCGAGCAGCCGCACGCCGGCTTCGCGGGCGACGTCGATCGCGAGCGAGGTCGGCGCCGAGATCGTCGCGATCATCGGGATGCCGACGCGTGCCGCCTTGCGCACGAGCTCGTAGCTCGCGCGGCTGGACAGGAACACGAAGCCCGCGCCCAGGTCGGCGCGGCGCCGCGCGAGCCGGCCGATCAGCTTGTCGAGCGCGTTGTGGCGGCCGACGTCCTCGACGACTTCCAGCACCGTGCCGTCGCGCTCGCACCACGCGGCCGCGTGGATGCCGCCGGTCGCGTGCATCAGCGGCTGCCGCTGCGGCAGCGCGCGGGCGGCGCGCGCGACGGCGTCGGCGCCGATGCCGGCCGCCGCGCCCGCGGCCGCGATGCGCGGCGGATGCAGGTCGAGCTGCGCGATGCTCTCGATCCCGCAGACGCCGCAGCCGGTGCGGCCGGCCAGCGCGCGCCGGTGCGCCTTCAGCGCCATGAACGCCTGCTGCGCCACGGTGAGCCGCACTTCGGCGCTGCCGGGCCGGCATTCGCTTTCGATATCGAAGACGTCCGACGCGCGCTCGACGATGCCTTCGCTCAGCGCGAAGCCGAGGCCAAACGCGTCGAGATCGATCGGCGTCGCCATCATCACCGTGTGCGCGATGCCGTTGAATACGAGTGCAACCGGCGTTTCGTCGACGACGCGATCGACGGTGTCCCGCGCGTCGCCGGCACGATGACGCGTCACATGACACGCGCGGGTGCCGGCCGGATCGTCGGGGCGGTCGCTGGGCTCCATGCGGGTTTCTCCAGGGGGAACGGCCGGCGCGGGCGCCGGGCGATCGAAACGGATTCTGCGGGGGCGGTGCGCGGGGTCGCGCTCGCTCGCCACGGGCAGGCCAGGAGCCGATGGTACGGGCGTTCGGCCGTGCCGCGGATGCACAGCGTTGCGGTGCGGAAAGCAGTACAGCTGAGGGCCTCGCGGCGCCGAAACGGGGTTTCCGTACACACATCTTCGGCCCCGGGGAAAGCACAGTTTCAGCGCACGTCCGCGCGATTGCGAGTATCGTCTGAAACGCGATATCGTCATTCACGCTTCGTTGTCGTGCACTGCGATCCGTCGTTGTGTGCACGTGCCGTCGCGAAGCCGTCGCGCGATTTCCTGCTTCGAGCTGACGTCCTCACAACCACGAGCAAATTACGGTCATGGAAATCTTCGATGCGTTCCATCTCGCCCGATTGCAATTCGCGTTCACGGTGTCGTTCCACATCGTGTTTCCGGCGATCAGCATCGGCATGGCGAGCTTCCTGGCGGTGCTGGAATGGCGCTATCTCGTCACCGGCGACGCCGCCTACAAATCCATGTTCCAGTTCTGGTCGAAGATCTTCGCGATCGGCTTCGGGATGGGCGTCGTCTCCGGCGTCGTGATGGCCTACGAGTTCGGCACGAACTGGGCGGGCTTCTCGCGCGTCGCGGGCAACATCACGGGCCCGCTGCTCACGTACGAAGTCCTGACGGCCTTCTTCCTCGAGGCCGGCTTCCTCGGCGTGATGCTGTTCGGCTGGCAGCGCGTCAGCCCGCGTGCGCACTTCTTCGCGACGCTGATGGTCGCGGTCGGCACGCTGATCTCGACGTTCTGGATCCTCGCGTCGAACAGCTTCATGCAGACGCCGCAGGGCTACAGGATCGAGAACGGGCTCGTCGTGCCGGTCGACTGGTTCAAGGTCATCTTCAACCCGTCGTTCCCGTATCGCCTCGTGCACATGACGATCGCCGCGTTCATCGTCGCGGGCTTCATCGTCGCCGCGTGCGGCGCGTGGCACCTGCTGAAGGGGCGCCGCGACGAGCCGGTCAAGCGCAGCTTCTCGATGGCGCTGTGGATGCTGCTGCTGCTCGCGCCGGTCCAGATCGTCGTCGGCGACGCGCACGGGCTGAACACGCGCGAATACCAGCCGGCGAAGATCGCGGCGATCGAAGGGCTGTGGGAAACCGAGAAGGGCGGCACCGCGCTGAACCTCGTCGGCCTGCCCGACATGCAGGCCGAGACGACGCGCTATGCGATCCAGGTGCCGCACCTCGGCAGCCTGATCCTCACGCACAGCTGGAGCGGCGAGATTCGCGGGCTGAAGGAATTCCCGCCGCAGGACCGTCCGTATTCGCCGATCGTGTTCTGGACCTTCCGGATCATGGCCGGCCTCGGGATGCTGATGCTGCTCACCGCGCTGCTCGGCCTGCTGCTGAGAAAGGGCGGACGCCTGTATGAAACGCGCTGGTTCCAGTGGTTCGTCGTGTGCATGGGGCCGTCGGGCATCGTCGCGCTGCTGGCCGGCTGGATCACGACCGAGGTCGGGCGGCAGCCGTGGACCGTCTACGGCGTGCTGCGCACCGTCGATTCGGTCGCGCCGCTCAGCGCGCAGCAGGTCGGCGTGTCGCTGCTGATCTTCGTGGTCGTGTATTTCCTGGTGTTCGGAACGGGTATCTACTACATGCTGAACCTGATGAAGCGCGGACCGGCTGCCCACGCCGGATACATCGAGCTGCACCGGCATCCGGGGCTGCGCAAGAGCGCGCTGTCCACGCCGCTGAACGTCACCGAAGCGGAGTAAGCCATGCACATCGATCTTCCTGTCGTGTGGGCCGCGATCATCGGCCTCGGCGTGTTCATCTACGTGATGCTGGACGGCTTCGACCTCGGCATCGGCCTGCTGTTTCCGTTCTTCGACGCAAAGGTCGAACGCGAAGTCATGCTGAATACCGTCGCGCCGGTGTGGGACGGCAACGAGACCTTTCTGGTGCTCGGCGGCGCGGGCCTGTACGGCGCATTCCCGGTCGTCTACTCGACCCTGTTGCCGGCGAATTACCTGCCGCTGATCCTGATGGTGGTCGGGCTGATTTTCCGCGGCGCGGCGTTCGAGTTGCGCGCGAAGGCGAACCGCACGCAACACCTGTGGGATCTCGCGTTCATCGGCGGCTCCGCGCTGGCCGCGTTCTGCCAGGGCGTCACGCTGGGTTCGCTGTTGCAGGGCATCCGGATCGTGAACAACCAGTTCGCGGGCGGGCCGTTCGACTGGCTGTCGCCATTCAGCCTGTTCTGCGGGATCGGCGTGCTCGTCACCTATGCGACGCTCGGCTGCGGCTGGCTGATCCTGAAGGTCGACGGCGAACTGCAGCGCAAGATGCGCGTGCTGATGAAGCCGCTCGCGGGCGTGCTGCTCGCCGTGATGGGCGTGGTCAGCCTGTGGACCGTGATCGGGCTGCCGGCCGTCGCGCACCGCTGGTTCGGCAGCGGCTACCTCGGCTGGTTCCTGCCGGTGCCGGTCCTCGTCGTCGCATGCGTGTGGGGCATCTTCCACACGCTGAAGCGCCGGCACGAGGCGACGCCGTTCCTGCTGACGCTCGCGCTCGTGTTCCTCGGCTATACCGGGCTCGTGATCAGCATCTGGCCGAACATCGTGCCGCCGTCGCTGACGATCTGGGATGCGTCGTCGAGCCATTCGAGCCAGCTGTTCGCGCTCGTCGGCACCGTGATCGTGCTGCCGATCATCCTCGTGTACAACGCGTTGCAGTACCGCGTGTTCCGCGGCAAGGTGCGCGAGGGCGACGCCGGCTATCACTGACCGGCGCGGCCGGTGACGGCGCGCGGTGTGCGGCGTGCGCGGGCGTATCATCTCGCGCAGCCGCCGTGCGTCTCGTCACCCGGCCCGGTATCGATCGGACAGCGGCCCGCCACGCGCGGGCCGTCGCACATCGGGCGGCGGCGCGCCGCATTGCGTATTCCCTTGGCAGTCGAGACAACACCATGATCGTCAGACCACGACAAAACTGGCTCAGGATGCTGTTCGTATGGAACGGCTCCGTGCTGCAGTCGATCATTCCGCAACTCGTGTTCATGGCGGTCGTCAGCACGCTGGCGGTCTTCACGAACGGGCGCATCTTCGGCGAGAAGATTCCGCTGAACACCGCGCCGTTCACGCTGTTCGGGCTCGCGCTCGCGATCTTTCTCGCGTTTCGCAACAACGCGAGCTTCGAGCGCTTCAAGGAGGCGCGGCTTCTGTGGGGCAACCTGCTGATCGCCGCGCGCACCGTCACGTCGCAACTGCGGCGCTACCTGCCCGACAGCGTCGGCGACGCGGAGCGCAACCGGCTCGCCGATCTGCTGATCGCGTTCACGTATGCGCTGAAGCATCAGCTGCGTCATACCGATCCGGCGCAAGACCTGCAGCGCATCCTCGGTGCCGAGCGCGCCGCCGCGTTCGCGCACAAGTGCTACCAGCCCGTCGCGATTCTCGACGAACTGCGCGGCGGGATCGTCCGCGCGCTGGGCCGCGCGCCCGGCAGCGATGCGACGTGCTGGATGTTCGATGCGCAGCTGGTCGAGCTGGGCAAGGCGGTGGGCGGTTGCGAGCGGATCCTGACGACACCGATTCCGTTCTCGTACAGCGTGCTGCTGCATCGCACCGTCTATGCTTATTGCGTGCTGCTGCCGTTCGGCCTGGTCGATTCGACGGAGTTTTTCACGCCGCTGATTTGCGTGTTCATTTCGTACACGCTGATCGCGCTCGAAGCGATCGCGAACGAGGTCGCGGAGCCGTTCGGCCTCGCGCCGAACGCGCTCGCGCTCGATGCGATGGCGCGCACGATCGAACGGTCGGTGCTCGAGCTGGGCGATCGCGCGATGCCGGAGGAATTCGTGCCGGCATCGACGTATCAGATCACGTGAGCGGCACGGCGACGACGCGCGCTCGGCGTGCGCTTCACGCTGGCGCCGATGGACGCGGGGCCCTTGCGCGTCGCGGTGCTCGACGATACGTGCGGCAACCTCGTGCAGCTGATGCAGATGAAGTGACGCGTGGCGGGCGCGGTGTTCGACGTGCCGATCAAAGCGCCGCGACGGGCGGCGCGTTCTGCGTCCAGCTGCGCTCCTGCATGCGGCTCTGGATGCGCCAGCCGCATTCGGTCCTGACCAGCAGGTCGCGATACCACAGCCCGACGAAGCACACGCGGTCGTCGCCCGATGCGTCGGCCGTGATCATCATCACTTGGCCGGCGGTGCGTGCTGTTGCGGCGTTGCCGTCGACGACCAGCAGCGACGTCGAGATCGTGTGCTGCGTGCCGCGCATCGCCGACGTCGCCTGTTTCAGATAGCGCGCGATGTCCGCACGGTCGCCGACCGGGCCGCCGAATGCGGCGTAGTCGAGCATCGCGTTGTCGGCGAACAGGCGTTCCAACTCGTTCCAGTCGCGCCGGTCGACGGCGTGGCAGTAACGCGTGAGCAGATCCTGGATTTCCAGCCGGTCGATCGTTTCCTGGGGTGTCATGATGGCGCGGACGGTGGGGATGGCGGGGAAACGATAGCGGGCGGGGGCGAGTGCGACATCGGCGGAGTGGACTAATCGAGCGCGAGTGTCGGGCTCGCACGTGATGTGTCGGTGACGCTGCGTGAGGATCAGTTCCTGATCGCATCCGCGTCCCACGCACCCAGCGCTATGGCTTTGCCCAGCATGCCGACGGTCAGCGCGTCTCGATCGAACGTATGGGGCTTCCTGAGAATGAACTTGCGAACCAGGTGATACAGGAGCCCTTCACCCTCCATCAGGAAGTAACGCCCGAAATCGTAGTCGCCGCGATCCACACCGAATCGCGCGAAGAAGCGCTCCATGAAGATGTCCGCGTCGTCTCCGGTTTGTCCGAGATCGTCGGCGATCGAGGTCTCCGCGGTAATCCGCTGTTTGCCCGATACTGCCGCCTCCTCGCGAACGAATGCTTCCAGTGCTTCCCAAATGTGGCGGTCGTCCGTCATGGAATCCTGTCCTCCGGTTTTGCGATCTGGTTGTACCGGTAGCCGGTTCGAAGTGACATGTGTGTGTAGACTCGTACTCGTTCAACGGAGCCAATCCCATGCAACTTCTCGACCACGTGTCCATCGGCGTTCCTGATATCGACCAGGCACGCCCGTTCTACGACGGCATCATGGCCGCACTTGGCGCGGCCAAGGTTTACGACCGGCCCGCCGCACTCGGTTACGGCGAACGCTGCCATGCAAACGACACCGCCTCGACTTTCCTGGCCGTGTATCTCGATCCCGCCGAAGTCGGGACGAGCAAGCGGCACTGGTGCTTCAAGGCCGCTTCTCGCGAACACGTACATGCATTTTTCGAGGCAGGGCTCTGCGCGGGCGGCCAGTCCGACGGCGATCCCGGATTGAGGCCGCATTATCACGCCGACTACTACGCGGCGTTTCTCGTCGACCCTGCCGGCAACCGGATCGAGGCCGTGTGCCACGCAGCGCCGTCGGCGCACGAGCGGTCGTGACGGTGCTTGCGGACGACTGACCGCGGCTTCGCGGTGTGCCGGTGGGCATCGGGGTAGGCGCGGCGCCGGCATCGCGCCACGCCACGCCGCCCGGCCGCGTTTGCCGCGCACGGCTCAATCGAAATACGTGAGCCCCATCGCGCCTTTCACCTCGGCCAGCGTCGCGCCGGCCACCTCGCGCGCATGCATCGTGCCGCGCTTCAGGATCGCCATCACCTCCGCCTTGTCCGCCTCGAATTCGCGGCGGCGCGCACGGATCGGCTCGATCAGCGCCTGCAGCCGCTCGTTCAGCACGCGCTTGACGACGCTGTCGCCGAGGCCGCCGCGGCGATAGTGCGCCTTCAGTTCGTCGACCTTCTGCACGTCGGGCTCGAACGCGTCGAGGAACGTGAACACGACGTTGCCTTCGACCTGGCCGGGATCGCTGACGCGCAGGTGGTTCGGGTCCGTGTACATGTCCTTCACGGCCTGCGTGATCTCGTCCGGCGTCGAGCCGAGCGTGATCGCGTTGCCGAGCGACTTGCTCATCTTCGCCTTGCCGTCGATGCCCGGCAGCCGCGTGACCGCCGACAGCACGGCCTCGCATTCCACCAGCACCGGCTTGTCGACCGTCGCGTTGAAGCGGCGCACGAGTTCGTTGGTCTGTTCGATCATCGGCAACTGGTCGTCGCCGACCGGCACGTGCGTCGCCTTGAAGGCGGTGATGTCGGCGGCCTGGCTGACGGGATAGGTCAGGAAGCCGGCCGGGATGTCGCGCTCGAAGCCGCGCAGGCGGATCTCTTCCTTGATGGTCGGATTGCGCTCGAGGCGCGCGACCGTGACGAGGTTGAGCAGGTATTGCGACAGTTCGGCGAGCTCGGGCACCTGCGACTGGACGACGATCGTCGAGATCGCCGGGTCGATGCCGACGGCCAGGTAGTCGAGCGCGACCTCGATCACGTTCTCGGTGACGCGCTGGCGACGGCCCATGTTGTCGGTCAGCGCCTGCGTGTCGGCGAGCAGCAGGAACTGCGTCGCGTCGTGCTGCATCTGCACGCGCGCGCGCAGCGAGCCGATGTAGTGGCCGAGATGCAGCGGGCCGGTCGTGCGGTCGCCGGTGAGGATGGTCGGTCGGGTCGGGTGCGTCATGGTGTGGATTGGCTCCGGGTTATCGAAGCCACCAGCCATGATTCGGGCGCAGAAACGACAATGCCGCCATGGCTGGCGGCATCACGTTCGGGACATGCAAAAGGAAACGGGCCGCCTGGGTCAGGCGCGCCACCAGCGATGCACGTTCGGCGAGGCAGGTTTGGTTTCCATTGCGCGAGTATAGCGTAGTGCGGGGACGGGCGTGCTGCGTCAGCGTATGACCGACTCCATCGCGAGGTAGGCGGTTTCGGCCGACGGCCACAGCAGGTACAGCAGGCCGGCCATCAACAGCAGCGCGCCGGCGCGTAGCAGCGGCGTGCGGTCGATCTCGCCCAAGATGCGGATGTGCTGCTTCAGTTTCTTCATGCTTGCAGGCGCAACGTGCGCTACTCCAACGGTTGCTGCAACGGGTCGGGTGGGGCCGACACCGGGGTGTTGCGGGGTTCGACGGGGGCTGAGCCGGTGGCTCGGCGCGGCAAGGGGATCGCGTGCGGGAGATCGAAAAGGGGAACGATCAGGTGCGCCGGATGCGTCTCGCCTAGTGACGCGCATCCTACCAGTTCGACGGCGTGCGCATAGTCAAGAATTGTGGGGTGCGGACAGGTTAAAGGGACGCAACGTAAAATCGGCGGCTTATGAACGGAGATGCTGTCCCGACTGCGGGCCATTGCCGACGGCCCATGAAATTGCCGGATGAGGGCCTTGTCAGCAGGCCGTTTGTGCCGTTCCATATTGCGCACGTGACCGTGCATTCATTTCTTGTCGTGCAAGGTATTCGATATCGTGCGAATTCGATTGCGTCTGATTACCGTGGACCGTGGCCGGCTGATCCGATTGGCTTCCGTTCTTCTGATCGTTGGATGTGCCGCCTGTTCAAGGAACGATTCGCTTCCTCGCAACATGTCGCTGACTGCGTTCAATCCGCACCGCGAAGCGTTCGAATGCAAGCATGAAGCCGACGTTGTTCCTCGGATCGATCCAGAGGCAGATCGTTGGAATACGCGAGCGATCGCGCTCACCAGTTCGTTGCTGTGGCCGAATCAGCGCGACTATAGGGGAGCCGTCGAGTTATGGGCGAAGGCCGCCGAGCGCAAACACTGGAAGGCGATGTTGAATCTGGCGAATGCGTACGCTCGAGGCGAAGGCGTGGATCGTGATTCCGAACATGCCGTTCAGATCACTGAACAGGCGATGAAACTCGGCATTCCGGAGGCCTACGATCTGATGGGCACGTATTACATGGACGGGGTCGGTGTGAAGCAGGATGCGAGTAGAGCCTATGCATTCTGGCAACTGGCTGCCGATAGGGGCAGCCCGAATGCGATGGCCTATCTGGGCGGCAAGATGGATGCGATTTATGACGATCCCAAAGCAGGCTTTTGGGGTAATCGCAAGATTGCGCTTCAAATGCTGGAATGCGGATATGCACAAGGTAGCGGGGATGCCGCCCATGCGCTCGGGACAACACTCGTGGGCGCGGACAAGTCGCTTGGCGAAGACAACGACCGAGCCCTCAAGATTCTGCATGATGGCGTGAAATACGGGAGCGCCAAGAGCGCCGGGTATTTGTTCGGCGCATTCGACGATGGTGATCCGGTGGTTGGTAACGTGAAGGATCGTGCTCGTGCCGAGCGTTACAGCGTACTCGCCGACCGCCTCGAGCGCGATCCGGACCTTCGTCTGCCAAACCTTGACAAGGTCGTGCCGCTGCCGCCGGCCAAACTGCCCAAGTGGGACGGCAACAAAGCGACATTGATCGATGCGGCGAAACCGACGCTGCCGATTTCGGACACGCTTCCCGTTTCCGATGGGCATCGCATCGACCGTGCACATACGCAGGAATAGCGTTGGGCAGTCTGGGCCGAACGCGGTGCTCTATGCCCGTTCCGCCAGCCATGCTCGATCGCCCCAGCTTTTTTCTCGTCAACAACCACAAAAATGATCGTTTCGCCCTAGCGAGCCTGTCAGCAGAATGTCTCCATTCCCCCTCGCGCGACGACACGAGCATCGCCGCGAGCCGCACTTCAAGGAGACAGCCGTGGCAGTGGAAACAACCTCAATCGATACGCTGGTCGTCGGGGCCGGCCAGGCCGGCGTGGCCATGAGCGAGCACCTGGGCAAGCTCGGCGTGCCGCATCTCGTGCTGGAGCGCGACCGCATCGCCGAGCGCTGGCGCACCGGGCGTTGGGATTCGCTGGTCGCGAACGGCCCCGCGTGGCACGACCGCTTTCCGGGCCTCGAATTCGACGGCCTCGATCCCGATGCGTTCGCCACGAAGGACCAGGTCGCCGACTACTTCGAAGCCTATGCGCGCAAGTTCGACGCGCCGATCCGCACCGGCGTCGAAGTGAAGAACGTCGTGCGCAACACGGGCAAGCCGGGGTTCATCGTCGAAACCTCGGAGGGCACGATCGAGGCGAACCGCGTGGTCGTCGCGACGGGCCCGTTCCAGCGTCCGGTCATCCCGCCGATCGCGCCGGACGACGCCAGCCTCGTGCAGATCCACTCCGCCGACTATCGCAACCCGGCGCAATTGCCGGACGGCGCGGTGCTGGTGGTCGGCGCGGGTTCGTCGGGCGTGCAGATTGCCGACGAGCTGCAGCGCGCGGGACGGCAGGTCTATCTGTCGGTCGGCCCGCATGACCGCCCGCCGCGCGCGTATCGCGGCCGCGATTTCTGCTGGTGGCTCGGTGTGCTCGGCGAATGGGACAAGGAAGTCGCGACGCCCGGACGCGAACACGTGACGATCGCGGTGAGCGGTGCGCGCGGCGGCCACACGGTCGATTTCCGCGCACTCGCGCACCAGGGCGTGACGCTCGTGGGGCTGACGAAGTCGTTCGACGGCGGCGTCGCGGTGTTCGAACGCGATCTCGCGGTCAATCTCGCCCGCGGCGACGAGAACTACCTGTCGCTGCTCGACGCGGCCGACGCATACGCGGCACGCAACGGCCTCGACCTGCCCGAGGAACCGGAAGCGCGCCGCATCCTGCCGGATCCGGATTGCGTCGCGCAGCCGATCCTCGCGCTCGACCTGGCCGGCGCCGGCGTCACGTCGATCGTCTGGGCGACGGGCTACGCGGTCGACTACGGCTGGCTGAACGTCGACGCGTTCGCCGGGAACGGCAAGCCGCAGCATCAGCGCGGCGTGTCGAAAGAGCCGGGCATCTATTTCCTCGGACTGCCGTGGCTGTCGCGACGCGGCTCCAGCTTCATCTGGGGCGTGTGGCACGACGCGAAACATATCGCCGACCACATCGTCACGCAGCGCAAGTACCTCGACTATCACGACGCGTCGCGACGCCGCGCCGAGACGCGCATCGCGCAAGACGACACGGCGCACACGGCGCGGGTCGACGCCTGCCCGCTCGTCGACGCGATCGACTGATACGCGCTCACGCCACGGCCCGCGCGCGGCAAGCAGCCCGGGCGCGGCGCCCTCGCTACAACCCGAACCCGCCGCGACCGCTTCCGCTGCGGCGGGCGCACACACCGTCAATCGAAGGACCTCGATGAGCCAGCCTACCCACACCCGTATCCGCATGTTCAACACGAAGGATACCTACCCGAACCAGACGCTCGACAACGACCTGTGCCAGGCCGTGCGCGCCGGCAATACCGTGTACGTGCGCGGCCAGGTCGGCACCGATTTCGACGGCAACCTGATCGGCCTCGGCGATCCGCGCGCGCAGGCCGCGCAGGCGATGAAGAACGTGAAGCAGCTGCTGGAGGAAGCCGGCAGCGACATCACGCACATCGTGAAGACGACGACCTACCTGATCGACCCGCGCTATCGCGAGCCGGTGTACCAGGAAGTCGGCAAGTGGCTGAAGGGCGTCTATCCGATCTCGACGGGGCTCGTCGTGTCGGCGCTCGGCCAGCCGCAGTGGTTGATGGAGATCGACGTGATCGCCGTGATCCCGGACAACTGGCAGCCGAACCGCGCATAGGAGCCGACATGACTTTCTCCATCGTCGGGCGCTGCCCGGAAACGGGCCAGCTCGGGATCGCGATCAGCTCGTCGAGCATCGCGGTGGGCGCACGCTGCCCTTGGGTGCGCGCGGGCGTCGGCGCGGTCGCGACGCAGAACATCACGCTGCCGGCGCTGGGCCCGCAGATCCTCGATCTGATCGAGCATCGGCAACTCGCGCCGGCCGCCGCGCTCGACCACGCGCTCAGCGCGAACGGCTGGAGCCAGTACCGGCAGGTCACGGTGATCGACGGGCAGGGGCAGACCGCGTGCTTCACCGGCAAGGAAGCGCTCGGCACGCACCATGCAGTGCAGGGCGAGCAATGCGTGGCGGCCGGCAACCTGCTGGCCGCGCCGGCCGTGATCGATGCGATGGCGCGCGCGTTCGAGCAGGCGCCCGGGCTGCTGCCCGATCGCCTGCTGGCCGCGATGCACGTGGCGATCGCGGCGGGCGGCGAGGCCGGGCCCGTGCATTCGGCCGCGCTGAAGGTGGCCGGCGACGTGACCTGGCCGATCGTCGACCTGCGCGTCGACTGGGCCGATGTCGATCCAATCGGGCAACTCGATGCGCTGTGGCACGCGTATCGCCCGCAGATGCAGGATTATCAGACGCGCGCGCTGAACCCGACCGCCGCGCCGAGCTACGGGGTGCCGGGCGATGAGTGACACGTCGAGCCGCGCACTGCTCGAGCGGCTGATCGGCTTCGCGACGGTCAGCCGCGATTCGAACCTCGCGATGATCGAATTCATCCGCGACTACCTGGGCGGCTTCGGCGTCTCGAGCGAGCTGTTCTACAACGCGGAACGCACGAAGGCGAGCCTGTACGCGACGATCGGGCCGCGCGATCGCGGCGGCATCGTGCTGTCGGGCCATACCGACGTGGTGCCGGTCGACGGGCAGGCGTGGACGGTCGAGCCGTTCCGGCTGACCGAACGCGACGGCCGGCTGTACGGGCGCGGCACGGCCGACATGAAGGGCTTCATCGCGTCGGTGCTCGCGGCGGTGCCGGCGTTCGTCGCGCGGGGATTGGGCCTGCCGGTGCATCTCGCGTTTTCCTACGACGAGGAGGTCGGCTGTCTCGGCGTGCGGCCGATGCTCGACGCGCTGGCCGCGCGCGCGCACCGGCCGCGCCTGTGCCTGATCGGCGAGCCGACCGAACTGAAGCCGGTGCTCGGTCACAAGGGCAAGCTCGCGATGCGTTGCCACGTGAAGGGCGCGGCGTGCCACTCGGCGTACGCGCCGCTCGGCGTCAACGCGATCGACTACGCGGCGAAGCTGATCGGTCGGCTCGGCGAGATCGGCGCGGCGCTCGCGCGGCCCGAGCATCGCGACAACCGCTTCGATCCGCCGTTCTCGACCGTTCAGGCGGGATTGATCAAGGGCGGCCGCGCGCTGAACATCGTGCCGGCCGAATGCGAATTCGACTTCGAGGTGCGGGCGCTGCCGGCGTTCGATGCGAACGACGTGCCAAGGAAGCTGCAGGATTATGCGGAATCCGAACTGTTGCCGAAGATGCACGCGGTGCAACCCGATACCGACATTCGCCTGGAGCCGCTCGGCGCGTATCCGGGACTCGCGACGTCGCCGGACAGCGAAGCCGCGCGACTGCTCGCGATGCTGAGCGGCTCCGACGCGTTCGGCACGGTCGCGTTCGGCACCGAGGGCGGTCTGTTCGGGCAGGCCGGCATTCCGACCGTCGTGTGCGGGCCGGGCAGCATGGACCAGGGGCACAAGCCCGACGAGTTCGTCACGGTCGAGCAGCTGCACGGATGCGACGCGATGCTCGCCCGGCTTGCGGCGTATCTCGCTGAAGCGGGTTGATTCGATCGATCCGCACGACTCAGCCGACTCAGCGGATTCAGTCGACTGAGTCGGTCGGGTAGTCGGGCCGCAAACCGCAAACCGCAAACCGCAAACCGCAAACCGCAAACCGCAAACCGCAAACCGCAAACCGTACGCCCCCCGGCGCGTGCGTCTTTCCCCGTCGTTCTACCGCACCGATTCCGTGACGATCTGCGCAAGTCGCTCGCGGCAGAACTCGACGAACGACTGCGCCTGCTTCGTCAGTTGCCCGCGCTTGAGCCGTGCGCTCACGAGCCCCGACGGGCTGACCGTTTCGCTGAGGGCGATCGTCACGACGCGCCGGCCGTCGTACGTGTATTCGGAATGCGGCCGCGTGACGAGCAGCGAGAAGCCGAACCCCTGGCCGACCATCCCGCGCACCATCTCGATCGACGGCGAAGCGAACACGATGTTCGGCGTGAGCCCGAGTTCGTGAAACAGGCTGACGAAGTATGTTCGGCTCGGCAGCACGTCGAGCAGGATCATCGGCTCGACGCAGAGGTCGCGCAGCGAGACGTGCGACTGGCCCGCGAACCGGTGGTTCTCCGGCAGCAGCACGTACGGCTGCTGCGCCGGCATCAGCGGCTCGGTTTCAATCGTGCCGTCGAGATCGTGATCGTAGAGGAACGCGAGATCGAAGGTGCCGGCCGTGAGGCCCTGCACGAGCTCCTGCTGGTCGCCGTCGCGCAGCCGGATGTTGACGCCCGGGTAGCGCTCGCGAAAGCCCGCGATCAGTTGCGGCAGGTAGAGCGGGGCGACGGTCTCGAAGCAGCCGATGTCGATCTCGCCGGTGACCACGTCGTTGTCGGCGAGCGCATTCTGTTCGAATTCATGCGCGATGCGCAGCAGTTCCTGCGCCTTCCGGTAGAAACGCGTGCCGCTCGGCGTCAGCGACACGCCCTGCGCGTGATGGCGGATGAACAGCTCCACGCCGAAACTCTCCTCGAGCCCCTTGATCGCGCTGGAGATCGACGGCTGCGCGATGAAGAGCTGGCGCGACGCCTCGGCGACGCTGCCGGATTCCACCGTCGTCACGAAATATTTCAGTTGCCGCAAAGTGTAGTGAGCCACGAGCACCCCTGTTACCGCTGTTACCCCTGATACCCCTGTTACTCGGCTCCGGCGCGCACGCGTCGCCGGCGCGCGCAACCGGGCCATCGTTTCGGGTAGCACCTTAACCGAAGAAAATCGGCGCCGCCGTTTCCGCTGCAGAGCTTTTTCGTATGTCCCGGAAATATTTTTAGTATTTTCCGGTCGCCGCATGCGTGGCGCACCATCGTCTCCAATCCGGATCGCGACAAAAGCGCGCACGCACCGGCGGGGCATGTCATCCGTCCCCGCGCGTAGTGGCGTAGTGGGTGCCGGCGCGCCGATCGGCGTCGCCCGCGTGTCCGGACCCGATTGCAGGCGCGCGCACGGTCGCGCGCCGGCTGAAACGGCACGCGCGCATCGCCGCGCAGCACAGGAGACTTCGCCATGACGACCGCGGACCGCAACGCGTCCCCCATGATAGAGAAACACACGATCGGCTACGTGCCGCCCGCAGAACGCCACGGCAAGGTGCGCGACCTGTTCACGCTCTGGTTCGGCGGCAACATCGCGCCGCTGCCGATCGTGACCGGCGCGCTCGGCGTGCAGCTCTTTCACCTGAACCTGATGTGGGCGATCGTCGCGATCGTCGTCGGCCAGGCGGTCGGCGGCGTGCTGATGGCGCTGCATTCGGCGCAGGGGCCGCAGATGGGCATCCCGCAGATGATCCAGAGCCGCGCGCAGTTCGGTTCGTGGGGCGCGCTGCTCGTCACGGTGATCGCGGCGGTGATGTACGTCGGCTTCTTCGCGTCGAACATCGTGCTGGCCGGCAAGTCGGTGCACGGCATCGCGTCGTCGGTGCCGGTGCCCGTCGGCATCGTGATCGGCGCGGTGGGGTCCGGGCTGATCGGGATCGTCGGCTACCGGTTCATCCACATCCTGAACCGGATCGGCACATGGGTGCTGGGCATCGGCATCGTGGTCGGCTTCTGGATGATCCTGTCGCACGTGAGCACCGCCGATTTCCTCACGCGCGGCGGCTTCGATTTCGCCGGGTGGCTGGCAACGGTGTCGCTGTCCGCGCTGTGGCAGATCGCGTTCGCACCGTACGTGTCGGACTATTCGCGCTACCTGCCGGAAGACGCCGGCGTCGCGTCGACGTTCTGGGCGACCTATCTCGGCTGCACGATCGGCTCGACGCTCGCATTCATCTTCGGCGCGGTCGCGGTGCTCGCGGTGCCGGCCGGCGCGGACACGATGGACGCGGTCAAGCAGGCGACGGGCCCGCTCGGCCCGCTGATGCTGGTGCTGTTCCTGCTGAGCGTGATCAGCCACAACGCGCTGAACCTGTACGGCGCGGTGCTCGCCGTCATCACGTCGGTGCAGACCTTCGCATACAAGTGGATTCCGACCGCGAAGACGCGCGCGGTGGTGTCGGTGGTGATCTTCATCGCGTGCTGCTACGCGGCGATCGGCGCGTCGACCAACTTCGTCGGCAATCTCGTCGATCTCGTGCTCGCGCTGCTCGTCGTGCTGGTGCCGTGGACGGCGATCAACCTGATCGACTTCTACGTGATCCACAAGGGCAAGTACGACATCCAGTCGATCTTCATGGCGGACGGCGGCGTGTACGGCCGCTTCAATCCGCAGGCGCTGCTCGCGTATGCGATCGGGATCGTCGTGCAGATCCCGTTCATGAACACGCCGATGTATGCGGGCCCGATTCCCGCGCATCTCGGCGGCGCCGACCTGTCCTGGCTCGTCGGGCTCGCGCTGACGTCGCCGCTGTACTACTGGCTCGCGACGCGCGACAGCGCATACCGTCGCCGGCAGACGGGCGCGGCTCTGCCGCCGTCGGCGGCGCGGTAAGCCGCGTGCCGTTCGCCACGTGAAAACGAAGCGGCCGCCGCATCGGTTGCGATGCAGCGGCCGTGAGAGCGGGGAGGCGGGGCGGCAGCCAGGTTCTCGGCGTCACGGCATGTCGCATGCGTGCCGGACGTCGCGAACCTGCCCGCCCGCGGATCACACGGCCGCGGAACGCGCGACCCGCACCGGCACCGACTTGTACGACGGCGTGCCGCTTTCCTTGTCGATGTAGTCGAGCGGCACGAGCACGTTCGCTTCCGGGTAATACGCGCCGACCGACCCCGGCGCGATGTCGTACTCGATCGCGGTGATCTTCTCGAGGCGCAGCGTGCGGCCCGATGCGGTGATCGTCTCGATGTCGACGAGGTCGCCGTGTTCGAGCCCGTACTTCGCGAGATCGGCCGCGTTCATGAACAGCACGTCGCGCCGCCCGAACACGCCGCGATAGCGGTCGTCGAGCCCGTAGATCGTCGTGTTGTACTGGTCGTGGCTGCGCAGCGTGATCAGCCGCAGCACCTGCTCGGCGCCGAGCACGTCCGCGTCTTCCTTCACGCCCGTGTAGACCGAGAACATCGCCTTGCCGGTCGGCGTGGGCCACACGCGCTCGGTGGGCGGCAGCGGCAGGCGGAAGCCGCCCGGCGTGCGGATCCGCTCGTTGAACGCCTCGAAGCCGGGCACCGTCTTGTCGATCAGGTCGCGGATGCGGTCGTAGTCGGCGATCAGGTCGAGCCACGCGACCTTGCTGTTCGACAGCGTCGCATGCGCGATCCCCGCGACGATCGCGGGCTCCGAGCGCAACGCGTCGGACGCCGGCTTGAGCTTGCCGGCCGACGCGTGGACCATCGACATCGAATCCTCGACGGTGATCGACTGCCGGCCGCTCGCCTGCATGTCGAGCTCGGTGCGGCCGAGCACGGGCAGGATGTAGGTTTCCTTCGCAACCAGCAGATGCGAGCGGTTCAGCTTCGTGCCGAGATGCACGCTGAGATCGAGCTTCGCCATCGCGGGGAACGACAGCTCGGGATCGGGCAGCGCGACCGCGAAGTTGCCGCCGAGGCACAGCAGCGCCTTGGCCTGGCCGTCGACCATCGCCTGCATGGCTTGCACGGCGTCGTGCCCGTGATGCGCGGGCGGCTTGAAGCCGCACACGTCCTCGATCTTCTGCAGGAACTCGGCCGACGGTTTCTCGGTGATGCCGACCGTGCGGTTGCCCTGCACGTTGGAATGGCCGCGCAGCGGGCACACGCCCGCGCCGGGCTTGCCGAAGTTGCCGCGCATCAGCAGCAGGTCGGCGATCAGGCGCACGGTCGCGGTGCCCTTGTTGTGCTGCGTGACGCCCATCCCGTACGTGACGATCGTCGCGTTCGATTTCGCATAGGCGAGCGCGACCTGCTCGAGCTGCGCCTGGCTCAGGCCGCTCGCGCGCTCGATGTCGTCCCACGACGTGGCCTGCAGGTCGGTGGAGAACGCGTCGAAGCCGCTGGTGTGCTGCGCGATGAAGTCGCGGTCGAGCACGTCGCCGCGCTCGGCCTCGAGCTGCAGCAGCGCCTTCATGATGCCCTTCAGCGCGGCCGCGTCGCCTCCCGCGTCGACCTGGTAGTACGTCGACGCGATGCGCGTCGAACCGAACGACGCCATCTCGATCATGTCCTGCGGATCGGCGAAGCGTTCGAGCGCGCGCTCGCGCAACGGGTTGAACACGATGATCGGCACGTTGCGGCGCGCGCACTCGTGCAGCGTGCCCATCATCCGCGGATGGTTCGTACCGGGGTTGTGGCCGATCGAGATGATCAGCTCGCAGTGGTCGAAATCCTCCAGCGAAACGGTGCCCTTGCCGATCCCGATCGACTGCGGCAGGCCGACGCTGGTCGGCTCGTGGCACATGTTCGAGCAGTCGGGGAAGTTGTTGGTGCCGAGCTCGCGCGCGAACAGCTGATACAGGTACGCGGCTTCGTTCGACGCGCGCCCCGACGTATAGAACTCGACCTGCTCGGGCGGCAGCGCACGCAGCACCTCGCCGATGCGCGCGAACGCGTCGTCCCATTCGACCGCGCGGAACGTGTCGGTCGCGCGATCGTAGACGAGCGGATGCGTGAGCCGGCCCATGTTCTCCAGCTCGTAGTCGGACATCCGCAGCAGCGACGACACGGTGTTCGCCGCGAAGAACTCGGGCGTCACGCGCTTGGTCGTGGCCTCCCACGTGACGGCCTTCGCGCCGTTCTCGCAGAACTGGAACGTCGACTTGTGTTCCTTGTCGGGCCACGCGCAGCCGGGACAGTCGAAACCGTCGGGCTGGTTGGTCCGCATCAGCACGATCGGCGCCTCGATGGTTTCCATCTGCGTGCGCACGGCCTCGGCTGTCGCGCGAAGCGCGCCCCAACCGCCGGCGGGCCCATCGTACTTCCTGATGCCTGGCACTTCGCGTCGATTTGTCATGTGAATCTCCATGAGCCGGGCCCGCTGCGGGGTGGCTCGGGTTGCGCCGCGTCGCGGCGTTGGGGCGGCGCCGTCCGGCGGACGGCGCCGGTCAAGCGGGCCCAGGCATCCGGGCCCGCGTGGTATCAGTGCGCGTCCTTCTTCGCACCGGACGATTTCTTGCCGGATGCCTTCGCGACGGGCGGCGGCGTATCGGCCTTTGCTTCGTCATCCTTTTCATCGGCCGATGCCTTCGCGGCCTTGCCGTTCGGCCTGGCCTTGCCGTCGGCGTCCTGCTTCGCGTCCTTGGCTTCAGGCGGCGCCAGCTTGTTGAACGTCACCGTGTCGCCGGCCGTGTCGTAGTCGACTTCGACGCGGTCGCCCGACTGAAGCTTGTCCGCGAGGATCTCCTTCGCGAGCTTCGTTTCGATGATCTGCCGAACTTGCCGTTTCAGCTCGCGCGCGCCGAACTCCGGCTGGTAGCCGGCTTCGGTCAGGTGTTCGACGAGCGAGTCGCCCATCACGAGCGTGATGTCCTGCGCGGCGGCGGTGCGCACCACGCGGTCGAGCTGGATCTGCACGATCGAGCGGATGTTCTCCTTCGACAGCGCATGGAACACGATCACCTCGTCGATCCGGTTCAGGAACTCGGGGCGGAAATGGCCCTTCAGCACCTGCATCAGCTGCTCGCGGATCGCCTTGTCGGTCTTGCGCGCGGCTTCCGGCTGCGTGAGGTTGTCCATGATGATCGCGGCGCCGAGGTTGCTCGTCGCGATGATGATCGTGTTGCTGAAGTCGACCACGCGGCCCTTGCCGTCGGTCAGCCGGCCGTCGTCGAACACCTGCAGCAGCACGTTGTAGACGTCCGGATGGGCCTTCTCGATCTCGTCGAGCAGGATCACGCTGTACGGGCGGCGCCGCACGCGCTCGGTGAGCTGGCCGCCTTCGTCGTAGCCGACGTAGCCGGGCGGCGCGCCGATCAGCCGCGCGACCGCGTGCCGCTCCATGTACTCGGACATGTCGATGCGGATGATCGCCTGCTCGTCGCCGAACACGGTCTCGGCCAGCGCCTTCGCGAGCTCGGTCTTGCCGACGCCGGTCGGCCCGAGGAACAGGAACGTCGCGATCGGCCGGTGCGTCTGGCCGAGCCCGGCGCGCGACAGCCGCACCGCGTCGCTGACGGCGACCACCGCGTCGTTCTGGCCGACCACGCGCTCGCGCAGTTGCTCTTCCATCTTCAGCAGCTTCTGGCGCTCTTCCTGCGTGAGCTCGGACACCGGAATGCCGGTCAGCCGCGACACGACTTCGGCGACCGATTCGACCGTCACCTCGAGCGTCTCGGAACCGGTCTTGCGCTGCCACGCTTCCATCTTTTCGTCGAGCGACTTCTGCTTCTCGTTGATCTGTTCTTCGAACTGCTTCGCTTCGTCGAAGCGCTTGCGTGACGTCGCGTAGTCCTGCTCGCGCTTCAGCTGCGCGATCTGCGCTTCGCCTTCCTGGATGTCGACGGGGCGCGACGTCGCGCCGATCCGCACGCGCGCGGCGGCCTGGTCGATCAGGTCGATCGCCTTGTCGGGCAGGAAGCGCGCGGTGATGTAGCGGTCGGCGAACTCGGCGGCCGCGACGAACGCGTCGTCGGCGAACGTCACCTGATGGTGTGCCTCGAGGCTGTCGCGCAGCCCGCGCAGGATCACGATCGTCTGCTCGACGCTCGGCTCCGGCACGAACACCGGCTGGAAGCGCCGCTCCAGCGCCGCATCCTTCTCGATGTGCTTCTGGTATTCGTTCAGCGTGGTCGCGCCGATCAGGCTCAGCTCGCCGCGCGCGAGCGCCGGCTTCAGCACGTTCGCGATGTCGAGCCCGCCTTCGCCGCCGCCCTGGCCTGCGCCGACGATCGTATGCAGCTCGTCGATGAACAGGATCAGTTCGTCGTGCTTCGCGGTCACTTCGTCGATCAGCTGCTTCGCGCGCTCCTCGAATTCGCCGCGATACTTCGCGCCGGCGACCATCGAGTTGATGTTGACTTCGACGAGCCGCTTGCCGCGCAGCACTTCGGGCACGTCGCCGTTCACGATCCGCTGCGCGAGGCCTTCGACGATCGCGGTCTTGCCGACACCCGGCTCGCCGATCAGCACCGGGTTGTTCTTCTTGCGGCGCGCGAGCACCTCGATCGTGCTTTCGATTTCCTGCGCGCGGCCGAGCACCGGGTCGAGCTTGCCCTGGCGCGCGATCGCGGTGAGGTCGCGGCCGAACTTGTCGAGATTCGGCGTGCCGGTCGGCGCATCGACGCGGCCGTCTTCCGCGCCCTTGCCGACGACCTTCACGACCTTCTGGCGCAGCGCCTCCGGCGTCACGCCGTACTTCTTCAGCAGCGTGCCGGCGATGCTGTCCGGCACCGACGCGAGACCGATCAGCAGGTGCTCGGGGCCGATGTACGAGTGACCGAGGTCGCGCGACGCCTGGAACGCGTACTGCACGGCCTTCTTCACGCGCGGCGAGATCGACAGCTTGTCGAGCGACGCATCGGGGGAGGCCGCGCCGGTGTGCGCGTGCTCGTCGATGTACGACTTGATGTCCTGCGGCGACAGCTTCAGTTCCTTCAGCAGCGCGGCGCACACGTCGGTGTCCGCGAGCGCGTACAGCAGATGTTCGGTGTCGAGTTCGCCGCGGCGCAGCTCGTGCGCCTTTTCGGCCGCGCGCTGCAGCAGTTCGAGCGTCTGCTCGCTGAACGCGTCGGTCGGGTCGACCGACTCGCGCGGAATCTCCGCGGCGAGCGGTGACGTGTCGCCGGACTCGCCGAACAGCGACGACGCGCCGCCGCCCAGCAGCGAGTCGAACGGGTTCAGCATGCTCTGATGCCGCATCAGCTGACGGAAGTGGTAGTCGCAGATCGAGATCGTCTTGCGCTCGCCGTCCTGCATCACGGTGGCGCGCGCGACGGCCGGCCGGGCGTGACAGATGTCGCAAAGTGCGGGCATGGTGGTCTGGCTCCTGTCAATGAACGTGAATCGAAACGGAAGTCCCGATGCGCGAGGGCGCCGGGGCGTGCCTGCCGCACGACGCGACCGGCCGTGCTCGACGCCCGCAATACCGCTGCTTCGCGGCGCCTGCGCCATCACTTCGACTGCGTTCAAAAATAGCGAATCGGCCGGGGGCCTCCAAGACACAGTTCCGCATCGGCCCGGCCGGGAATTGCACCCTCACAAGCGTGCGAGCACGGGACGCAAGGAGTACAGACGAGCGAGCATGCGGGTGCGGCGTGCGGGCTGCGCAAACGTGGCGGCGTGCGACGCGCGCGAAGCGCGGTGCGACATCGGCGCGCAGGCGCCGGCAGCGAGCAAACGGGAAGGGAGGCGCGCGACGCAACACGGCGCGCGCACATCGGCGCGAGCGCGCAGCGCGGCAGCGTGCGCGCACGGGTCAGGCCGGGCCGCGCGCGCACCGCAACCGGTGCGCGGCGCGCGGCCGCTGGCGAAGCGGGCGGGTTGCACGGTGCGGGCCGGACATCGTGCAACCGTGGCAAGGCGGCGTCAGTCGGAGAGTGTCATCGCAAGTTTCTGCCGTGCGATCTGCTTCACGTCGGTGGACAGTGCCGCATTCTGCAGACCATTGGCCCAGACGGAGAATGAATCCTCGATCAGGTTGCGGGAGTCGGGCGGCAGTTCGGCCAGCATCAGCGCCACCACGGTGAACAATACGGCGGTGTCGCCGGCCTGGCGGCTCACGTTCGCATCGACGGCCTGCTTCAGGCTGTCGATCGACGCTTGCAGTGCCTGTAGTGCTTCATTCGATTCGCTCATTTCTCGCTCCATGCAGGATGGTTCGATCGGCGACGAACGTGCGGCCGGCCATGCGGCCGGTGGGCGCGATGCCCGTCGGGCATCGCGCGGGCGGAACGTCAGGTCGCCGGGTTGCCCTGCGGCGCCACGGCCACCGATGCCTCGCTCGTCAGCATCAGGAACGTGAACGTTTCGCGCAGGTAAAGGCGAACGATCTTGTCGGTATGGCTCGTGTAGCCGATCGACACGTCTTCGCCGAGGTGCAGTTCATAGTCGCCGCCGCGGGTGGACAGCACGCAGCCGCCGCTGATCGCCGGCGCCCAGATGATCTCGCCGCTGACGATGCGCTTGATGTGGCCGAGGACCGGATAGCCCTGGTCGCGCGCTTCGCTGAGTGCCGTGTAGGCGTCCGAGCCCAGCACCACCGAGTACGGGCCATCGACGCCGGCGAGCCGCAGCGCTTCCAGCGCGTCGCTGATCGCGTCCGGATACGCGCTGACGTCGGCCGGCAGCGTGAGCTTGCGGTTCGACGTGCCTTCGCGGATGCCGACGATGTCCGCGGCCAGATAGCCGTCGAAGATCGCGCCGTCTTCCGCGAACGCGAGGCGTTGCGCCGCGTCCTTCGCCGGCTGCCAGTCGGCATCGCGCGCGCCGCGCTCGACGCTGTCGATCGCATCGCGGCTCAGCTCGAACGGCACCGTCAGCTCGACGATCGTGCGGACTTCGCGCAGCCGTGCGCCGACCAGCTCGCGCGGCGCGGCGACCTCGCGCAGATGCCCGGTGCCGACGGCCGACAGCTCGGGGCCGGCCGGGCCCTCGACGTCGACCACGCGGCGCCCGGCCACCGAGCGCTTGAAGGTGCGTGCGACTTCTTCCTCGATCTGCTCCCAGGCGGACGAGGAAATCGGCGCGAGTTCGCGGTGCAGGTTATTCATAGGCTTTGGCTCCTTTCAGCGATCCGATGTTCAGCGAGCCGTCACGACGCGACTCGGGCGATGCGGGGGCCGGCTGCGCGGCGGTGGCGGTGGCTTCGGCGCCCGGTGCCGGGCGATCGGCGAGCGCCTCGAGCAGGTCGGCCGACGGCACGAAGAACAGCGAGCCGGTGACCGCGCGGCTGTAGTCGAGCAGCCGGTCGTAGTTGCCGGGCGGGCGGCCGACGAACATGTTCTCGAGCATCTGCTCGATCGGCGCCGGCGAGCGCGCGTAGCCGATGAAGTAGGTGCCGAATTCGCCGGAGCCGGGGCGCCCGAACGGCATGTTGTCGCGCAGGATCTTCACTTCCTGGCCGTTCTCGTCGAGCGTGGTCAGCGAGCTGTGCGAGCACGACGGCTTCACGTCCGGCGCGAGTTCGATGTCGGACAATTTGGTGCGCCCGATGATGCGCTCCTGCGTCTCGACCGCGAGCGCATTCCAGCCGGCCATGTCGTGCAGGTACTTCTGCACGATCACGTAGCTGCCGCCCGCGAATTCGGCATCTTCGTCGCCGATCACCGTGAAGTCGACCGCCTCGCGGCCTTCCGGGTTCTCGGTGCCGTCGACGAAGCCGATCATCGCGCGCTGGTCGAAGTTGCGGAAGCCGTGCACCTCGTCGACGACCGTGACCGCGTCGCCGAGCGCGCCGAGCAATTGGGTCGCGAGTTCGAAGCACAGGTCCATCGCGTCGGCGCGGATGTGCAGCAGGATGTCGCCCGGCGTCGCGATCGCGACGCGCTGGCCGGCGCCGAATTCGCGGAACGGATGCAGCGACGCGGGGCGCGGATCGCCGAATAGCGCATCCCATGCGTCGGCGCCGAAGCCGCATACGCAGGACAGGTTGCCGTCCGGCACGCGCTTGCCGACCGAGCGCACGAGCGCGGCGATGTCGCCGCACCACGCGCGGATCGTGTCGGCGCGCTCGGCGCCGGGGTTGACGGTGGCAACGAGGAAGATTGCGCTGCGCGTGACCGGGCTGTGAACGGCCTGGGAAAGCGGGGGACGGGTTTGCATCGCGGCCTGCCGGTCAGTCATGTCGGGACGGACGGGCCGCGGATGCCGCGGCGCGCGAAGACGAACGGTTGGACTGTGTCATGCGACTGTTCTCTTTGTGACATGCGGATGAAGGACGTTGCGCGGGCATCGCGCAACGGGCCGCAGCGGCGGCGGCCTGCCGCCCGGGCGCGCAAGGGGGAGGCAGGCTCGGTGGCCGCGCGTTCGCCCGGCGCGCGACCTCGCCGCACCGCGTAACGTCGTCGAGCATGCAATCTAGCAGCTTCGGCGGGTCTTTGGAACACGTATCGCCAATCTGTCATTCGAATGGGTTGATCGGGGTCCGATTTCGCGTCGCGGGCGTGCAGCTGTACTCCTGAAACCCGCGGCGCTGTGCTCTTGAGCGGGCGTGGCGCGTGCAGTAGATTAGGTTCGCTCCGCCCGCCGACGAGGACCATCATGATGAACCTGCTGGAAGCGATGCGTATTTATGTCGCGGTGGTCGAGCATGGCGGGGTGTCCGCCGCGGCGTCCGAACTGAAGCTCGGCCGCGCGCAAGTCAGCGAGCGGCTGGACCGCCTCGAACGGTATCTCGGCTGCCGGCTGTTGCTGGCGCGTGCGGGCGGCGACGTGGCGTGTACCGATGCGGGCGTCGCGTTCCACCAGTGCTGCCGGCGCACGCTGTCCGCGGTCGCGCAGGCCACCAACGCGGCCGGTGCGTGCGCAACCTTTCCCGATGCGCGCGTCGCGGGCTTTCCGCCGCCCGAAACCATCCGCCGTGTCGACGGAGCGTCGATCGCGGCACAACCCTCATTGCACCGGTCATCGCCTTGAATACGTCCACTGTTTCCGCCGATACGGCCGCCGAGCGCATCCGCCGCCGCTTCGGACACTTCCTTCACGCGGCCGAGCTGGCCGGGCTGATCGTGATCGGTCTCGCGACCGCGTTCGCGATGACGCAGGAAGCGTGGAAGGTCGTGCTCGCGGGCGAGGTATCGCTGACCGACCTGCTGCTGATGTTCCTCTATCTCGAAGTGCTCGCGATGAACGTGCGTTACCTGCGGCTCGGCCGGCTGCCGGTGCGCTTTCCGCTGTTCATTGCGATGACGTCGCTCGCGCGCGACCTGATCCTGCGCGGCGCAACCGACAGCCCCGAGCGGATGCTGATGACCACGTTCGGAATCGTGCTGCTCGCGGTAGGCGTGCTGATCCTCAGCTTCGGCCAGCATCGCTTTCCGGCGGAGGTCGACGACGTCGAGGACGATGTGCATGCGCGTCGGTGATGCGTGTGTGTGCGGGGCCGATCGATGGGGGTGTCGGTTCGGCAGTTCATTTCGTTATACCGAGATTGATTCGGTGCGGCGCCGACTCGCGGCTGCCGCGTTTCCATCTGTTCACCACACGTGTGCGATTTGAGGTTTGATCGCCAAACTGTCACTTACATTCGCCGAAATGACGCAGTAGGATGCCGATCCTTCTCATGATGGATTTCGCATTGCTATCCGCCTTCAATTTCGGTAATGGACGTGGCTCGCCCCGGAACGCCCGCGGCCGGACACGGCTATGCGGCTTCGTGCAGCGGCACGGCACGCGCACCTGTGCGTCGCAGGCTGGTTCACCGCTGGCGGGGCGAGGCGGATGAAGCTCTACGAGAAATTCGCGAACGACATAGAGAGACTCATCCGGCAACGCGTGTATCGACATGGCGACCGTGTGCCGTCGGTGCGGCAGGCGAGCCAGCAGCACCGGATCAGCATCACGACCGTGCTGCACGCGTACCTGCTGCTCGAAAGCCGCGGGCTGCTGGAGAGCCGCCCGCAGTCGGGTTACTTCGTGAACCTGCGCAACGACGACGGGCACGCGCCGGTGCGCGAGCTGCGCCCGTCGAAGCCGATCGCGATCTCGTCGTCGGTCGACGTGAGCCGGCTCGTGCTGTCGACGCTGCGCTCGATCGGTACCGACGACGCGGTGCCGCTCGGCTCGCCGTATCCGGACCCGAGCCTGTTTCCGTTCGAGAAGCTGAACCGCTACGCGTACGCGGCCGGACGCGACAAGTCGCTGTGGGGCGTGACCGACGGGCTGCCGCCCGGCCATCCGCGCCTGATCCGGCAGATCGCACGGCGCTCCCTGGAAAACGGGATGTCGGTCGATCCGAACGAGATCATCGTGACGGTCGGCGCGACCGAGGCGATCAACCTGTGCCTGCAGGCGGTCGCGAAACCGGGCGACACGATCGCGGTGGAGTCGCCGACGTTCTACGCGATGCTGCACGCGATCGAACGGATGGGGATGAAGGCGATCGAGGTCGCTACACACCCGGAATACGGAATCGACATCGCGGCGCTGGCGGCGATCGCGAAGTCGCAGCCGATCGCCGCGTGCATGGTGATGCCGAACTTCCAGAATCCGCTCGGCTTCCAGATGCCCGACGAGCGCAAGCGCGAACTGGTTGAGTTCGCAACGAAAGCCAATATGCCGGTGATCGAGAACGGCGTATACAACGAACTGTATTTCGGCAATGCGCACCCGAGTGCGCTGAAGGCGTTCGACCGCAACGGGATCGTGCTGCACTGCGCGTCGTTCTCGAAAAGCCTGACGGCCGCGTACCGGATCGGCTGGGCGTTGCCGGGCCGTTATCGCGAACAGGTCGAGAAGCTGAAGTTCCTGAACACGCTGGCGACGCCGTCGCTGCCGCAGCTGGCGATCGCCGAGTTCCTCGAACGCGACGGTTACGAACATCACCTGCGGCGGATTCGCAAGGCGTATGCGCAGCAGGCGAACTTGATGCGCGCGATGGTGTCGCGGTTCTTTCCGGAAGGCACGCGCATCTCGAGCCCGGCGGGCGGCTACGTGCTGTGGGTCGAGTTGCCGGCGCAGGTCGATGCGATGCGCCTGTACCAGCTCGCGCTGGAGCAGGGCATCACGATCGGGCCCGGCTACATGTTCTCGATCGCGGACACCTACCGCAATTTCATTCGGCTGAACTACAGCAGCCCGTGGTCGCCGGAGATCGAACGCGCGATCGTCACGGTCGGCAAGCTCGCGTTATGACCTGAATCGCGTCGCGCACGTCATGCGGCGGATAGCCGTCGACCGGGGCGGGATAGAGCACGCATAGAACGGTCGCCATCGGGTCGTTCCTCGTGACGGGATGGAAGCGGGGCGGTACGCGGATTGCTCGGCTCGCCGGCCCCCCGCGCACGCGCACCCCGCGTGTTGCGCCGCAACGTCGATGACGTTCTACGCCGGTCGCGGATCACGTACAAGCCACAGTCCGTGCTTGCGTGCGCTGCGGGGTCGTCCGTACCTGTTCTTTTCGGCAAGGACGCCGATAATGGGATCGTTACCCCACCCCTCGGGAGCCACGCCATGTCCGGAAGCGACGCCTCGTCTTCACGTCCCGATCTCGCGCAGGGGATCGCGCTCGACGACATCGCCGACGGCGCGATGATCGAGGGCCAGGTCGGCGATGCCACGGTGCTGCTGGTGCGCCGCGCCGACGAACTGTTTGCCGTGGGTGCGCAATGCCCGCACTACGGCGCGCCGCTCGCCGACGGGCTGCTGGTCGGCGATACGATCCGCTGTCCGTGGCATCACGCGGCGTTCTGCCTGCGTACCGGCGCACTGTTGCGCGCGCCGGCGCTCGACGGCCTGACGTGCTGGCGCGTCGAGCGGCGCGACGGCCGCGCGGTCGTGCTCGATGCGCGGCCCGCCGCATCGCCGCCCGCGCTGAACGCGGCGGGGCTGCCCGCATCGGTGGTGATCGTCGGCGGCGGTGCGGCCGCGATCGCGGCGGCCGTGACGCTGCGCCAGGAAGGCTATCCGCATGCGATCACGCTGCTGAGCGCGGACAGCGAGCCGCCGTACGACCGGCCGAACCTGTCGAAGGACTATCTGGCCGGCACGGCCGAAGCCGACTGGCTGCCGCTGCGCGGCGCGTCGTTCTATACCGAGCAGCGCATCGACGTGCGCTGCGGCACGCGCGTCACGCGGATCGACGCCGCGCAGCACGCGGTCGAGCTCGCGGACGGCAGCCGCGTCGGCTACGGCGCGCTGCTGCTGGCCACCGGCGCCGAGCCGAACCGGCTGACCGTGCCGGGGGCGGATCTGCCGCACGTGTGCGTGCTGCGTTCGCGCGCCGATTGCGATGCGCTGATCGGCAAGTTGAAGACGGCGCGGCGCTGCGTCGTGATTGGCGCGAGCTTCATCGGCCTCGAAGCGGCCGCCGCGCTGCGCACGCGCGGGCTCGACGTGCAGGTGGTCGCGCCCGACGCGCATCCGATGGTGCGCGTGCTCGGCGAAGCGCTCGGCGACACGATCCGCGCGCTGCACGAAGCGCACGGCGTGGTGTTCCATCTCGGCGCGACGCCCACGCAGATCGCGCCGGACCGCGTGACGCTGTCGAACGGCGACACGCTGCCGGCCGATGTGGTGGTGGTCGGCATCGGCGTGCATCCGGACCTCGCGCTCGCGCAGGATGCGGGGCTCGCCGTCGATCGCGGCGTGACGGTCGACCGTTTCCTGCAGACGAGCGCAGCGGACATCTATGCGGCCGGCGACATCGCGCGCTGGCCCGATCCATTGACGGGCGAACGCATACGCGTCGAGCACTGGGTCGTCGCGGAGCGGCAGGGCATCGCCGCGGCGCGCAACATGCTCGGCCAGCAGCGGCCGTTCGACGCGGTGCCGTTCTTCTGGAGCCAGCACTACGACCTGACGGTCCGTTATGTCGGACATGCGGAGCAATGGGACCGCGTCGAGATCGACGGCGACCTGCGCGCGCATGACGCGTCGGTCGCGTTCTGGCGCGGCAACGCACGGCTCGCGGTCGCGACGATCGGCCGCGATCTCGACTGCCTGCGCGCGGAAGCGGCGCTCGAGCAGCAGGGCACGACGCGCGCGTGAACGGGCTGCCGACTGTGCGCTGACCGGTACACGCTCTGGAAAAATAGTTGCGCACACAACCGTCATCGCATCGTCGCGACTTGCGCAGAGACCGCCGAACCTGACAGGCGCCCGTGACTCTCGACTGCGGTTTCTCGACCGAGGTGATCGCGGCGCTGTTCGTGATCGTGAACCCGAGCGCGAACAATCCGGCATTTCCGGTGCCGACATGGAGGTGCAGTCGACAGGATGCGCCGCACGGCCGCGCTGCCGGCCGCGATCGGCATGTCGATCGACGACGACGCACCGGCCGGCTGACCACGCACCGCACCGACCCCTGCGCGCACGGGCGCGCGCCTTGCTCGAACTGTGCGACGGTACTTGCACCGTTTCCGCTTTCGACAAGGAGGGCCTGACATGAAAGCAGTCGTATTTCACGGCATCGGCGACATTCGCATCGATACGGTACCCGACCCGCAAGTCGTCGACGTGACCGATGCGGTCGTGCGCCTGACGGCCAGCGCGATCTGCGGCACCGACCTGCACATGGTGCGCGGCACGCTCGGCGGGATGAAGCCGGGCACGATCCTCGGGCATGAGGGTGTCGGTATCGTCGAGACGGTCGGGCGCGACGTGCGCAACCTGCGGCGCGGCGATCGCGTGCTGATTCCGTCGACGATCGCGTGCGGCAGTTGCGTGTACTGCCGCGCGGGCTACACCGCGCAATGCGACGTCGCGAACCCGGGCGGGCCGCGCGCGGGCACCGCGTTCTACGGCGGCCCGGCCGACACGGGGCCGTTCGACGGGCTGCAGGCCGAATACGCGCGCACGCCGCTCGCGAACGCGAGCCTGATCCGCTTGCCGGACGCGATCGACGACGACCGGGCGATCCTGATGTCCGATATTTTTCCGACCGGCTATTTCGGCGCGCAGCTCGCGGAAGTGAAGCCGGGCGACACGGTGGCCGTGTTCGGCGCCGGGCCGGTCGGCCAGTTCGCGATCGCGAGCGCGAAGCTGATGGGCGCCGGGCGCGTGATCGCGATCGACCGTATCGCGTCGCGGCTCGAGATGGCCTGCGCGCAAGGTGCCGAGACGATCGACTTCTCCGAGGAAGACCCCGTCGACACGGTGCTGCGTCTCACCGGCGGGATCGGCGTCGATCGTGCGATCGACGCGGTAGGCGTCGACGCGATGCGCGCGACGCATGGGCCGGCCGCCGCCGACTACGACGCGGCACGTGCGTTCGATGCGGAAGTCGACGCCGTCGCGCCGCGCCGCAAGCCGGACGGCCGCTACTGGACGCCCGGCGACGGGCCGTCGCAGGTACTGCAATGGGCGGTGCGCGCGGTCGCGAAGGCGGGCACGGTCGCGGTGATCGGCGTGTATCCGCCGCAGGCGCGCGTGTTTCCGGTCGGCGAGGCGATGAACCGGAACCTCACGATCAAGCTGGGCAATTGCAATCACCGGACCGTCACGCCGCACCTGATCGAGCTCGTGCGCAGCGGTGCGTTCGACCCGGCGTCCGTGCTGACGCGCTGCGAGCCGCTGACGAACGCGATCGACGCGTATCGCGCGTTCGACGTGCGCGAGCCGGGCTGGCTGAAAGTGAAGCTGACGCCATGACGATCCGAACCGCAACGAGGAGTGCTGCCATGAACGAGTTACATGATCTCTACGACAACTGCATGGCCGCGTGCGATGCGTGCGCGCATGCATGCGATGCATGCACCGCCGGGTGCCTGGCGGAACCCGGCTCACACGCGCTGGCCGCTTGCATCGCGCTCGACATCGAGTGCGCGCAGCTGTGCCGCTTTGCATCGGGCGCAATGGCGCGCCGCAGCGTGCTCGCGCCGCAGGTGTGCGCCCTGTGCGCGCATGCGTGCGAGTTGTGCGCGGCCGAGTGCCTGCTGCACGCGCACGACCATTGCCGGCGCTGCGCGCTGGCATGCGATGCGTGCGCGGCGATGTGCCGCGCGATGGCATGAGCGGCTACGGCGCGCCGTGAACCTTGCGCGCGACGCGCTCCAGCAGCGCGTCGAGCACCGCCATCTCGACGGGCTTCACGAGGTGATCGTCGAAGCCCTCGCTCGCGGTGCGTGCGAGATCGGCCGGGCTCGCATGACCCGACAACGCGACGCAGGTCGTGCCGGCCAGCGCGTCGATCGCGCGCAGTTCGCGCAGCAGCGCGAAGCCGTCGACGTCGGGCATCGACAGGTCGACGAGCATCAGGTGCGGAACCGTGTCGCGCGCGAGCGCCAGCGCGTCGTCCGCGTGGTACGCGACCCGCGGCGCGTGGCCCTTGATCCGCAGCAGCACGGCGAGCGTGTCGGCGGAGTCGCGGTTGTCGTCGACGACGACGATGCGCAGCGGCGCGCCGGCCGGCTGCTCGGTGATGCGCGCCGCGGGCGCGTCGACGGGCGTCGGGCGCATCGCGCACTCGAGCGGCAGCCGCACCGTGAACGTCGCGCCGTGGCCGGGGCCGGCGCTTTCCGCGGCGATCATCCCGCCATGCAGCTCGACGAACGACCGGCAGATCGCGAGGCCGAGCCCGAAGCCGTCCGACGGGCGCCGGCCCGGCACGCCTTCCTGCTGGAACAGGTCGAAGATCGATTCGAGCGAGCCCGGCGCGATGCCGACGCCGTGATCGGTGATGCGAATCGCGACGACCGACCCTTCGGCGCTCGCGCTGACGTCGATGCGCCCGCCCTGCGGCGAGAATTTCGACGCGTTGTCGAGCAGGTTGTGCAGCACCTGCACGAGCCGCGCGGCGTCGCCGCGCACCACCAGCGGATCGGCCGGCAGGTCGACGCGAATGTTCTGCTCGCGTGCGGCCAGCTTCGGCTGGACGCTTTCCACGCCGCGGCAGACGACGTCGCGCACGGTCACCGGCGCATGGTCGAGCTCGACCTTGCCGGCGGTGATGCGCCCGACGTCGAGCAGGTCGTCGACCAGCCGCGTCAGCTGTCCGACCTGGCGATGCACGGCGTCGCGGCATTGCGCGAGCGCGGGCGCCGGATCGGGCAGGCTCTGCAGCACGCCGACCGAATTGCGCAGCGGCGCGAGATGGTTGCGCAGCTCGTGCGCGAGCATTGCGATGAACACGCTGAGCCGATGCGTCGACACTTCGAGTTCGGCGAGCCGCTTGCGCTCGGTCATGTCGCGCGTGATCTTGATGAAGCCGGCCAGCTGGCCCGCATGGTCGTGCACGGCCGTGATCGTCACGCTGGCCCAGAACAGCGAACCGTCCTTGCGCACGCGCCAGCCTTCGTCCTCGAAGCGGCCGTGCGCGACGGCTTCGTCGAGCGCGAACGCGGGCCGGCCGGCCGCGATCGCGTCGGGCGGATAGAAGCGCGAGAAATGGTGGCCGACGATCTCGGCCGTGCGATACCCCTTGATGTGCTCCGCACCCGCGTTCCACGTCGCGACGTTGCCGTGCGCGTCGAGCATGAACACCGCATAGTCGGTGATCGCACCGACGACGGTCTCGAAACGGAACTCGGCGAAGCGGTGCAGCAGGTCGCGCGCATCGGCGGGCCCGAGCGGCGGGTGGAGATCGGAAATGGCGTCGTCTTTCATCATCGGAACGGCACGTTGGGTGCGGGCCGAGGAGCACCGCCCCGCCGCGGCCGGACGCGCCGGCTGCGGCCATTCAAATCGGATTGACACCCCCGAAAGCATAAGGGAGGTCGAATCACCTGAGCAATGGGGGCGCATGGCCTGTGCCGCGTGGCGCCCGCCGTGCGAAATTCTGCCGGTGGCAGTCTGGCGACGGCGGCGCGGCATGCCGATTGCGTCGCCCTCCGGTCCGCACGCCGCGGCCGGCCCGGCCAGAGAGCCCGGCCTCCGGCGGCCGCGCGCCGCTTCACGGCTACCCGAGGGCATCGACATGAACAGCACCCTGAACCCCGACAACGAACCGGCCGGCCCGGACGACGAGAACGCACGGCGCGGCCGCGACGGCCGCGCGCTGGGGCCGAGCGATTCGTCCGACAGCGGCAGCGACACGGCCGGCGCGCGGCGCCATCCGTTCGACGTCGATTCGCCGCTCGACGAGCACGCGCTGGAGCGCGGCGATGCGGCCCTCGACAGCGATACGGACCGCGCGGGCACCGGCGAGCGCGCGTCGGCGGACGGCGATGCGGGGCTCGAGGAAGGCGCCGATATCGAGCCGGATCGCACGGAACGGCTGAGCGAGCCCGGCGGCACCGAGGATCCGGATGCGCCGGACGAACCGGGTGCGGGCGGCGCATAGGGTCGCTGCACGGCGACCCTCCGCGCAAAAACTGCAATTGCGTTGCAGATAGGGGCGCCCGGCCAGGGATACCCGGCGACCCGCGACGATCGGCTTTGCCCCCGTCAGCGCGCTGCGCGGCGATCACGACGTGGACCGCGCTCGTCGGCGCGCGCCTGCCGCCAGGAGCTTCGGCGCGCCGCCGCGGTGTGCTGGCCAACGGGCGGCACGCGACTTGCATCAACCTGACCGACGTGCGCCGCGACGCGACATGGGTCCGGGTCCGCACGCGCCACACGCGCGATCAGGCACAGGCGCGATCAAGGAGGGACACGATGCAACGACGATCTCCCGGACGGCAAGCCGAACGGAGCGGCCCGCCCGACTGGCAGGAGCGCGGCGAACGCGCGTACCGGGACACCGGCGAGCGCGATTTTCGCGGCGACGAATCCCGGCGGCACGATGCCGACTACGAATCCGCGTACCGGCGCTTCGTGAGCGAGGACGTCGGCCCGGAAGACTGGGGCAGCGAATGGAGCGAGCGCTCGGCCCGCTCGTCGGCCGAACAGCGCGGCGCAGACGCCGGCGCCGACTGGCGCAGTGCGCCGGGCGGGCCGGGCGGGCCGGGCGGTTCGCGCGATCCGGCGTGGGAGTCCGAGCGCGGCTACGGCAATCGCGGCCGCAGAGCGGAAGGCAGCCAAGGACGCGAAGGCGCCCATGGCGATCAGCCGGGGTTCCGCGGCCATCACCGGATGGGCTGGTATGGCGGCGAAGGCGACTACGAAGCGCAACGCGAGGCCATGCGGCATCGGCGCGGCCCGAAAGGCTATACGCGCTCGGACGAGCGGATTCGCGAGGACGTCTGCGAGCGGCTCGCGTATGCGCTCGACATCGATGTGAGCGATGTCTCCGTGCAGGTGCGCGACGGCCGCGTCGAACTCGACGGCACCGTGCCGCAGCGCTGGATGAAGCACGACATCGAGGACATCGCCGACGGCTGCATGTGCGTGCGCGACGTCGAGAACCGCGTGCGCGTGCGCCGCGACGGCGAACAACCGGATACGGGCACGGTGCTGCATCCGTCCCAACGCACGGTCACGCCGACGCAGCCCGCGGCGCGCGATCCCGAACCGGGTAGCGGCGCCGGCCGCGAGCGCAATCCGCGCCGTTGACGCGCGCGATCGGGCATTGCCGCGCGCGTGCTTTCTTTCATTCGCAGCGCGAGACCGGCGCCGTCGTGCGCGACTCGAGAAAGGCACGGCCGGGATCGGCCCCTTGGTCGGCGTCGCGGTATTTAACGTCGTGCCGACCGCGATCGGGACCGGCTCTGTGCTGGTGATCGAGATCGGCACGTCGCGTTGCCTGGCCATGCCCGCGAGCGCGACCGCACGCGCGCGGTCGAAGCGGGTTTCCACGCCTATCTGACCAAGCCCGCGGCAGCGGCCGACCTGATCGCGACGCTGCGGGCACTCGCGCTTTCCTCCGGAGATATCCATGCCGAACCTTTCGAACTCGACGCCCCCCGAAGTCCTGACCGAGCGCCGCGCCGGTAGCGCGTTCGCCGACCGCCAGGCCGCAGTCGCCGCCGTCGAGCTGCTGCTGCCGACGTTGTCGGCCGCGTTGCAGAGCGACTTCGTCGGCGACAGCGGCTGCCTCCACATCGTGATCATGGATCCGGCGCTCGGGCCGCGCGACGCGGCGTTCGAGGATGCGATCCTGTACGAGTTCTCGCTGCCCGATCCGAAGGACTGGGATGCCGATTATCGTGCGTACGCACGCGCGAAGGCGCGGCTGTCATGGGAAACCGGCTGCGACGGCCACGTCGTGCAGGCGCTCGAGCCGTACCGGCTGCGCGCGGGCGACACGAACCTGTGGGGCGGCGTCGCGCAGCACGGCATCGTGGTCGGCGTGTCGGGCGCGCAGCCCTGGTTCGACGAGGCGTTCGCGGGCTGCATCGCGCACTGCCTGCGTGCGCTCGCGAAGCACCGCGCGCAGGCGACGCCGGACGCGCTCGCGATCTGAGCGCAGGCGAGCGGGCCCGTTTTTACAGCCGGTTATAAAAAAGCCAGCGCGCGCGCGGGGCAGCGCGAGGTCGCGCGGGCGTCCGCGCAATGGCACGGTTTTCGCTGTACCTCTGTACGACGTTTGTCACGACAAATGTCATCGCCGCGATCTTTCGGACGCTTGCAGGAGGTGCATGTTGAACCCGACTCACGATCCAGCCCGACCGTTGCTGGCCGGTCGCACCGCGCTCGTGACGGGCGGCGGTCGCGGCCTGGGCGAGGCCATCTGCGAGGAACTGGCGCAACACGGCGCACACGTGATCGTTGCCGATCTCGACGGCGATCGCGCGGCGGCCGTCGCGCGGCGCCTCGAGCGGCACGGCGGCCGCGCGGTCGGACGGCCGCTCGACGTGCGCGACGAGGCGTCGGTGCTGCAGGTCATGCACGACGCGCGCGAGGCGCTCGGCGACGTCGACGTGATCGTCAACAACGCGGCGATCGACGTGACCGCGCCGATCGACGACGTCAGCGTCGCCGCCTGGCAGCAGGTGATGATGACCAACCTGTTCGGCCCGTACCTGATGTGCCACGCGGCCGTGCCGATGATGAAGGCCCGCGGCAGCGGCCACATCGTCAACATCGCGTCGACCGCATCGAAGCGCGCATGGCCGAATGCGTCCGCGTATCACGCGACGAAGTGGGGGCTGCTCGGGTTGTCGCATGCGCTGCATGCGGAGCTTCGGCCGGCCGGCGTGAGCGTGTCGGCGATCGTCGCGGGCGGGATGCGCACGCCGTTCCTGCTCGATCGCTTCCCCGACATCGACGTGGACACGCTGCAGCCGCCGGAACACGTCGCGGCGGCCGTGCGTTTCGTGCTGACGCAGCCGCCGGGCACCGTCGTGCCGGAACTGATGGTGCTGCCGATGAAGGAGACGTCATGGCCGTGAGTCGCACGCGACGGCTGCCCGGCGCGGTGCTGCTCGACAAGGACGGCACGCTGCTGGAGGACCTGCCGTACAACGTCGACCCCGCGCGGATGCAGCTTGCACCGGGCGCCGCGCGCGCATTGCGCACGCTCGGCGCGACCGGCATGCCGATCGCGGTCGTGTCGAACCAGCCGGGCGTCGCGCTCGGCTACTTTGCCGAATCGAAGCTTGGCGCGGTCCGTCAGCGTCTCGCCGAATTGTTCGAAGCGAACGGCGCGGTGCTGGCGGACTTTTTTTATTGCCCGCATCACCCGACGGGCAGCGTGCCGCGCTACACCTGCGACTGCATCTGCCGCAAGCCGCGCCCGGGGATGGTGCGCCGCGCGATCGCCACGCTCGGCGCGGTCGCCGAATGGAGCTGGATGATCGGCGACATTCTCGACGACGTCGAGGCCGGCCGCGCCGCGCGCTGCGGCACGATACTCGTCGACCGCGGCAACGAGACGCAATGGCGGCTCGATGCCGCGCGCACGCCGCACCATGTGGTCGACCGGCTCGACCTCGCCGCCGACCTCGTCGCGCGCGAGGCCGTGCGCCGCCACGGCTCGTGGGTGCGGCGATGAGCGCCGCCTGGGATCGCGCGCGGCGCATTCTGTGCGTGCGCCTCGACAGCCTCGGCGACGTGCTGATGACGACGCCCGCGCTGCGCGCGCTGAAGGAGAGCGGGCGCGGCCGCCGGCTCACGCTGCTGACGTCGCGCACCGGTGCTGCGCTGGCGAAACACCTGCCGATGGTCGACGACGTGTGGACGTACGACGCGCCGTGGGTCAAGCATCCGGACGTGCGCGGCGATCCGGTCGTCGATCTCGACATGATCGACCGGCTGCTGGCCGGCCGCTTCGATGCGGCCGTGATCTTCACCGTGTACAGCCAGAGTCCGTTGCCGGCCGCGATGATGTGCTGGCTCGCGGGCATCCCGCTGCGGCTCGCGCATTGCCGCGAGAACCCCTACGAACTGCTGACCGACCGCGTGCCCGAGACCGAGCCGGATTCGCGCGTGCGCCACGAAGTCGCGCGCCAGCTTGCGCTGGTCCGCGCGATCGGCGCGAAGACGTGCGACTGGCGGATGGCGTTCGAGCCGGGCGATGCGGCGCGACGCGCGCTGCACTCGCGCTTGCGCGCGGCGCTGCTGCGCATCGGCGGCCCGCGCCGGCCGGCGCCGGCGCACACGCGCTGGCTGGTCGTGCATCCGGGCGCGAGCGCGGCGTCGCGGCGCTGGCCGGCCGAGCGCTTCGGCGACGTGGCCGCGCGGCTCGCGCCGCTGTTCGACGGCATCGCGGTGACGGGCGGCGCCGACGAGCGCGCGCTCGTCGATGCCGTGTGCGAACGCGCGGGGCCGCGCGCCGTGCCGCTCGCCGGCGTGCTGCCGCTCGGCGAGCTCGGCGCGCTGATCGAGACGGCCGACCTGCTGCTGACGAACAACAGCGGCCCCGTGCATCTCGCGGCCGCGCTCGGCACGCCGGTCGTCGATCTGTA
The DNA here is from genome assembly GCF_024656005.1 of Burkholderia sp. SCN-KJ. NCBI lineage: Bacteria > Pseudomonadati > Pseudomonadota > Betaproteobacteria > Burkholderiales > Burkholderiaceae > Burkholderia > Burkholderia sp. SCN-KJ. Next base: position 73,623 of record NZ_JANKOG010000005.1, read on the forward strand.
CGCGCTGACCAATCCGCAGCACACGCCATGGCGAGTGCCGCACCGCGCGTTGAACGTCGACGTGCCGTGCCGCAACTGCTACCGCAGCGTCTGCAACCAGCCCGGCCATCCGTGCCTGCTCGGCGTGAGCGTCGACGATGTCGTCGAGGCGACGCATGGGCTGTTGCGCCGTAGCGCGCGCCATGCGCAACACGCGGCCGCGCGCGCCCCCCTGCACGATGCCGAGCCGGTCGCCGCGAACGCGTCGAGCGGGTCGAACGTGATTCCGTTCGCGCAAGTCATCACGAGGACCTGACGCATGCCTGCTCCGACCTATACGCTCGGCATCAATGCCGCCTTTCACGACAGCGCCGCGTGCCTCGTGCGCGACGGCGCGGTGATCGCGGCGGCCGAGGACGAACGCTTCACACACGTGAAGCACGCGAAGCGGCCCGTGCCGTTCTCGACTTGGGAGCTGCCGTTTCACGCGATCGACTATTGTCTGGCGGAAGCGGGCATCGCGCTCGCGGACGTCGACCATGTCGCGTATTCGTACGATCCGTGGCTCGAACTGGACCGTCACGGCGACGCGCCCGAGCTGACGCTGCCGCTCGCACCGTCCGCGCATGCGCGGCGTGCCGACGGCGCATCGCCGTGGCATCCGTTGTTCCTGTCGTCGATCGTGAACGCACCGCGCCAGCTCGCGGGCGGCGCGCCGCACCACCTGCAGCGGCGCTTTCGCGGCGTCGCGCACGACGGGCCGTTTCGCTGGCATTTCATCGAGCACCACCTCGCGCACGAGGCGAGCGCGTTTCTCGCGGCGCCGTACGAGCACTGCGCGGTGATGACGATGGACGGGCGCGGCGAACGCGCGACGACGAGCTACGGCGTGTTCGACGGCCAGTCGTACCGGCGGCTCGGCCAGGTCAACCTGCCGCATTCGCTCGGCCTGCTGTACGAGCGCGTGACGCGCTACCTCGGCTTCCTGCATTCGTCGGACGAGTACAAGGTGATGGCGCTCGCGTCGTACGGCAAGCCGGTGTTCGCGGACGCGATGCGCAAGCTGGTGAGCTACAACGGCGACGGGCGCTACGAGGTTGCCGACGGCGACCTCGTCGCGCTGTTCGGCGCGCCACGCGAGCGCGGCGGACCGATCGAGCCGCATCACTGCGACATCGCGCATGCGCTGCAGCTGGTGCTCGAGGAAACGGCGCTGCAGGCGGTCGACTGGCTCGCGGCCGAGAGCGGCGAGCAGCAGCTCGCGATGGCGGGCGGCGTCGCGCTGAACTGCGTGATGAACGCGAAGATCCGCGATCGCGGCCCGTTCGACGACGTGTGGGTGCAACCGGCGGCAGGCGACGCGGGCACCGCGCTCGGCGCCGCGCTGTGGACCGATTTCCGGATGCGCGGGATGCGCGGCGACTGGCGGATGGATCACGCGTATCTCGGGCCGTCGTACGGCGACGATGCGATCGAGGCGTTCCTGAAGGAAGCGCGGCTGCCGTACCGGCGGCTCGCGGACGTCGCCAGCCAGACGGCCGCGCTGCTCGCGGCAAACCGCGTGATCGGCTGGTTCCAGGGCCGCATGGAGTTCGGGCCGCGCGCGCTCGGTGCGCGCTCGATCCTCGCGTCGCCGATCGATCCGGACATGCAGCGCAAGCTGAACCGGATCAAGGATCGCGAGGACTTCCGGCCGGTTGCGCCGGTCGTGCTCGAAAGCCACGCACACCACTGGTTCAACGGCGGGCGGCGCACGCCGCTGCGCGCGCCGTTCATGCTGTTCGTGTACGACATCGCGCCCGGCGCCGAGGCGACGATTCCGGCGGTGCGCCACATCGACGGCACCGCGCGCGTGCAGACCGTCGACACACACCAGCATCCGCTGCTGCATGCGCTGCTGTCCGAGTTCGACGCGCTGACCGGCGTGCCGGTGCTCGTCAACACGTCGTTCAACACGCGCGGCGAACCGATCGTCTGCACGCCGCGCGACGCGCTCGAGTGCTTCTGGACTTCGCCGCTCGACGCGCTCGTGATCGGTTCGTTCCTGCTGGAGAAGCCGAGATGAACATGCGCGCCACGCAACTGCCGCCGGTCGTGTCGGTCGTCGTGCCGACGTACCGGCGGCCCCGCCTGCTCGAACGCTGCCTCGACGCGCTGTGCGCGCAGGTGTTCGATCCGACCACCTACGAGATCGTCGTCGTCGACGACGACCCGGCCGGCAGCGCATGGGAAACCGTCGACGCGTGCCGTGCGCGCATGACCGACGTGCCGGTGATCCGCTACATGACCGCGCCCGATACGCAGGGGCCGGCGGGCGCGCGCAACATCGGCTGGCGCAGCGCGCGCGGCGCGCTGATCGCGTTCACCGACGACGACACGATTCCCGATCCGACCTGGCTGCGCCACGGCGCGGCCGCGCTGCTGGCCGAACCGTCGGCGGCGGCCGCGGCGGGGCGCATCGACGTGCCGCTGCGAGCGCGCCCGACCGACCACGAGCGCGACGCGGCCGGCCTCGCGCATGCGGAATTCGCGACCGCGAACTGCTTCGTGCGGCGCGCGGCGCTGGAGCGCGTCGGCGGCTTCGACGAGCGCTTCACGCGCGCATGGCGCGAGGACGCCGACCTGATGTTCGCGCTGCGCGAGCACGCGGGGCCGATCGTCGGCGTCGATGCCGCGCGGATCGTGCATCCGGTGCGTCCCGCGCGCTGGGGCGCGAGCATCGGCCAGCAGTCGAAGGTGTATTTCGACGCGCTGCTGTACAAGAAGCATCGCGCGACCTACCGGCGTCATATCCGCGCGATGCCGCCGTGGAATTACTACGCGGCCGTGTTGTTCGCGCTCGGTGCGCTCGGCTGTTTCGCGGCCGGATGGCGCGTGCCGGGCATCGCATGCGCGGCGGCCTGGGCCGTGATCACGGCCGCATTCTGCGCGAAGCGGCTGCGCGGCACGCGGCTCACGCCGTCGCATGTCGCCGAGATGATCGTCACGTCGATCGCGATCCCGCCCGTGTCGCTGTACTGGCGCGTGCGCGGTGCGCTCCACTTCCGGGTGTTCTTCCTATGATGCTCGAATCCGTTTCGTCGTCCAGTCCGATGCGCATCGCGGTGTTCCGCGCGCTGCAGCTCGGCGACATGCTGTGCGCGGTGCCGGCGCTGCGCGCGCTGCGGCGCGGCGAGCCGGATGCGCGCATCACGCTGATCGGCTTGCCGTGGGCGCGCGAGTTCGCATCGCGCTTCTCGGACTACATCGACAACTTCATCGCGTTTCCCGGCGCGCCGGGCCTCGGCGAGCAGCCGGCCGCCGAGCCGGCCGCGCGCGAGGCGTTCATCGCGGAATGCCGCGCGCGCGACTTCGATCTCGCGATCCAGCTGCACGGCAGCGGCGTGCAGACCAACGCGATCGTCGCGTCGCTCGGTGCGACGCGCACCGCCGGTTTCGTGCCGCCCGACGGCGGCACGACCGCGCTCGACTGTGAACTCGTCTGGCGCGACGGCGAGCCCGAGGTCACGCGCTACCTGGCGCTGACCCGCAAGCTCGGCTATCCGGACTGGGGCGACTACCTGGAATTTCCGCTGGGCGGCCTCGACTATGCGCTGTGGCACGTGCTGTGCGACGAGCATGCGCTCGATCCGGGCCGCTACGTGATCGTTCATCCGGGCGCGCGGATGGCGTCGCGGCGCTGGCCGGTCGAGCGATTCGCGAGCGCGGCACGGCAGCTCGCGGACGACGGCTGGCAGATCGTGTTGACCGGCACGCGCGCGGAACTCGCACTGGCCGGCGCGTTCGTCGAACATCTCGCGCGGCCGTGCGTGAACCTGTGCGGGCGCACGCCGCTCGGCGCGCTGGCCGCGCTGATCGGCCGCGCGCGGCTCGTGCTGTGCAACGACACGGGCGTATCGCATGTCGCGGCGGCGTTCGGCACGCCGAGCATCGTCGTCGCGTGCGGCAGCGACACGGCCCGCTGGGCGCCGCTCGACGCCGAACGCCATCGCGTGCTCGCGCACTATCCGGCCTGCCGGCCGTGCGCGTTCGACACCTGCCCGTACGGGCACGAGTGCGCGACGGCGATCGGCGTCGACGACGTGATGGAGCGGGCGGGCAAGCTGCTCGCGGAGGAGAGACGTCATGTCACGTAAGCGCTTGCGCGTGCTCACCTGGCACGTGCATGGCAACTATCTGTATTACCTGTCGCAGGCGCCGCACGATTTCTACATCGTGACGAAGCCGCAGCATCCGCCCGGTTACGCGGGTCGGGTCGGGCACCTGCCGTGGGGCGACAACGTGTACGAGGTGCCCGTCGAGTGCGTGCGCGACACCGAGTTCGACTGCGTGCTGTACCAGCATCACAATCACTACGCGCACGACCGGTTGCGGCTCCTGAGCGACGCGCAGCGTGCGCTGCCGGCGCTGTTCGTCGAACACGATCCGCCGCGCGAGCACCCGACCGACACGCTGCACCCGGTGCAGGACCCGAACGTGTTGCTGGTGCACGTGACGCCGTTCAACGCGCTGATGTGGGACAGCGGCGTCACGCCGACGCGCGTGATCGAGCACGGCGTGCTGCTGCCCGACGGTGTAGAGTATCGCGGCACGCTGCCCAAGGGCGTGACGGTCGTGAACCACCTCGCGCGACGCGGGCGGCGTCTCGGCGCGGACTTGTTCGAGGTCGCGCGTCAAAGCGTGCCGCTCGACCTGGTCGGGATGGGTTCGGCCGAACTCGGCGGCATCGGCGAAGTGCAGAACCCGGCGCTGCCGCAGTTCCTGTCGCACTACCGCTTCTTCTTCAATCCGATCCGCTACACGAGCCTCGGGCTCGCGGTGATCGAGGCGATGATGATCGGGCTGCCGATCGTTGCGCTCGCAACGACGGAGATGGCGCAGCTCGTGAGGAGCGGCTGCAACGGGGTCGCCGATACGCGGCCTGCCGTGTTGATCGACGCGATGCGCATGCTGCTCCGCGATCCGGATCTCGCGCGCGAGTGGGGTGCGGCGGCGAAGCGCGACGCGTGCGAGCGGTTCGGGATCGACCGGTTCGTGCGCGAGTGGGACAGCGCGTTGTGCGACGTCGCGGCGTAGACCGTGCGGCCGCCGAGGCGGCCCGCTTACGGGTTGGTTGCGCTCGGCGGCATGCCCGCACTCGTGCTGCCGGCGGCACTGGCGGCACCGGCGGTGGCCGTGGCGTCGCTTGCGCTGCCCGCAGCGGGCGTCGGCGCAGCCGCGCCGCTTGCCGCGTTGCGCTCGTGTTCGGGCAATAGCGCGAGCCGGTTGTACAGCGTCTTCAGGCTGATGCCGAGCGCTTTCGCGGTGCGCGGCTTGTCGCCGTTGAAATGGCGCAGCGACGCGACGATGAAGCGCTGCTGCGTATGCGCGAGCGTCGTGCCGATATGGAGCGTCATCGCGTTGTGACGCACCTCCTCGCGCGGCGGCTGGCGGCGTGGCAGCTGCAGTTCGATCTGCTCGTCGGCGAGAATGAACGCGCGCTCCAGCGCGTTGCGCAGCTCGCGCACGTTGCCGGGCCACGTATAGGCACGCAGCGCCTTCATCGCCTGCAGCGACAGACGCTTGCGCGTGCGATGCCGTGCATTCAGCCGTTCGACGATCTGCAGCGCGATGTCGCCGACGTCGTCCTCGCGCTGCCGCAGCGCGGGCACGTGCAGCGCGATCGTCGCGATCCGGTAGAACAGATCCTCGCGCAGCCGGCCGCTGCGCACGGCCTCGACCGGATCGTGATGGGTGGCCGCGACGATCCGCACGTCGAGCGGAATCGCTTCGTGACCGCCGACGCGCACGATCGTGTTCGACTCCAGCGTGCGCAGCAGTTTCACCTGCAATTCAGCCGGCATTTCCGCGATTTCGTCGAGAAACAGCGTGCCGCCGCGCGCGGCTTCGAACATGCCCACATGTTGCGCGATCGCGCCGGTGAAGCTGCCTTTTTCATGTCCGAACAAATGGGATTCCGCGATGTCCTTCGGAATCGCCCCGCAGTTGACGGGCACGAACGGCCCGCGCCGGCGTGGGCTCATGTCGTGGATGAGCCGCGCGACGATATCCTTGCCGGCGCCGCTCTCGCCGACCACCAGGACGCTGACGCGCGTCGCGGCGACACGCGCTACCTTCAGCAGCAAGTCCTGAATCGTTGGCGAGCGGCCGAACAGCCGCGCGCCGTCATCGTCGGATTTCGACATGAGTGTATCGAGTTGGAAGTATTGACCGAAACCGTCGAGGAGCAGGCGAAAAAATGACCGCCACGCATCATTTTTTCATGTGGAAAGCATACCTTTTATGCCCGTTTCGCCGGATTGAATCTGGCAATGCGCTCGCCGCGGACAGATAGATTTATTCGATGATCGGCGAAGGCACGACGCACTTCTTCTATACTTCTAAGCACGCGTTTGTCACTGCAGGACAGCTAATTTGCTCATTCGTGTGCGGTGCGGATGTGCCGCCGGGTTCCGGCGTCGTACCCCGCATCGCACGCCCGCCGCGGTTTCGGCCGACGCCTTGCGCCCGGGCCGCACCCACCAGGAGCTTCGATGCCTTATGTCCTGATCGTCGAAGACGACGCCGATACGCGCACGATGCTCGCGACCCTCGCGCAAGCGCAGCAGCTTGCATGCGACACGGCCGCGACGCTCGAAGAAGCGCGCACGCTCGTCTCGACGCACACCCCCGATCTCGTGTTGTGCGATCTCGTGCTGCCGGACGGCAACGGCATGGATCTGTTCGACGCGTTGCCGAAGCGCGCGCATTGCGAAATGGTGCTGACCACCGGTCACGCGAGCCTCGAAACCGCGATCGACGCATTGCGGCGCGGCGCGACCGACTATCTGGTGAAGCCGATCAACATGCAGCGGCTGAACAGCATCTTCGCGCGCGTGCCGCGCACCACCGCACTGCATGAGGAAATCGCCGAACTGCGCTCCGAACTGAAGCGTCTCGGCCGCTTCGGCCGGATGCTCGGCAGCTCGCCCGCGATGCAGGCCGTCTACGATGCGATCGGCCGCGTCGCGCGCACCGAGGCGTCGGTGCTGCTCACCGGCGAGTCGGGTACCGGCAAGGAGCTCGCCGCGCAGACGGTGCACGACCTGAGCTTGCGCCGCCGCGGCCCGTTCCTCGCGGTCAACTGCGGCGCGATCGCCGCGAATCTCGTCGAGAGCGAGATGTTCGGCCACGACCGCGGCAGCTTCACCGGCGCCGAGCGGCAGCACAAGGGCTTCTTCGAACGCGCGGACGGCGGCACGCTGTTCCTCGACGAAATCACCGAGATGCCGGTCGAATCGCAGGTCAAGCTGCTGCGCGTGCTGGAAACCGGGCGGCTCACGCGGCTCGGCTCGACGCGCGAGATCGACGTCGACGTGCGCATCGTCGCGGCGACCAACCGCGATCCGGAAGCCGCGATGGCCGACGGCAAGCTGCGGCCCGACCTCTATCACCGGATCAACGTGTTCCCGATTCCGCTGCCGTCGCTGAGCGAGCGCGGCGACGACATCCCGATGCTCGCCGACGCGTTCCTGCAGCACTACAACGAGGAAAGCGGCCGCAATCTGCGCTTTGCGCCCGCCGCGCGCGAAGCGCTGAAGTCCTACGCATGGCCCGGCAACGTGCGCGAGCTGCGCAACTTCGTGCAGCGCGCGAGCATCTTCGCCGACGCGGACGTGATCGACACGCTGCCGCCGCCGATCATGGACGAACTGTCGAACATGGTCGACGCGCACGAGGATCGCGTGACGGTGCCGTTCGGCACGCCGCTCGAGGAAGTCGACCGCAAGCTGATTCTCGGCACGATCGCGAAATGCGGCGGCGTGAAGGCGCAGGCGGCCGAAGTGCTGGACGTGAGCCTGAAGACGATCTACAACCGGCTCGCGCAACTGGAAGACGAAGCGGAAAAACCGGACTCCTGATCTCGTGGCAGGCGCGCTCATGCGCGCCCGTCCGCGCGGCGACGCGCGTCGTCGTCGAGCCGGCGGCGCATGCGTTCGACGTGCGGCGGCAGCGCGCACCGTTCGCGCAGGATCCACGGCAGGCCCGCGAAGGCGGGCACGATGCCGCGTTCGCGCCACAGGCGCGGCAGCATGCGGACGGTATGCGCGAGCGCGGCGCGGGCCGGCCATCTGAGCCACGCGGTCCACACCGCGTTGCGGGCGGACACGCTCGCACGCGTCTGCACGTCGCGTTGCTTCGAAGGGTAGTGATGAACCGTCAGACGCGGTGCATAGACGAGCCACGCGCCCGCGCGATACAGATCGAGCGCGAGCAGCGCTTCCTCGCCGCCGAGGAAGTAGCGCGGATGATAGCCGCCCGCGGCCACGAACGCGTCGCGCCGGAATGCGCTCGCACCGGCCAGCAGCCCGAGGATCGGGCGCCCCGGCAGCGCGACGGGCGCATCGAGCGGGCTGTCGGCCATCAACCGGCAGGTCGGGTCTTCGCGCCGGTCGGGGCCGACCAGCACGCGCGCGGTGACGGCCGCGACATGCGGGTACGCATCGAGCAGGTTCGCGGCTTCGGCGAGCGAGCCGGGCGCCCACCACGTGTCGTCGTCGCAGAACGCGACGTGGCGCGTGCGGGCGACGGCCGCGCCGAGGTTGCGGCCGGCGGCCCCGAGATTGGCCGGCGCATGCACCAGCGTCGCATGAGGAAAGCGGCTGTGCATGAGCGCCGCGGTCGCGTCGTCCGAGCCGTTGTCGACGACGACGATCGCCGGCCGGTCGGGCAGCGCGGAGAGCCGCGCCAGCGTGCGCGCGAGCTCCATCGAGCGCCGGCAGGTCAGCACCACCGCGGTCACGCGTGGTTCGCGCGGCGGCAGCACGACACGCGCGGGCGTCACGCGGACGTGCCGTCGCATTCGAGCCGCCAGTATGTTTCGGGTTCACGGAGATCGGCACGCATATGAGGCTCCAACAGCGCAATCTGGCTCGCATACGCGGCGACGGCGGCGGCCTTCGCAGCCGCCGTGTCCATGCTGTTGCCGGCCGGCGCGCCGACCGGGTGGCCGATCCAGCCGTGCTCGCGCCAGCCGGTCACGCGCCGGGCCATCAACCCGTCGATCCGCCGGTACGGCACATCCTCGTAGAAGCGCCACACGCGCGCTGCGTCGCCGGCCCGGTCGTGATCGCGCAGCAGCGCCAGCACGGCCTGCTGAACCTGCAGGTGATCGCGATGGAACAGGCCGGCCGGCGCCAGCACGCCGAAGCCCGGATGCGCGTCGATCACGTCGGCCACGCGCGCGGCGATTGCAGCCGACGCGGCCGGCGTGCCGTACTGGTCGTCGAGGAAGTCGAGCCAGACGGGCCGCGCATCGAGCAGCGCGAGCGCATGACGGTCCTCGTCGCGGCGCGTGCGCATCGCGTCGTCGGCCGTGCGGAATCCCGCGCGACGGTCCCACGGCGGCGCGGCCGTACCGTGTTCCGGAATGCCCGCGAACACCGTGACGACGACCGAGCCCGGTGCCTGCGCGAGCAGCTGCCCGCAACTGAATACGGCGTCGTCGAGATGCGGCGAGACGACGAGCCAGCGTGTCGGAGCGGTCATGGTGTGAAGGTCTCCCAGGTCAGCACAGGCGGCCGAGCAGGTGACGTGCCCGTCCGGCTGCGCGTGGCCGGCTGCCGCCGGTGGGTCGGCAGGAGCGTGTCCGATGTTTGAATTTGCACGGCCGCAGGTCGGAAATTACGCAACCGCCGTGATGTTCGTCGCGATCGCCACCGTGCTGCAGGCGCTGGCGATCCGCTTCGGCGGCGTGAACCTGTCGCTGATCCTGTACTACCCGATGCTGGCCGGCGCGGCATGGGTGACGTCGTTCCTGTTCGGGATCGTGTCGACCGTGGTCAGCGGGCTGCTGATCTGGACGCTGTTCCTGTCCGATCCGGCCGCGTACACCGGGCCGTTGTCGGCCCGGCTCGTGCAGCTCTTCGTCTTCCTGCTGGTCGGCATGCTGGTCTGCGCGGGCGCGGCGATGCTGCACCACGCGCGGCTCACGAACGACGTCGCGCGCCGGCGTGACACGGCCGCGCGGCGGCAACTCGAAGGCGTGCTGCAGTCGCTGCCGCACGGCGTGATCGCGACCGACGGGAAAGGCCGGGTGACTTACCTGAATGCGGTGGCGGCCGAGCTGGCAGGCTGCGGCGTGGACGAGGCGACGGGCCGGCCTGTGCGCGACGTGCTGCGCCTGTTCGATCACGACGGCCGGCGCGTGCAGGCGACGCCGCTCGAGCGGGCGCTCGGCGGCGCGCATGCGTTGTCCGACCGGCACTTGCTGCACGGCGCCGCCGGCAGCACGCCGGTGCCGATCGCCGAGGCGGCGGCGCCGATCGCCGATGCGGACGGCAACATCGACGGCGCGGTGCTGCTGTTCTGCGATGCCGGCGTGGCGCGCGCGCGCGCCGACAAGTCGCGGCTGCAGCTCGCGGTCGTCGAGGCATCGCCGGACGCGATCGTCGGCGTCGACGGCGAGGGCCGCATCGTCAGCTGGAACCCGGCCGCGCAGCGGATCTTCGGGTACGACGAGTCCGAGGCATACGGGCGCCCGTTCGAATCGCTCGTCGCGATGCGCTGGCTGCAGCGCAATCCGTTGGCCGACACGTTCGACGCGATGCGCGAACCGGTCGGCCCGCTCGAACTGCTGTGCGTGCGCCGCGACGGCCGGCGCTTTCGCGCAACGGTGTCCGCATGCCCGGTGCGCGGCGACCTGCGCGGCAGCGTCGCGCTGTCGCTGACGCTGCGCGAGACCGGCGCGCAGCGCCGCCGCGACCTGCGCGCGCACCGCTCGCTGCAGGGCGCGCGCGACGCGCGCGACCAGGCCGATACGTCGAACCGCCTGAAGGACGAATTGCTCGCGACCGTGTCGCACGAACTGCGCACGCCGCTGAACGTGATCTACGGGTGGGTCGAGGTGCTGCGCAATTCGCGCGAAGACGGATTGCAGCAGCAGGCGATCGACGCGATCGATCGCAGCGCGCGTTCGCTCACGCGCATGGTCGGCGACATCCTCGACGCATCGTCGCTCGCGACCGGCAAGCTGCGGATCGATTCGATGCCGGTGGACGTGGTGCGCCTGTTCGCCGATGCGACGGGCACGTTCCAGACGGCCGCGTCGTCGGCCGGCATCGCGCTCGAATTCGACTGCGCCACGTTCGCATGCGTGGTGTCGGGCGACGCGGAGCGCTTGCGGCAGATGCTGTCGAACCTCGTGTCGAACGCGCTGAAATTCACGCCGGCCGGCGGCGCGGTGACGGTCACGCTGTCGCGCGACGCCGGGCACGCGATGCTGACCGTCGCCGATACCGGGCAGGGCATCGCGCCGGATTTTATCCCGTACGTGTTCGACATGTTCCGCCGCGCGGAAGAGTCGCCTGCCTCGTCGCGGCGCGGGCTCGGGCTCGGCCTGTCGATCGTGCGGCATATCGCCGAGCTGCACGGCGGCACGGTCAGCGTCGCAAGCCCGGGCCGCAATCGCGGCGCCACGTTCACCGTGACGTTGCCGGCCGGCTGGCAGCCGGCGGGGGCGATGGCGTGGAGCGTCACGCCGGACGACGTCGCGCGCGGTACGCCGATGCTCGAGTCGCAGCGCATCCTGATCGTCGACGACGACCCGACCACGCGTGCGAGCCTGACCGCCGCGCTGGCGACGCTCGGTGCGGTCGTCGCGGTCGCGTCGTCGGGCCGTGACGCGCTCGCCATCGTCGCGGACGTGAAGCCGACCGTCGTGCTGTCCGATCTCGCGATGCCCGACGGCGACGGCTTCTGGCTGCTCGATGCGTTGCGCCGCGGCGGCGCGAACGGCGGCAGCCCGCCCAACCTGCGCGTGCTCGCGGTCACCGCGCACGCGGGCCTCGGCGACGAACGCCGCGCGCTCGAAGCGGGCTTCGACGGCTATCTGTGCAAGCCGGTCGACGTGCGCGAGCTGGCCCGCCGGATCGCGCGCGTGACGAAGCGCGACGGCTGATGCGCGGTGGCCGGTGCGCGCCGGCCGTCGCCCCCGACACGCGACGACGCGGCGTCGTGTCACGTCGTGCCGTTCACGTTGCCGCCCCCGACCGGTTTCGTGTGCTGATCTGCGCGAGCATGTGCGACGCGATCCGCGTGCTGCGCACGAGATCGCCCGGCGTGTGATTCGCGACCTGCCGATGGATGAAATACCGCGCGGTATGCGCGAGCCCGCTCGCGAGCGGCGTCGTCGCGCGCCAGCCGAGGCGCCGGTGCGCGGCGTCGAGATCGGGCCGGCGCTGACGCGGATCGTCGGACGGCAACGGACGGAACTCGATCGCGACCGTCGCGCCGACGATCCTCACGACCTCGCGCGCCACGTCGATCATCGCGATCTCGTCGTCGCTGCCGAGGTTCACCGGCTCGCAGGCGTCGCCGGGCTCGTCCATCAGCCGGATCAGCGCATCGACCATGTCGTCGACATAGCAGAACGAGCGCGTCTGCCTGCCGTCGCCGTAGACGGTCAACGCTTCGCCGGCCAGCGCCTGCGTGATGAAGTTCGACACGACGCGCCCGTCGGCCGGATGCATGCGCGGCCCGTACGTGTTGAAGATCCGCGCGATCCGCACGTCGACGCCGTACTGGCGGTGATAGTCCATGAACAGCGTTTCCGCGCAGCGCTTGCCTTCGTCGTAGCACGCGCGGATGCCGATCGGGTTCACGCGGCCGCAGTAGCGCTCGTCCTGCGGATGCACGTCGGGGTCGCCGTACACTTCGCTCGTCGATGCCTGCAGGATGCGCGCCTTCACGCGCTTCGCGAGGCCGAGCAGGTTGATCGCGCCATGCACGCTGGTCTTGGTCGTCTGCACCGGGTCGCGCTGATAGTGCACGGGGGACGCCGGGCATGCGAGGTTGTAGATTTCATCGACCTCGACGTACAGCGGAAACGTCACGTCGTGCCGCATCAGCTCGAAGTTCGGCGCATCGCGCAGGTGCGCGATGTTGTCCTTCGCCCCCGTGTAGAAATTGTCGACGCACAGCACGTCGTGCCCGGCCGTCACGAGGCGTTCGCACAGATGCGAACCGAGAAACCCGGCGCCGCCGGTGACGAGTACCCGTTTGCGATCGTAGCCCTTCATCATGCATTCTCCTTGCGGTGGGCGAGTACGCCCGGCGTGGTCGCGACGGGCGTGCGGCGGCTGCCGGCCGCCGTGCCGGCACGTTGCGGATGCGCGACGTCGCGGTAGATGTCGACGAGGCGGTCGGTCACGCCGCGCCATGTGTAGAAGCGGTGGGCGCGCAGATAACCGGCCCGGCCGAGCGCATCGCACAGCGCCGGTTGCGCGCGCAGCTGCACGAGCCGCCCGGCGAGCGCGGCCGGGTCGCGCGGCGGCACCAGGTAGCCGGTGACGCCGTCGTCGACCGTCGTGCGGATGCCGCCGACGTCGCTGCCGATCACCGGCGCGGCACATGCCATCGCCTCGACCGGCGTGATGCCGAACGGCTCGTACCACGGCGTCGTCACGAAGACGTCCGCCGCGCTGTAGTACAGGTGCAGCGCGTCGCGCTCGCGCCGGCCCACGAACGTCACGCGTTCCGCGATGCCGGTGGCGTGCGCGAGCGCGGCGAGGCGTGCGAGTTCCGGATCGCGCGCCGGGTCGGGCGTCGCGTGGCTGCCGCCGACGATGTAGAGCCGCGTCGGCCGGTTCGGGTCACGTGGCATCCGTGCGAGCGCGTCGATCACGGTGTCGATTCCCTTGCGCGGCACGAGCCGCCCGAGCTGCAGCACGATGAATGCATCGTGTGGCCAGCCGAGCCGCGCACGCGCATCGACGCGCGGCACCGGCCGGAATTCACCCGCATCGAACCCGCAGGGCACGATCTCGATGCGCGCGGCATCGGCGCGATAGTGCGTGGTCAGGTCGAGCGCGTCCTGCGGGCACTCGGCGATCAGCCGGTCCGAGCGGCGCGCGAGCGTGTCCTCGATCGCGAAGCGTTCGTCGGGGAAGCCGTCGGCCGCGCCCTGATGCAGCCGGCGCACGCGGCCGAGCGCATGGAACGTCGTGACGAGCGGAATCCCGAGACGCCGCTTCACGCGCAGCGCGGCGTCGCCCGACATGAAGAAGTTCGCGTGCATCACGTCGACCGGGTCGGGCTCGCGCCGCATGCGCGCGGTCATGTAGTCCGCGAACGCGCCCATGTACGGCAACAGCCGTTCCTTCGGCACGGCGGCGGGCGGCCCAGCCGGAACGTGGATCACGCGCATGCGCGGGCCGATCTGCACGACTTCCGGCAGGTGCGGATCGTCGCAGCGCGTGTAGACGTCGACGTCGAGGTCGCGCTCGGCCAGCTGCTTCGCGACGTTCGCGACGTAGATGTTCTGGCCGCCCGCGTCCACGCCGCCGATCACCCCCAGCGGTGACGCATGTTCACTGATCAACGCAATTCTTTGCATGGTATTGCTCCCGAGGTCGGGGCCGCGCCGGCGAGCCCCGTTGCGTCCCTCTTCGGCAATCGCCATGCCCGTCACTTTGCGGGGGGCACGCCCTGCCCACGTGCCGCAAAAATTACAACGGGTTGGATGAAAGGGCGTCCGATCGGCGGGCCGCGCGCGCATGCGGCCGGTTGCGCGCGGCACGCGATTTGCGACACCCGGACGTCCGCCGGCCACGCCGGCCTCACGATAGGAGGTCACGATGAAGGTATTCCCGCTGCAAGCCCGCGCACCGCGATTCCGCCGTCATCCCGCCAGCCGTCTCGGCATGGCGGTCGCGATCGCCGCGGCCACCGCCTGTATCGCCGTCGCGCCGAACGTGTTCGCCGCCGGAGACGACGGCTCGGCATCGTCATCCATGTCGTCATCGTCGTCGTCGTCGATGACGCATTCGAGCACCGGCACGAAGATCCGCGACGCGACCATCACGACCAAGGCGAAGGCCGAGCTGGTCGGCACGAGCGGCCTGTCGGCCGGCGACATTCACGTGAAGACGCGTCACGGCGTCGTGATGCTGACCGGCAGCGTGCCGGACGAGCAGCAGCGCACGCAGGCCGTCGGTGTCGTCAGGCAGATCGACGGCGTGCAGGACGTGCGCGACCAGCTGACCATCCGTCCGAAGTAACCGGCCCCGCAGAAGGAGTCCAGTGATGAACTGCATGCTCAAACCGGTCGGCGAGCAGACGATCGTGATCACGGGCGCCACCAGCGGCATCGGCCTCGTCACCGTGCGCAAGGCGGCACGGCGCGGGGCGAAGCTGGTGCTGTTCGCGCGCAACGCGGACGCGCTGAACACGCTGTGCGAGGAAATCCGCCAGCACGGCGGCCTCGCGGTGCCGGTCGCCGGCGACGTCGGCATTCTCGAGGATCTGCAGCGCGCGGCCGCGACGGCGGCCGATACCTATGGTGGCTTCGACACCTGGGTCAACAACGCGGGCGTGTCGATCTTCGGCACGGCGGCGGCGGTGCCGCTCGAGGATCAGCGCCGGCTGTTCGACACCAACTACTGGGGTGTCGTGCACGGCTCGCTCGTCGCGTCGGACCATTTCCGGCGCAAGAGCGATTTCCACGGCGGCGCGATCATCAACATGGGCAGCGAGGCGTCCGACGCGCCGGTGCCGCTGCAGAGCGCGTATGCGGCATCGAAGCACGCGGTGAAGGGTTTCACCGATTCGCTGCGCCTCGAGCTCGAGTCCGATCGCCTGCCGGTGTCCGTCACGCTGATCAAGCCGGCCGCGATCGACACGATGTTCGTGATGCACGCGAAGAACTACATGAACGTCGAGGCGCGGCTGCCGCCGCCGATCTACGACCCGGAGCTCGTCGCCGACGCGATCCTGTTCGCGGCGGCGCACCCGCGCCGCGCGCTGTTCGTCGGCGGTGCCGCGAAGCTCACGTCGGCCGGCGCGTATCACGCGCCGCGCCTGTTCGATCGCATCGCGGCCACGCTGTTCTCGCGCGGCCAGCGCACGGTGCGCCCCGCGCGGCCGCGCGACGACAACGCGCTGTACGAGTCCCGCCATGCGCTGCACGAGCGCGAAGGGATGGACGGGCCCGTGCTGCGCGCTTGCGCATACAACGCGGTGGTGCAGCGGCCGAAGGTCGCGGGCGCGGTCGCGCTGGGGGCGGCGGCGCTGATGGTTGCCGCGTTCGCGCGGTCGCGGCGCAGCCCGACGTAATGGCGTGCCTTTCCGTTTTTCAATCGAAGGAGGTTTCCATGTCATCCCGACAACATACGGGCCACGAATACAGCCACGCGCGCGCGCATGAAGGCGAGCGCGAGCAGCAGGATCACGACAAGGGCGGCCACCAGAGCGGGCACGGCAAGGCGCCGAGCCCGGTCGACGTGCAGAAGGCGCTGAAGGGGATGGACTATCCGGCGAGCAAGGCGGAGGTGGTCGAGTGCGCGGAGCGCTCGCACGCCGACCCGCGCGTACTCGACATGCTCAGGCAGATCCCCGATCGCGAATACGGCACGCCGGCATCGGTATCCAAGGAGCTCGGGCGGCTGATGTGAGCGCACCCGCGTCGCGTCGCGCCCGCGCTCGCGTGCGCGGCACCTTACGGCCACGAGGAGCACGACCATGGCGATGATCGTCGCAGGCCGCTTCACGACGTTCGATGAAGCGGAAGGTGGGGCGCGCCACCTTTACGAGCGCGCGTTCGGCCCGGACGACGTGTCGATCTTCTTCCTGAACCCGGGCGGCCAGCACGCGCGCTTCCCGATCGGCGGCGACGTGTATGCCGATACGGCCGCGAAGCCCGGCGGGCGCGGCGCGCTGGTCGGCGCGCTGCGCGGGCTGCTGATCGGCGCGATCGTCGGGCTGATCGTCTATGCGTTCGGCGTGCGCTACTGGTTCGTGCCGGCCGCCGGTGCGCTCGCCGGTGCCTATCTCGGTGCGTTCGGCGGCGCGCTCGGCCGGATGCGCGGCGAGCAGGCCGAAGGCAAGGGCGCGCTCGCGAAGAGCGAAACCGGCGTGATCCTGGCCGCGCGCGTGACGTCGACGACCGCGGCCACCGCGGAAGACGTGCTGCGTGCGACCGGCGCGCAAGCGATCGAACGTGTCGAAGGCGACTGGCAGGACGGCGAATGGCGCGACTTCGATCCGGTGCGCCGGCCGGACGGCACGACGCAGGGCACGCCGCGCTGAGCATGCCGTTTCTGAACGCGCTTGCAACGCGGCGTGCGGCGCGCGGGCATCGCGCGTGCACCGGGCCGGGCCGCCGCGCGGCATGCCGCTTGCGACGTCTCGCCGACACCCGTTCAAGGAGGAACCCATGACGACGGCAAAGACCCTGCCACCCCAGGAACAGGCCCGGCAGCCGGGCACCGAGCGGGACATGCATCCGAAGCCGCGCGACGAGGCGGCCGACTACGTCGGCAGCGGCAGGCTCGCCGGCAAGGTCGCGCTCGTGACGGGCGGCGACAGCGGGATCGGCCGCGCGGTCGCGATCGGTTTCGCGAAGGAGGGCGCGGACGTCGCGATCGTCTACCTGAACGAATCGGACGATGCCGCGCACACGAAGCGCCTGATCGAGCAGGCGGGCCGGCGCTGCGAGGCCATCGCTTGCGACGTCGGCGACCGCCGGCAGGCGCGCGACGCCGTCGCGCGCACGGTCGAGCGGCTGGGGCGCCTCGACGTGCTGGTCAACAACGCGGGCGAGCAGCATCCGCAGCCGGGCATCGAGTACGTGACCGAGGAACAGCTCGAGCGCACGTTTCGCACGAACGTGTACGGCATGTTCTTCTGCACGCAGGCCGCGCTGCCGCACATGAAAGCGGGCGGGCGCATCGTCAACACCGCGTCGGTGACCGCGTATCACGGCAGCCCGAAGCTGCCCGACTACTCGGCGACCAAGGGCGCGATCGTCGCGTTCACGCGTTCGCTGTCGATCGAGCTGGCCGAGCGCGACATTCGCGTGAACGCCGTCGCGCCGGGGCCGATCTGGACGCCGCTGATCCCGTCGACCTTCACCGCCGAACAGGTCGCGACGTTCGGCTCGAACGTGCCGCTCAAGCGGCCGGGGCAGCCGGACGAACTGATCGGCTGCTATGTGCTGCTCGCGTCGGACGGCGCGAGCTACATGACGGGACAGACCTTGCATCCGAACGGCGGCTCGATCGTCGGCGGGTGACGACTCCCGCAACACCAGGAGAAAGCGCATGAAACAACCCAACTGGACGATCGCGGCGCTCGCCGCGGGCGTACTCGCCGTAGCGGGGCTCGCGCAGGCACAGGCGCCGAGCGAGCCGCCCGCGTCGAATTCGCATGTGCCGGGCGGCGTGATCAACCCGTCGTCGGGCGCCGCCGGCGCGGGCGATCCGGGCATCGCGAAGGCGCCGCAGCGCGGCGATGCGGAATTCGTCGACAAGGCCGCGCTGGCCGGCAAGGCCGAAGTGCAGGCGAGCCAGCTCGCGTTGAAGCAGGCGCAGTCGCCGGACGTGCGCGCGTTCGCGCAACGCATGGTGGCCGACCACGGCAAGGCGAACGCGAAGCTCGACGAGGTCGCCGCGCGCGCGGGCATGAAGCCGCAGGTCGAGCAGATCCACGACCCTGACGTCGAAGCGCTGCGCGGCAAGAGCGGACACGACTTCGACACGGCGTATGTGGCAGCGGCCGGCCCGGACGCGCACAAGAAGGCGGTCGCGCTGTTCGAAGACGAGGCGCGCGGCGGCCAGGACGCGCAGCTGCGGGCGTTCGCGACCGCCGCGCTGCCGACGCTCAGGCATCACCTGAGCATGGCGGAAGCACTCCAGCGCAAGGTGGGCGCGCAGTAACGCGTGCCCGGTTCAACCCCAGGGCCGCGCGGGCGGCCCGTTTTTTCGGAGAAGCAGTCATGGGCCAACGGCAATCGAAGCACGAAGGCATCCTGGCGTTGCTGTGCCAGGCATACGAAACCGAGCTCGGCGGCGCGAAGATCTACGAGGCCGCGCTCAAGTGTGCGACCGACGAGGACCTGCACAAGGAATGGGAGAAGTACCACCGCGAAACGATGCATCACCAGGAAGTGCTGCGCAAGGTATTCGACACGCTCGGCCTCGATCCCGATACGCAGTCGCCGGGGCGCGCCGCCGTGGCGGCGACCGGCAAGTCGCTCGTCCAGGTGATCGAGCAGGCGAAGAAGCAGGCCGACCCTGCGGTCGCGCAGATCGTCGCGGCCGAGTGCGTGGTGCTCGCCGAGACGAAGGACCACCTGAACTGGGAGCTGATCGGCTATGCGGCCGAGCAGTTGCGCGATCGCGACGCGGCGAAGGCGCTGAAGGCCGCGCACGATGAGGTGGAGGCGGACGAGGACCATCACCTGTATCACACCCGCGGCTGGGCGCGCGAGATGTGGATCGACTCGATGGGCTTCAAGGCGGTGCTGCCGCCGCCGGAGGAAGTGAAGAAGGTCGAGTCGGCGGCCGATGCGGCGCGGGCCGAAAAATCGCGCGGCAAGATGATGTGACGCTGCCGGTCCGGCAACCGGGCGATGCCGCTCGCGCGGCGTGCCCGGTTGTCACCCGATCGTCGGGGTCGTTCGCTGTCCACGCCGTCCGTGTCGCCTGAACGGTTGCAGGCGCAACCATGTCGTGCAGATCAGCTCAGCATGTCAGCGGCCATCACGACCACCGATGCCGCCATCAGCGCGACCGCCAGCCACCCGAACACCTTCGACGCGATGCCGCTGCCCGGCTGGCCGGCCGCATCGCGCCGCTGCGACAGCAGCATCACGAGCACCAGCATCGGCACTGCCGCGACGCCGTTGAGCACCGCGCTCCAGTACAACGCCTTGATCGGATCGACCGGGCTGAAGCAGATCGCGATGCCGACGATCACGCAGCCGGCCAGTACCGCATAGAACGCGGGTGCGCGCCGCACCGGTTCGTTCAGCCCTTCGCGGAACCGCCACGCCTCCGCGCAACCGTATGCGGCGCTGCCCGCGAACGCGGGGATCGCGAGCAGCCCGCAGCCGACGATGCCGAACGCGAACACGACGAATGCCGCCTCGCCGGCGATCGGGCGCAGCGCCTCGGCAGCCTGCGCGGTGGAGCCGATGTCGTGCTTGCCGTGCGAGAAGAACACCGCCGCGCCGATCACCATGATGCAGAACGATACCGCGTTGGTGACGATCATCCCGGTCCAGGTGTCGAACGTGATGCGCCGCCCGGTTTCATGGCGCGCGCCGGGCGTGCACGCGGTGTCGCCGTTGCGGCGCTCGGCCTGGGTTTCCTCGACTTCGAGCGCGGCCTGCCATACGAACAGGTAGGGGCTCAGTGTCGTGCCGAGCACCGCGACCGCCGTGGTCGCATAGTCGTGCGTGAACGCGATGTGCGGCAGGACGATCGCGTGCAGCAGGCCGCGCCAGTCGATGTGCACGAAGCCGAGTTCGAGCACGTAGGCGAGCAGGCCGAGCGTCATCCATTTGAGCCAGCGCGCGTAGCGTTCGTAGGACAGCAGCACCTGCAGCGCGAGCGACGCGATGCCGTAGACGGGCGCATACCAGTAGCTGCGGCCGCCGGCGACGAGCGCGGTCGCATCACCCATCGCGGCGAGGTCGGCGCCGACGTTCACGACGTTGACGATCACCACCATGACGATCAGGGCCTTGGCGAGGCGGCCGGAGAACTGCTCGCGGATGCCGGCCACGAGGCCTTCGCGGTTGGCGCGCCCGATGAATGCCGCCGCGAGCTGCACGGCCACCATCATCGGCAGCGTGATCACGATCATCCACAGCATGTGGAAGCCGAACTGGCTGCCGGCCTGCGCATAGACGGCGACGTTGCTCGGATCGGCGTCGGACGCGCCCGCGAGCAGGCCGGGGCCGAGCCGACGGTACCAGGGCTTCGCGGCGGTTGTGGGGGTTGCGGTGGTTGCGGCAGCCGGGGTATCGCGCGACGCGCCGCCGCGCAGGTCGCTCATTCGCCGTCTCCGGATGCCGCGTGCGCGCCGCCGTTGCCGCGCGCGAGGCGCGACGCGGTGCGCAGCGCGTCGACGAGCGTCCGGTACGCGTGCTCGCGCGAATCGGCGCCGCGCGTGCGCAGCACGTAGGACGGGTGATAGGTCGCGACGACGAGACAACCGTCCGGCGAGCGCACCGGCTTGCGCGTACGCTCCAGCGTCGCGTCGTTGTCCTGCAGCACCGCGCGCAGCGCCGTCGCGCCGAGCGCGACGATCACGCGCGGGCTCACCGCGTCGAGCTCGCGTTCGAGCCAGTAGCGGCAGGCGGCGACCTCGCGCTGCGCGGGCGTCTTGTGCAGCCGCCGCTTGCCGCGCGATTCCCATTTGAAGTGCTTGACCGCGTTGGTCAGGTAGACGCTCGTGCGCGCAATGCCGGCCTCGTCGAGCGCGCGGTCGAGCATGCGGCCCGCCGCGCCGACGAACGGGATGCCCGCGCGGTCCTCCTGGTCGCCCGGCTGTTCGCCGACCAGCATGATGCGCGCGTCGGCGGGCCCGGCGCCGGGCACCGGCTGTGTCGCATGTTCCCACAGCCCGCAGCGGCGGCAGGCGTCGAGCGTGGCCGGTGTGTCGTCGGCGGCCGGGACCGCCGCCGGTTTCGTGCTCGCGTGGCGCTTCATGCCAGTCCTCCGGTGCAGGCCGACGCCGCGCGCGCGAAGCGGCATGCTCGGGCGCGCGCGACAAGCCGATCGAAGGCGTTCCCGGGACGGAACTTCGGCAGTGTGTGCATCGGCGGCTCCCGTATCGACGATATCGACGACATGCAGCAACCGGCATGCCGCGTGCGGTCGCGATGGACGCTTCGTGGGTCGGGGCCGCATCCGGCGATGGCGGGGGACTGGGGATGCAAGCAGCCCCGGCGATGCTCCAGCCGCCTTGCACGGTACGACTTGCAAAACGGCATCGAGCGGCCCGGAGCGGCCTAGAGCGGCCTAGAGCGGCGTCGTGCGGTGCTCAGCCGCCTGCCGTGCGCGCCGCGGCGGCGCGTCCCGCCGCGAACGCCGCCACGCCGGCGCAAACGAGCAGCGCCGCACTCATCGCGAAGGTCGCGCGATAGCCGTGCAGGTCGTACAGCAGGCCGCCCGTCGTCGCGCCGAGCGCGATCGCGAGCTGCACGACCGCGACCATCAGCCCGCCGCCGGCTTCCGCGTCATGCGGCAGCGTGCGCGCGAGCCAGGTCCACCAGCCGACGGGCGCGGCCGTGCCGGTCAGTCCCCACAGGGCAAGCAGGCCCGCGGTGGCGGCGGTCGACGCGCCGCACCACACGAGCGCGACGGCGATCGCGGCCATCAGCAGCGGGGTGACGCCGAGCGTGCGGTACAGCCCGTTCTTCAGGCACGCACCGATCAGGATCGTCCCCGCGACCCCGGCCACGCCGATCGCGAGCAGCATCAGCGACAGCGTGGCATTGCCGACGTGCGTCACCGTTTCGAGGAACGGCCGCAGGTACGTGAACAGCGTGAACTGTCCCATGAACAGCAGGCTGACGGCCGCCATGCCGAGCGCGACCGGCACGCGGCCGAGCAGCGCGAGCGCATTGACGGGCGCCGCGTGCGATGCGGCTTTCATCGGCGGCAGGCTGACGAGTTTCCAGCCGAACGCGGGCGCCGCGACCGGCACGACGCAGAAGAATGCCCAGCGCCAGCCGACGATGCCGCCGAGAAAGCTGCCGAGCGGCGCCGCGACGACGGTCGCGAGCGCGTTGCCGCCGTTCACGATCGCCAGCGCGCGCGGCACCTGGGCATCGGGCACCAGCCGCATCGCGGTCGCGGCCGACATCGACCAGAACCCGCCGATCGCAACACCGATCAGTGCGCGCCCCGCGATGAAGGCAACGTAATTCGGTGCAAACGCAACGATCGTGCCGGAGACGATCGTCAGCAGCGTCAGCACGAGCAGCAGCCGCTTGCGATCGCGCCGTCCGGCCAGCGACGCGATGAACAGGCTCGTCACGAGCGCGAAGGCGCCGGACACGGAAATGGCCTGGCCCGCCTGGCCTTCGCTGACGTGCAGGTCCGTGGCGATCGGCGTCAGCAGGCTGACCGGCATGAATTCGGACGCGACGAGCGCGAACGCGCCGAGCGCCATCGCGAGGACGGCGCCCCATGCGGCGGTTTGAACGGGCGCGGGGCGCCGGTCGGAAGTGGCAACGGCTTGCATCGTCGAAGCGGTGCGGATCGTGGGCGAAGGGGCGGCGTCGGTCAGTCGCAGCGCGCGGCGGCCGCGCCGCGATCGGCCAGATGCGTGCGGCCGTCGGCATCGTTCACGGCCATGACGCGTGCGGACGCGGCCTGAGCATCGTCCACCCACGTGCGAGGATTCGCGCGTGCCGGATTGAAGCGGGCGGCTTCGTAGCGAATCATGTCCTCGCGCACCTGCTCGCGCGTCAGGCCCTGCGCATGGGCGAACCACGGGCCGGAGACGGCAAGTGCGGCGACGAGAAGGCGAAGAGCGGATTTCACGAGACGGACTCCGGAAAGGAATGCAGGGGAGATCCCCAAAGTCGGCTACGGCCGCAGGGGACCCGAAGGCTTCGCAGTCTATCGACCCACGATCGATCGATTAAGTAGCGCACTGCGCTTGGACTTATAAGTCAGGCTAATGAATAGACGGAAGCCGTACCGGGTGGCGCGGGGCGGCGTCGGTGCTAGGATGGGCGTCCGTTTCGACAGGAGCCGCCCGACATGCCCCGCGAAAACCTCAACGATCTGCTGGCGTTTCTCGCGGTGGCGCGCGACCGGAGCTTCACGCGCGCGGCGGCGCGCCTCGGTGTGTCGCAATCGGCGCTGAGCCAGACGGTGCGCGATTTCGAAGCGCGGCTCGGCGTGCGGCTGCTGACGCGCACGACGCGCAGCGTGTCGACGACCGAAGCGGGCGAGGAACTGTTCCGGACCGTCGCGCCGCGCATCGACGAGATCGAAACGAAGCTCGCCGCGGTGGCCGATTTCCGCGACAAGCCGGCGGGCGTCGTGCGGATCACGGCCACCGAGCATCCGATCGACACGATCATCTGGCCGAAGCTCAGGAAGGTGCTGCCCGATTACCCCGACATCCGCGTCGAGTTCTCGGTCGACTACGGGCTGTCGAACATCGTCGAGGAGCGCTACGACATCGGCGTGCGCTACGGCAACCAGGTCGCGAAGGACATGATCGCGGTGCGCATCAGCCCGGACATCCGGATGGCGATGGTTGCGTCGCCGGCCTATCTCGACGGCCGCAAGCCGCCGAAGACGCCGCAGGACCTGCTCGATCACGATTGCGTGACGCTGCGGCTCGCGACCGCGAAGGGCATCTACGCATGGGAGCTGAAGAAGGGCAGGAACGAGATCCAGGCGCGCGTGAACGGGCGGATCACCTGCAATACGCAGCCGCAGATGCTGCAGGCGTCGCTCGACGGATTCGGCATCGCGTTCGTCACCGAGGACATCGTGCTCGACCACGTGCACGCCGGCAGGCTGCGCATCGTGATGCCGGACTGGTGCCCGGTCTTTCCCGGCTATCACGCGTACTACCCGAGCCGCCGCCAGGCGTCGCGCGCGTTTTCGATCGTGATCGATGCGTTGCGGCATCGCGCGTAGCGGGCGTCGGAGCCGGGCATCTCCGGGCTGGGTGTGGCTGCCCGAATCATGCAAAATACCGGGCATTCGAGATGCGGAGACACGGCCCGTGGGAATCAACTTCGATTTGACCGATTTGCAGGCGTTTCGCGCGGTGGTGGAGCTGGGCAGCTTCCGGAAGGCCGCCGAGGCGATCAGCATTTCGCAGCCCGCGTTGAGCCGCCGGATCGACAAACTGGAGGAAGCGCTCGGCGTGCGTCTGTTCGAGCGCACCACGCGCAGCGTCTCGCTGACCACCGTCGGCCGCGTGTTCGCGCCGAGCGCCGAGCAGTTGCTGGACGATCTCGACGTCGCGCTGCTCGGCATCCGCGACGTGTCATCGAGCCGGCTCGGTCACGTGACGATCGCGTGCGTGCCGTCGGTCGCCTACTACTTTCTGCCGAACGTGATCGCGAGCTATCACCGCCGCTTTCCGCGCATCCGGGTCAAGCTGCTGGACGCGAGCGCGAACGAGGTGCTGAGCGCCGTCATCAGCGGTGAGGCCGATTTCGGCGTGAGCTTCATGGGCAGCCAGGAGCCCGAGGTCGAATTCAAGCTGCTGCTGCAGGAGCGGTTCGTCGCCGCGTGCCGGCGCGACCATCCGCTCGCGCGCAAGAAGCGCGTGACCTGGAACGAGCTTTACGAGTACGAGTATGTGTCGGTGGACAAGACGTCCGGCAACCGCCTGTTGCTCGACCAGGCGCTGACGAGCGTCGCGCCGCGGGCGCCGAGCGTGTGCGAGACGCGCCACGTGACGACCATGCTCGGGCTGGTCGAGGCAGGGCTCGGCGTCGCCGCGGTACCGTCGATGGCGATGCCCGGGCACGACCATCCGCTGCTCACGAGCGTGCCGCTCGTCGAGCCGGCGGTCAAGCGCCGCGTGGGCATCGTGAAACGGCGCGGACGCCCGCTCACACCGGCCGCGGAAGCGTTCCACCAGGCGGTCGTCGATGCGAAGCGCGGCGATGGATCGAAACAGGGGGCGCATGCGGCGAATACGGCCGGAACATCGGGAAAGACCGCATCGTGACGCTGGCAAGACCGCTTCGTTCGCTCTACGTGCAGGTTCTGCTGGCGATGGTGCTCGGCGTGAGCGTCGGCCATTTCTGGCCGTCGGCGGGCGCGATGCTCAAGCCGCTCGGCGATGCCTTCGTCGGCCTCGTGCGGATGATGATCGCGCCGGTCGTGTTCTGCACGATCGTGTCGGGCATCACGTCGCTGGCGAACGGGACCGCCATCGGTCGCACGATCGTCCGCGCGCTGGTGCTGTTCTATCTGCTGACCGCCGCAGCGCTCGCCTTCGGGCTCGTCGCCGCGTTCGTGCTGCAGCCGGGCGCCGGCATGCACGTGGACGTGCGCCATCTCGATGCGAGCGTCCTTGCGCCCTATACGCGGCATGCGCCGCCGCGCGGCTTGGTCGAGTTTGCGTTGAGCGTGATCCCGGACACGATGCTCGGCGCGTTCCAGCAGGGCGAGGTGCTGCCGGTGCTGCTGCTGGCGCTGCTGTTCGGTTTTTCGCTCAATGCGGCTCCGCAGGCCGGCCGGCCCGTGCTGGCGCTGATCGACGGCGTCGCGCAGATCGTCTTTCGCGTGCTCGCGATGATCATGCGGCTCGCCCCGCTCGGCGCATTCGGCGCGATGGCCTTCACGGTGGGCCGCTTCGGCATCGGCTCGGTCGGCTCGCTCGCGCGGCTGATGTTGTCGTTCTACGTGGCCTGCGGGCTGTTCGTCGCGCTGGTGCTCGCACCGCTCGCGCGGTTGCACGGATTCGCGTTGTGGCGGCTGCTGCGCTACCTGCGCGAGGAGCTGCTGATCGTCCTCGCGACCTCGTCGACGGAGCCGGTGTTGCCGCGGCTGATCGTCAAGCTGGAGTCGCTCGGTTGCGACAAGGGCGTGGTGGGGCTCGTGCTGCCGGCCGGCTACTCGTTCAACCTGGACGGCACCGCGATCTATCTGACGCTCGCGGCATTGTTCATTGCGCAGGCGTGCGACGTGCCGCTGTCCGCGCCGCAGATCGCGGCGATGCTGGCCGTCATGCTGCTGACGTCGAAGGGCGCGGCCGGCGTGTCCGGCAGCGGGCTCGTCGCGCTCGTCGCGACGCTCGCCGTGATGCCCGACCTGCCGGTCGCCGGGGTCGCGCTGCTGGTCGGCATCGATCGCTTCATGTCCGAGGCGCGTGCGCTGACGAGCGTGATCAGCAATGCGTGCGCGGTGATCTTCGTATCGTCGTGGGAAGGGGCGTGCGATCGTGCGCGTCTCGTGCGGGTGCTGAACGCGGCCGGGCCGGAAGGCCCGAATGGCGCCGACGATGCCGGGGCCGGCGCCGGGCGCGACGGGAAGGCGGTCTGACGCGCGCCTTCCCGGGTTGCGGGCTCAATGCGCGGAGACGGAATCCAGCCCGGTCGATTTCACTTCCGCCTGCACGTCGGGCGACGCGAGATAGTCGAGGAGCGCCTTCGCTTCCTCCGGGTGCTGCGCGCCGACCGGGATGCCGGCCGCGAAGCGCGTGACGGACTGCAGCGCTTCGGGAATCTTGCCGACGAAGGTCGCGCCCTTCACGGGCAGCAGTTCGCTCACCTGCTGAAAGCCGATTTCGTAGTCGCCGTTCGCGACCACGGAGGCGACCGGGATCCGCGGGACCATCTTCGCCTTCGCTTTCACCTGGTCTTCGATGCCGAGCTTCTTGAACAATTCCCGCTCGATGTAGACGCCGCTCGCGCTGTCCGAGTACGCGATCGACTTCGCGTGCAGCAGCACTTCCCTGAGGCCGTCGGCCGAGCTGATGTCGGGTTTCGCCGCGCCGTCGCGCACGACCATGCCGATCCGCGAATCGGCCAGCTCGACGCGCGATCCGGGGATCACCTTGCCTTGCTTGATCAGGTCGTCGAGCGCGTAGCCGACCATGATCACCGCGTCGGCCGGCTCGCCGCGCGCAAGCCGGTTCGGAATCGCTTCGGGCGACTTGCCCATCGACGGGCCGAGCGCGGTGTCGAGCGTGTTGCCCGTGCGGGCCGCGAACTGCGGGCCGAGCCGCTTGTAGGCGGCGGTGAAGCCGCCCGAGCTCATCACGTGCAGCTCGGCGGCCTGCACGTTCGCGGCGATTGCGGAGGTGGCGACGAGTGCGGTCGCGCACAGTTTCAGGAGCAGGTTCTTCATGGTCGTGGTCGTGGCCTGGGTCGTGCGAAGTCGGGGCAGGGGTTCGGAATGCGGCGTCAGTGCGCCGGTGTCAGCGTCGCCGGATGGCGGCGATAGAGTACGAACGTCGCGAGCAGCGCGCACACCGCGGCGAGGCTCATCCAGTAACCGGGTGCGGCCTTGTCGCCCGTCATGTGAATCAGCGCCGTGGAGATGGCGGGCGTGAAGCCGCCGAACACGGCCGTCGCGAGGCTGTAGGCGAGCGAGAAGCCAGCCACGCGCACCTCGACGGGCATCACTTCCGTCAGCGCGACGACCATCGCGCCGTTGTAGATCCCGTACATGAACGACAGCCACAGCAGCACGAGCAGCATGTTGATAAACGACGGCGCATGCGCGAGCAGCGACAGCGCGGGGTACGCGGTGGCGATCGCGAGCAGCGTCATGCCGACCAGCAGCGGCCGGCGGCCGATGCGATCGGACAGCGCGCCGCCGATCGGCAGCCACACGAAGTTCGACACGCCGACGCACAGCGTGACGAGCAGGCTGTCGGCGGTGCTCAGGTGCAGGACCGTCTTGCCGAACGTCGGCGCGTAGACGGTGATCAGGTAGAAGCTCGTGGTCGTCATCGCGACCAGCATCATGCCGGCGACCACGACACCCCAGTTGTGCGCCAGCGTGCCGAACACTTCCTTCATGCTCGGACGGTGCCGGCGCGCCTTGAACTCCTGGGTTTCCTCGAGGTTGCGGCGCAGCACGAAGATGAACGGCACGATCATGCAGCCGACGAAGAACGGCACGCGCCATCCCCACGCGGCGATCGCCGATGCGCTCAGCCATTGATTGAGCGCGAAGCCGAGGCCGGCCGCGACGACGATCGCGACCTGCTGGCTGGCCGACTGCCAGCTCGTGAAGAAGCCCTTGCGGCCGGGCGTGGCCATTTCGGCGAGATAGACCGACACGCCACCGAGTTCCGCGCCCGCCGAAAAGCCCTGCAGCAGTCGCCCGATCAGCACGAGCGCGGGCGCGAGCAGGCCGATCGTCGCATAACCGGGGACGAACGCGATCAGGATGGTGCCGCTCGCCATGATCGCCAGCGTGACGATCAGGCCCTTGCGGCGGCCGACGTCGTCGATGTACGCGCCCAGCACGATCGCGCCCAGCGGCCGCATCAGGAAGCCGGCGCCGAAGACCGCGAAGGTCATCATCAGCGAGGCGAACTCGTTCGCGGTGGGAAAGAACACGGCGGCGATCTGCGTCGCGTAGAAGCCGAACAGGAAGAAGTCGAACTGCTCGAGGAAGTTGCCGGCCGTCACGCGGAATACCGCGGCGGCCTTCGAACGTCCGGTCGAAAGGCTGGGCGAGGGGTGCATCAGGGTGTCTCCAGAGAATGCGGGAATGGCGCGGGGCGCGACCGATTGTCGTTTTGGCAATGTTCGCCCGGAGACGGGAAAACGTTAAGTGCGAATTTTGGAAGGATTGATGTTGTATGGTTATCAATCGGGCGGCGCGCCGTGACCGTCGCGCGCCCGGCCGCCGGCCGGCGACGCCGGCTTCACAGGACCGGGCCGGCCCGGCGATCCGTCACGAAGAAAGCCCAAAAAAAGCCCCGCTTTCGCGGGGCACGTCGGCTAATACACCGGCAAATCGAGAGCGATCAATGCTGGTCGCGCGCGCGCGGATCGTTCAGTTCCTCGGTCGGATCGGTCAGCCCGAGCTCGTCGCCCGCGCTCCAGTACGGCGTGCTGCCGTAGTACTCGTGCAGCGGCTCGGCCCATTGCGGGTCGGCCATCGCCGGCCAGTGATCCTTGTCGAAGCCCGGCGCGTTGCGGATTCGCTCGGATGAGACCGACAGCAGGAAACACTTGCGCTCGGTATCGAGCGTAAGCGCGCTCCACGGAATTGCAAGCAGCTTGTCGCCGATGCCGAGCAGGCCGCCGCTCGACAGCACGGCGTACGCGACGCGGCCCGAGCGCACATCGAGCATGATGTCCTTGATCTTGCCGACGTCGTCGCCATCGGTCGTATAGACCTTGTCGCCTTCCAGCGTGTCGGCCGCCATCACGTCCGGGCCGGGCCCGGCCGCGGTTGCGGCCCCCTTGCCGACGATGCGGGTCTGTCCTTGAGTCTGCATGGTTGTCCTCCTGGCTGCGTGGAGCGCGACCGTGCCCGGGATGGGCCCTGCGGGTCGCGCGGGTAGTCGGGGCGGAGCACGAATGGCCCCGTCACGTCTGCTTCGGTTGCGACACGCCTTCGAGCGTGTTCGCGACGTCGTCGCGTGCGGCGCCGGCCGTGCGCGTCGCGATGTCCGCGAGCGACAGCATGCCGACGAGCCGCTTGTCGTGATCGACGACGGGCAGGCGGCGCAGTTGCGCGTCGGCCATGTAATGCTGGATCTCTTCCAGCGAATCGTCCTCGAAACACCATTCGATCGGACCCGACGCGACTTCGTGGATCCGCGTTTCCGGCGGCTTGCCGGCCGAGATCGCGCGCACCGCGAGATCGCGGTCCGTGACCATGCCGATCAGCCGGTTGTTGTCACATACGGGCAGCGCGCCGATGTCATAGCGCTCCATCAATTGCGCCGCATGACGGATCGAGTCGGTCGGCGCGATGCGCACGACGTCCTGCGACATGATTTCGTTGACGCGTTGCATGAAGTCCTCCTTGCGGGTTGAATCCGGGCCGCGTGAGTCGGCGAGTCCGGTCCGTGCCGGGCAACAAGCGGGCAGCAAGCGGCGTGCCGTTCGGCAGCGGTGTCCGTCGAGTGCCGGCCGTCATTCGTCGCGGCGTCGGGCGGGGTCCTGCCACGGGCCGTCGTCGTGCGTGCCCGGCGGCGTGTCGGGCTCGATGCGCGTGACGCCGCCGGTCGCGGGCGGATCGCTCGCGGGAAACGTGTCCTCGAGTTGCTTGTCGATATGGCGCTCCGAGTGGCGCGTCTTCGTTTGATCCTGGTTCTTCAACGGCGGCGACGGATCGCGCTTCGGCTGGTGCGCCGGCGCGTCGCGGCCGGTTCGGGTCGATTCCTTCATGGCGGGGCTCCGAGGCGATGACGATGACGCGGTGATCGCGCAACGGCCGTGCCTGTCGCGACCGGGCGGCACGGGACTTGCCGCTTCTTCGATGGATGACGACGCAGGACGACGACGCAGGATGCCGGCCACAACGCGCGGTGCAATGCTCCGCACACACGCAAATCAAGCGGGAGGCACGATGACGATTCCCAAACGGCGGCCAGGGGTGCGCTATGAGATCAACGTATGCGGCGGCGGGTTCGAGTCGGTGAAGAGCCATTTCAGCGCGTGGAAACAGGAGCCGCTGATCTACCGGCCCGATCGCCGGATGTTCGAAGGCAAGGCCGACGTGCGGCCGCTCGGCGACGAGACGTTCGGCTCGACCGAGCCGGCGCGGTTCGCGCTGCAGCGCGCGTGCGAGCCGGCCGATCCGTATGCGCTCGCCGCGCGGGTGCGCGACGACGACCACGAGCTGTGGCTCGTGATGGCCGCGTACGACGCGTAGCGCGCTGCCCCTTGAAAGAATTGCAGCGCGCGGTGTAGCGAAGGCACGGCGTACGGCGGGTGGCGCGCGCGGCCGCGCGCCGGCGCGCGCAAAGGCGGCGTGCAAGACGGCGTGCAAGCCAGGCGCAGGACGGCACGCAGACGGCACGCAGCTTGCGGCCCTGCCTTTCGTAGACGATCGAGCGGCGCGCGCCGCGCCAACCGATCGGGCCCCGCGAGGACGACGCAACGATCGAATGCCCCCAATGAACCGAGACGCCTCCCAGTCGCTGCACCGGCCCGAACCGCCGATACCCGACGTCGAACCGGACCCCGAGCCGCCCGCGCCGGACGACCTGCCGCCCGGCACGCCGGAACCGTATCAGGATCCGGAAGGCGACCCGCCCGGGCATCCGCCGCCGGAGCGCGAGCCGCCGACGCGGGCGCCGCCGATCCACGCGCGGCCGATTCATGCGAGGCCGATTCATGCGGCGCCGATCCACGCGCAGCCGACCTACGCGCAGCCGATCCACGTGCCGCCGACCCGCGTGCCGCCGACCCGTGTGCCGCCGACCCGTGTGCCGCCGATCGCGTCCATCCCACCCACGGAGAGCCCACGATGAGCATCAGCGTGAAACCCGGCATGCTGCGCGACGTGGCCGAGACGCTCGGTCGCCATTTCGAGGCGCGCGCGATGCCGTTCCATGCCGAGGAGCAGCCGGCCGGCGCACTGCATTTCGGCTTTCGCGTGGACGGTCATCCAGCGTCGCTGACGGTGACCTTCGATGCCGACGCGTTCGCGGCGCTCGAGCAGGCCGGTATCGAGCGGCAGCGCGGCGCACTGATGCGCGTCGCGGCCGAATTCGACACGATGATGGCGCGCCGCGCTCCGAATGCGTATGCGGGCGATTTCCATTTCAACCGGCTCTGAACCGTGCCGTCACGGCCGGCCCGGTGCCGCGCACCGCACTTCACGAAGGAGGTTCCGATGAAACCGATCCAGACGATCCGCGTGTGCGCCTGTGCGTTCGCCGCTGCGTGCGCGCTGGGCGCATGCACGCAACCGCAGGGCACCTACGGCACGCGTGGCGGCGCACCGCCGGCGCCGCCGGACGGCCACGGCGCGTCGCCGACCACGACGATGCCGGACGCGAATACGCGCTACGACACGCGCCCGTCGCCATACAACACGCTGCCGCCGGGCGCGACCGGCGGCGAGCCGGTCGACGTGCCGCCGCCGGGGCCCAACGGCACGCAGGGCGGTCGAACGCTGCCGGGCACGCCGCCGCCGATGCTGTACTGACGACGCGCGGCATGCGGCACGAATGCCGCGCAACGATTCCCGCCTGCGACGGCAGATTCGTGCGACGGCATATCCGCGCGGAGCGAATGCCGTGCCCCTAACTTGCTGGCGCTTGTAAAAAAGGGTGCGCCCGGGCCGCGGCCGACAGGGTACGAACCCTCGGGAGCCCCGCCGCACGGCGCTTCGCGTCCCTGGCACGGTAGCTGCGTGAATTCGCGTATACGCATTCCGCACACCGTCAGGAGGGCATCGATGTCCGTCACGCTTGCGCTCCAGATGCGACAGCATCTGGCACTCACGCCGAGGCTTCAGCAGTCGCTTCGCCTGCTGCAGTTGTCTTCGCTCGAATTCCAGCAGGAATTGCGACAGGCGCTCGACTCGAATCCGTTTCTCGAAGACGGGCAGGGCGACGAAGAAGCCGCCGACGCGCCCGAACCCGAGGCCGAAGCCGCACCGCCCGAGCTGCCACCCGAGCACGAGGAAGTGCGCCCGCCGGACGGCGAGGTGTCGTACACGGCCGCGCCGACCACGCGCGGCACGGGGCGACAGGCCGACGACGCGGGCGACCAGTCGCCCGGCGAGTGGATGGCCGCCGAGCCGTCGCTGCACCAGCAGCTGCACGACGCATTGCGGCTCTATCCGCTGAACCGGCGCGACCGCGAGGCCGCGCGCATCGTGATCGACGCGCTCGACGAGGACGGCTACCTGCGTCAGGAGCTGGGCGAACTGCTGACCGCGGCCGATCCGGCGCGGCTGCTGTCGGAACAGGATCTCACGGTCGCGCTGCGGCTCGTGCAGATGCTGGACCGGCCGGGCATCGCCGCGCGCTCGCTGTCCGAATGCCTGCTGCTGCAGCTCAACGCGATTCCGGCCGGCACGCCGGCGCTCGCGGAAGCGAAGGTCATCGCGCGCGACCATCTCGAACGGCTCGCGCGCCGCGAGACGGCGGAGATCCAGCGGCGCCTCGGCTGCAACCAGGCGACGATGCAGGCCGCCTGCGCGCTGGTGCGCGCGCTCGATCCGCGCCCCGGCAACCACTACGGCAGCACGCGCGGCGACTACGTGATACCCGACGTGATCGTGCGCCAGGTGCGCGACGAATGGATCGTGACGATCAACCCGGCCGTGCTGCCGCGCGCGCGGCTGCACGAGCGCTACGCGACGCTGTTCGCGCAGTCGAGCGGCGAGCGCGATTCGCCGCTGGGCCAGCAGCTGCAGGAAGCACGCTGGCTGATCCGCAACGTGCAGAAGCGCTTCGACACGATCCAGCGGGTCGGCGAATGCATCGTCGCGCGGCAGCGAGACTTCTTCCGCTACGGCGAGATCGCGATGAAGCCGCTCGTGCTGCGCGACATCGCCGAGGAGCTCGACCTGCACGAATCGACGGTCTCGCGCGCGACGGGCAACAAGTACATGGCCACGCCGCACGGCACGTTCGAGTTCAAGCATTTCTTCCCGCGCAAGCTTGAGGCGGCCGGCAAGGGCGTGTGCTCGGCATCGGCCGCGAAGGTGCTGATCCGCGACATGATCGCCGCCGAGCGCCATAACGATCCGCTGTCCGACGTCGCGCTCGCGCAGAACCTCGCGGGCCGCGGCATCCTTCTTGCGCGTCGTACCGTCACGAAGTATCGCCAGGCGATGAAGATTCCGCCGGCCGACCTGCGCCGGCGCGACGCCGCATGACGATACCGTCCGAACCGCGCGCGGCCCGCCCGTGAGCCACACGGACGTCGCGCGCCACCGAGAGGAGGAAAGCCATGCCAGCCAAGTCCCAGGCACAGCAACGCGCCGCAGGAGCCGCCCTGTCGGCCAAGCGCGGCGACACGAAAATGAAGGACCTGAAGCCGCCTGCGAAGTCGATGGCCAAGTCGATGAGCGAAAAGGAACTCGAAAAAATGGCTTCGACGCCGGTCCACGGCAAACCCAGGCACAAGCACGATTCGTGATCGACGGCGACACGCATCGGCGATCACCGTTCTTCAGGACTCCAGGAGGCATTCATGCTGCGTTACGCCATCATCTTCCTCATCATCGCGCTCGTCGCTGCCTTGTTCGGCTTCGGCGGCATCGCGGCCGGCGCGGCCGAGATCGCGAAGATCCTGTTCTACATCTTCGTCGTGATCTTCCTGGTCACGCTGCTGCTGGGCGTCGTGCGACGATGACGACCGCCCCCGACCGTTCGCAGCGCATCGCGGAGATCGAGCATGCGCTCGCGAACGGCTTTCCGTCGCAGTCGACCGTCGTCGTGCATGCGGACGACGCGTCCGGGCGGCTGACGATCCAGGTGTCGTGGGTGCGCGTGCCGTCCGATGAAGACGCGCGTCAATGGCGCTGCGCGGTCGACCTGCGCTTCGATCCCGACGTGCTCACACGCTATGCGTCGCTCGGCGCGGCCGACCGGCTGCGCGTACGCACGCAGCTGTGCGACCTCGCGCGGCGCGCGGTGGACGAGCACAAGCCGCGCGTCGAGGACGCCGAGATCGAATGCAGCGTCGCGCTCGACGTGACGCGCGCCGAACTCGACCGCGCGTTGCGCGCGCCCTGACGGACGCAGCCCGCATCGACGTCCCGGCCGGGCCGTCGCGGCGCGCGCCGTGCGGCGCGTCCATGCCCCCGACGGTTTCTGGTGTGTGCCGCCACGCGCTCGCGCACCCGGCAAAGGAGGACACTCATGGCATCGCGGATGATCTGGAAAGGCGCGATCAGCTTCGGGCTCGTTCACGTGCCCGTGCAGCTGTTTCCCGCGACGCGCACCGTGAAGCCGTCGTTCCGGCTGCTCGACAAGCGCTCGATGGACCCGGTCGGCTATCGGCAGATCAACAAGCGCACCGGCAAGGAGGTCGCGCGCGAGGACATCGTGCGCGGCTACGAGTACGAGAAGGAACGCTACGTCGTGCTGACCGACGAGGAGATTCGCGCGGCCAATCCCGAATCGACGCAGACCGTCGACATCCTGACGTTCGTCGACGCGGACGCGGTATCGTTCCTGTATCTCGACACGCCGTACTACCTCGTGCCGGACCGCAAGGGCGAGAAGGTCTATGCGCTGCTGCGCGACGCGCTGAAGGACAGCGGCAAGATCGGCATCGCGCTCGTGGTGATGCGCGACCGCCAGCATCTCGGCGCGCTGATTCCGGTCGGGCCGCTGCTCGCGCTCGACACGCTGCGCTGGCAGGAAGAGTTGCGGCCGCTCGACGAACTGACGGTACCGGCCGAGGACGCGAAACACGCGGGCGTGACCGCGCGCGAGCTCGGGATGGCGAAGAAGCTGATCGACGAGATGGCGGGCAAGTGGACGCCGGACGAGTATCACGACACGTTTCGCGACGACATTCTCGAGCTGGTCGAGCGCAAGGTGCGCGCGGGCAAGATCGAGGAGATCGAGGAGCGGCCACCGCAGACGGGCCGCGCGGCGACCAACGTGGTCGACCTGACCGAGCTGCTGAAACGCAGCCTGAAGGGCGGCGGCGGCGCGCGCGCGGCGGGCTCGCGCAATGCGGGCGAAGACGAGGGCGCGGAGGCGGACGCTTCGTCTTCCTCCGCGTCGTCTTCCCCTGCGTCGTCGCGCGGCGGCGCGCGACGCAAGCCGGCTTCGAAGGCCGCATCGACGGGCTCCGCCGAGAAGACGCCGGCGGCGAAGCGGCCGGCCGCGAAACGTGCCGCGACCGGCGAGCATGCGGCGAAGAAAACCGCCGCGCGCCGCAAGCACGCCGCATGATGCGCGGCGACGCGAGGTGACACGATGGCCGGCAAGCTCGATCCCTATCGCCGCAAACGCCGCTTCGACGCGACGCCGGAACCCGAAGGCGCGCACGGGCGGCGGCGCGCGAAGGCGAACGCGACACCTTCCGCGCGGGCGACCCGGCGTGCCGGCCACCCGCTGCGCTTCGTGATCCAGGAGCACCACGCGCGGCGCCTGCACTACGACTTCCGGCTCGAACTCGACGGCACGCTGAAGTCGTGGGCCGTGCCGAAGGGGCCGAGCGTCGATCCGTCGGTGAAGCGCCTCGCCGTGCAGGTCGAGGATCATCCGCTCGAATACGCGTCGTTCGAAGGCGAGATTCCGGCCGGGCATTACGGCGCGGGGGCGGTCATCGTATGGGACGAAGGCACTTGGACGCCCGACGGCGGCCTCGCGCAGGCACGCGACGGCTATCGCGCGGGCAAGCTGACGTTCCGGCTCGACGGCGAAAAGCTGCACGGCGGCTGGGCGCTCGTGCGCAGCGGACGGCAGGAGGGGCGGCAGGTGCAGTGGCTGCTGATCAAGGAGCGCGACGACGACGCGCGCAGCGAGGCCGACTTCGACGTCGTCGGCGAGCGGCCGGGGAGTGTGCATGACGGGGCGGCGTCGGCGACGCGTGCGGATGCCGTGGGCCGCTCGACGCGCGCGCGCGGAGCGCAACGCGGCCGGCGCGACTCGACCGACACGCGCGCCGCAGCGCATGACGGTCATGGCCGCGATAGCCGCGATGGCCGAGAAAGCCGAGAAAGCCGAGAAAGCCGAGAAAGCCGAGAAAGCCGAGAAAGCCGAGAAAGCCGAGAAAGCCGAGAAAGCCGAGAAAGCCGAGAAAGCCGAGAGAGCCGCGCCCGCCGGCCCGCCGATCCGTCCGCGATCGACGGTGCGGTACGCGCGCCGTTGCCCGAGCGCGTCGCGCCGCAACTCGCGACGCTGGTCGACGGCCCGCCGACGCAGGGCGACTGGCGCTACGAACTGAAGTTCGACGGCTACCGGATCCTCGCGCGCATTTCGGGCAAGGGCACCCGCCGGCATGTGAAGCTGATGACGCGCGAAGGCCGCGACTGGACCGCGAAGCTGCGCGCGCAGCGCGACGCGCTCGCGGCGCTCGACGTCGACGACGCCTGGCTCGACGGCGAGGCCGTCGTGCTCGGCAGGAACGGTCTCCCCGACTTCCAGGCGCTGCAGAACGCGATCGGCGCCGGAGATTCGGATGCGATCACGCTGTTCGTGTTCGACCTGCCTTGTCTCGACGGTTACGACTTGCGCGACGCACCGCTCACCGCGCGCCGCGCCCTGCTCGAACCGCTGCTCGCCGACAGCGACCCCGCGCGGCTGCGCTTTTCGCCGGATCTCGGCGACGACGTCGCATCGCTGATCGCGAGCGCCTGCGATACCGGCCTCGAAGGGCTGATCGGCAAGCGCGCGGAATCGCGCTATCGCGGCGGGCGCTCGCCCGCGTGGATCAAGCTCAAATGCCGGCGCCGGCAGGAGTTCGTGATCGGCGGTTACACCGAGCCGTCGGGCAGCCGGCATGGCTTCGGCGCGCTGCTGCTCGGCGTGCACGAGCCGGCAGCGGCCGGCAAGCGGCGGCGCGGGCCTGCGCCGCTGCGCTATGTCGGCCGCGTCGGCACCGGCTTCGACACGCGGATGCTCGACCGGCTCGCACCGATCCTGCGCAAGCAGCAACGCGATACGACGCCGTTCGATCCGCCGCCGCGCGAACGCTCGCGCACGCGCGTGCACTGGATCGAGCCGACGCTCGTCGCCGAATGCGAATTCGCGGAATGGACCGGCGACGGCATCGTGCGGCAGGCCGCGTTCATCGCGCTGCGCGAGGACAAGCCGGCGTCGCAGATCGTCCGCGAAGTGCCGAAGCAACCGGAAACGGAGGGGGCGATGGAGCGACGCCAGACCACGCATCACGAAAAGCACGAACGCAAGCACGCGGAGCACGTCGATCGCACGTCGCATACGTCGCATACGTCGCACGCCGAGCATGCCGATCACGCAGATCTCGCCGAGCACGATGCAAGCGGCCGCAAGCACCACGCACGTTCACGCCCGTCCCCCCACGCAGCACGCGACGATACCGGTTCCGACGTGCTCGGCCGTGTGCGCATCACCCATCCCGAGCGCGTGCTCGATCCGCAGAGCGGCACGCGCAAGATCGATCTCGCGCATTACTGGCAATGGGTCGCGCCGTGGCTGCTGCCGGACCTGAAGGGCCGGCCCGTGGCGCTCGTGCGCGCGCCCGGCGACATCGCGGGCGAGCTGTTCTTCCAGAAGCATGCGGAGCGCCGCGAGATCCCGTTCGTCACGCAGCACGCAGGACTCGATCCGGGCCACGGTCCGCTGCTGTCGCTCGACAGCGTCGACGCGCTGCTCGGCGCCGCGCAGATGGGCACGATCGAGCTGCATACATGGAACGCGCACGCGTCGAACATCGAGCGGCCGGACCGGATCGTGTTCGACCTCGATCCCGATCCGGCGCTGCCATGGAGCGCGATGACCGACGCCGCGCAGCTCGTGCGCGGGCTGCTCGACGAACTGGGCCTCGCGTCGTTCTGCAAGACGAGCGGCGGCAAGGGGCTGCACGTCGTCGTGCCGATCGCGCGGCACCTGGGCTGGGACGACGCGAAGGACTTCTCGCGCGTGCTCGCGCAGCATGTCGCGGGCGCGCTGCCCGACCGTTTCACCGCGACGATGGGCGCGCGTCACCGGCGCGGCAAGATCTTCATCGACTACCTGCGCAACGGCCGCGGCGCGAGCACGATCGCCGCGTATTCGGTGCGTGCGCGGCCCGGGCTGGGCGTGTCGGTGCCGCTGCGCTGGGACGAGGTGCCAACCACCACGGGCGGCGCGCAATGGACGATCGACACGCTGCACGAGCGGCTCGACCGGCTCAAGCGCGACCCTTGGGAAGACTATGCCGGCACGCGGCAGCGGATCACCGCGCAGATGCGTGCGCGTCTCGGCATGTCATGACGGCGCCGTCAGCGCCGACGCTGCTGCAGGCGGTGATACCAGTCCATCAGCGGCGTCGCGGACACGCCGTGCACGATCACCGATGCCGACACGACGGCCAGCACCGGCGCCGCGAGCGGCCGCACCGCGCTCGACGGCCCGTGCTCGAGCGCGAACAGCAGGTAGTAGAACGAGCCGATCCCGC
The DNA here is from genome assembly GCF_024656005.1 of Burkholderia sp. SCN-KJ. Classification (NCBI taxonomy): domain Bacteria; kingdom Pseudomonadati; phylum Pseudomonadota; class Betaproteobacteria; order Burkholderiales; family Burkholderiaceae; genus Burkholderia; species Burkholderia sp. SCN-KJ. Next base: position 112,894 of record NZ_JANKOG010000005.1, read on the forward strand.
GTATCCCGAACCACGCCAGCAGCCGGCGCTGCTCCTGCGTCGCGCGCGAGCCGGCGAGCGCCGGCAGCACCGCGAGCGGCCGCACGGCGACGAACAGCCCGACGGCGAGCGCGGCCGAGCCCCACGTGAAGAGCGGCGTCGTCAGCGTGGCGAGCACGCCGCCGATCATCGTCATCACGAGCGCCTCGGCGATCCGCTCGAGCTCGATCGTGAAGTCGAGCACCGATTCGGTCATGAACGCATGCGCCTTCTCCGGATGCTTCTCGGTCGCGACCACGTCTTCCGAATCGATCCTGCCGATCACTTCGCGCGGCCGGCGGTCACCGCTCGCGCGATGCTCGACGCGGCGCATCGCGACGCCCGCGGCGAACGTCGCGATGAAGCCGAACGTATGCGCGAGCTGCGCGGCACCGAACGACAGCACGATCAACGCGAGCGCGAAGAAGCCTTCGAAGCCGAGTGCCTGCGCATGACGGGTGCGCAGCCAGCCGATCGCCGTGGTGGTCGCCGCGCCGAGCATGCCGCCGATCGCGGCGGCGCCCGCGATGCCCCACAGCGCGGCCAGTGCGAACGTGCCCGACAGCGGCGGCGGCCCGTGCGGAGCATCGGACGCGCCGCACAGCGCGAGGCCCGCGAGCGCGAACGGCAGCGCGATGCCGTCGTTCAGCCCGCCTTCGCCGGACAGCGCGAAGCGCACCAGGTCGCGGTCGCCGGGATCATGCACCTGCACGTCGTGCGCGAGCACCGGGTCGGTCGGCGCGAGGATCGCCGCGAGCAGCAGCGCGGGGCCCCAGCCGAGCCCGAGCGTCAGTACCGCGCAGCCGGCGAGCAGCGGCACCGTGACGATCATCGCGAGCAGGCCGAGCCGGCACGGCACGCGCCACAGCGGGTCGGACAGCGGCACGCGCAGCCGCAGCCCGATCGCGAACAGCGATACCAGCAGTGCGACCTCGACGATCTCGCGCAGCAGCGGCGCGTCGCGCTGGATGTCGAGATGCAGGAGCCCGGCGCCGGACGGGCCGAGCGCGACACCGAGAGCAAGATAGATCATCGCGCTGCTGCACGGCAGATGACGCAGCGCCGACGTCACGATGCCCATGCCCATCAGCACCGCGCCGATGATCAGATACCACAGCGTTTCATGCATGCGGGCAGGCCGGGCAGGTCGACGGCGAACCGGCGGGGGCCGTCACGGCTTGCGGCCGAACGCCTCGCGCAGTTTGCGCTTCGCGCGTTCGAGCGTCGCGCGGCGCGTTTTCGGCAGGTTGCGGCCCGCGCGGTTCACGTAGAAGTTCAGCATCGACATCGCCGACTGGAACGGCGTCCCCTTGCGGCGGCGGCTGTGTTCGGCCGAGCGCTTGAGCGACGCGGCGATCTTGCCCGGGTCGTCGGACTTGAAGATCTCGGGCTCGATGTCGAGCGCATCGCTTCTTTGCATGACATCGGCGGACCAGCGCTTGCGGTGCTGCGGATCGTTGCTGCGCGCACGGCCCGGGCGGCGCGTCGCGCGTTTGCCGTGCGGATGGGAAGCGGAAGCTGAGGGCATGGCAGGGCTCTCCCTATGAAATCGGGATGGATCGCGGGTCTTGGGTATGGCCGCAATTCGCGTGCCGCCTATCGGTGGCGGCACGGGCCTTGCTGAATCGAAGGCGCAGGCCATTCCACTACGGCGGTTCCATTGAGGGAGAGCGCTCCATGAACCCAGCATCCGAATCGAAATCTGCCGCGCGCCGGATCCTCGCGTGCGCGGCCGTCGCGCTCGTCGCGGCCGCACCGGCCGCGTGGGCACAGAACTCGCAGCGTTCCGACGAGGGCACCGGTGCGCCGATCCTGTCGCCGCCGGACGCGTCGGCGCAGGGCAGCGGCGGCAACTTGTCGAACGGCAATACGGCGGCGCCGCCGCCCGCGACCCGCATGCAGGCGCCGCGCGGCACGGGTTCGCGCCGTCAACCGGACGTGCGCACCAAGCCCGGCGGCACGACCGGCGGCATGACAGGCGCCGGGACCGGCAGCATGGGCGGCGGCGCGACCGGCGGCACCGGAATGGGTAGCACAGGCAGCGGTACCGGTAGCACCGGAATGGGCACCCCCGGTACGGGCAGCACCGGTACGAGCGGTGCCGGCGGCAGCGCGGGCATGGGCGGTGCCGGTGCGGCCCCGGGCGGAACTGGCGCGGGCGCCGGCAATAGCCGCTTGCCGGGGGCGACCGGCTCGGGCGGTGGCAGCACGGGCAGCGCGGGTTCGAGCGGCTATTGACGATCACGGCGTCGCGCCGGCGCCCGGCGCGGCGCGCTGGCGGCGCTGCCCGCGAGGCCGGCCTGCCGCCACTACGCAGGAGGACAACATGCAAGCGAATTCCCGGATCTCGCTCGACGACGATGCGCTGGACGCCGACGCCGCCGAGACCGAGGGTCTCGATACGACGGTTCATGTCGACGTCGCGACCGGCAGGATCATGTTTCATGCGGCGTGGGCGCTCGCGCCCGATGCGCCGCGCGATACCGCGCGGCACGCGGTCGTGCTCGCGCTCGACTGCGACACGATGGAGCGCTATGCGGACCTCGACGAGGCCGCGCGGATGCGCGTGCACGCGATGCTGCACGACAGCGTGCAGGCCACGCTCGACGCGCTGCCCGACGTCACCGAAGACCTGACGCTGACGATCGAGCTGACCGACGCGATGCTCGACGCCGCGCGTCACCTGCAGTGAGCGCGGCGGACCGGCACCGGCCGGCGGCGGGTACGTCCCCGCATGCAGGCCGCCGGTCGGCTGCCGCCGGCAGCCGTCGGCGTCGCAGGCGTCGCGTTACATCCCGTTGAAATCTTTGCAGGCGCCGCGCGGCGTTATCCAATGGGCGGCGCACGCATCACGCCACGGCGCGCGGGCGCGCCGCCAACCGCCGATCGCGGGTCCGATCCCTTCAAGCGGCACCCCCGCGGGCCGCCATCCCGGTGGGCGCGGCACGCCGATTGCTGCAGACCGGTACGACAGATACGGCACATGCGGTGCCACAACACGACAGGGAGCGATCCATGATCGGCAAGCTGGATCATTGCAAGGTAGCGATACTCGCGGTCGACGGCTTCGAGGAAGCCGAGCTCGTCGAACCGCAGCGCGCGCTGACGGCAGAGGGCGCGCAGGTCGACGTGATTTCGCAGAAGCGCGGCGAGATCCAGGGGTTCAGGCACGTCGACAAGGGCGATCGCGTGAAGGTCGACCGCACGTTCGACGATGCGCGCGAAGGCGATTACGACGCGGTCGTGCTGCCGGGCGGCGTGGTCAACGGCGACGCGATCCGGATGCTGCCGGCCGCGCGCGAATTCGTGACCGCGGCCGTCGGCGCGGGCAAGCCGATTGCCGCGATCTGTCACGGCGGCTGGCTGCTCGTGTCGTCCGGGCTGGTGGACGGCCGCACGATGACGAGCTGGCCGAGCCTGCAGGACGACATCCGCAACGCGGGCGGCAAGTGGGTCGACCAGGAGGTCGTGCGCGACGGCAACCTGATCACGAGCCGCAAGCCCGCCGACCTGCCCGCATTCAACGGCGCGCTGGTGCAGTGCCTCGCGTCGCGGGGGCCCTGAGCGATGCCGGCCGAACCCGTTCGTCACGTGACGCTGACCGACGCGCCGCCCGAGTTCGACGGCGCGGCGCTGCTGATGCGTTTCGTCGTCGAGGTCGACGGAAAGCCGCAAACCTGCACGATCACGGTCGAAGCGCTCGAGGATCATTTCGGCGCGCGCTCCGCGCTCGAAGCCGACTTGCGCGACGCGTTCGAGCGCGGCCGCGCACGCATCGAGGCCGCGTGCGCGGACGTGCTGGTCGACGGCAAGGGCGGCGTGGAACTCCACAGCGGCTACTTCCGCGTGCGCGACAAGGCGGCGGGCAAAACCGCCCGCGCCGGGATGTTCCGTTCGCGGAAGTCGTGAGCCGTGCGGCGCATGCCGCTGCCGTGCCGCGGTGCGCCCGTGCCGTTCCATTCGCACCATGGGGCTCCATTACACGCCGTTGAAAACTTTGCAGCGGCGCCCGGGCGGCTTCAAGTGACACATCGCGCCGCGCGCCGGCCGGGCGCGGGGCGGCTTCGTCCCAAATACTGGCACGCTCCCTGCATGTTTCCCGAGATCGCGGCGCACGCTTCGCGCCTGCGCCGGCGCGATGCCATCGTCGTATCGCGTCAAGCCGTCAAATGGGGGAGACAACATGCTGACCGCACATGAATTTGCCGCACTATTCCTGGTCCATCGCGCGCCGGAACAGATCCAGGCCGACCGCGAAGATATCGTCTCGTTGGTGGAACAACACCTGATCGAGATGCGCGCCGACGCATCGGGCGCGAGCCGGCTCGCGCTGACGCCGGACGGGCTGTCGATCGTGCAGCGCATGCTGCGGCACGCCGGGCGCGGGTTCGGCAGTGCCGACGTGTGATGCCGCAGCGCGCGGCTCAGTGCGCGATCGCGACCGGCGCGTTGACCTGCACGGCCGGCGTATCGCCGTCGAACGGCGGCGCGCACTGGAAGCGGTCGATCACGCCCGGTTCGAACAGCAGGCAGCAGGTCGAGCCGCCGTACTGGAAATAGCCGATCTCGTCGCCCTTGTCGATCCGCTGCCCCGGCACGACCTCGATCACGCACGACGACACGTCGCCCATCCCGACGAACACCGCGGCTACCGTCCCGATCCCCGGATCGTCGCAGTCGATCGCGACCACCGCGCGCGCGGCGACGGCCGTCATGTAGCCCTGCGAGTCGTTGAGCCCGGCCGGGTCCGGGCCTTCCGCTTCCGCGACCGAGTAGTAGGTGCCGTCGACCCGGTACGCGTGCGTGACGGTGCCGCGCACCGGCGCGTGCCAGCGGTGATAGTTGTACGCGCTCAGATACGCCTGGTAGAGGTCGCCGCCGACGAAGCGCTCGGCGAGCGGCAGCCGCGCGGGCGTGAAGATGTCGCGCAACGAATACGGCTGCCCCTTGATCCAGAACCTGTCGCGGATCTTCACGCTGGATTCGGTGTGATACGGCGCGGCCTCGCACGCACTGACGATCACGTGCGGATCGTCCGGCGCCGCGACCGGCCGCGCATCCGCGCGAAAGCGCCGCGTGAAGAAGTCGTTCCACGAGTCGAAGCCCCAGTACGGCTGGTCCTCGCGATACTGGAACTGCGACAGGCCGAGGCGCGTGCGCGCGGCATCGCAGAACCAGCCGTCGGGCGGCGACGTGTCGAGATGCGCGCGCGAATGCGGGCCGCCGAGGAAGTCGCACCACACGTTCAGCACCTGCTTCAGGTGCGCGTTGACCGCCGCGTCGCGAAACACCGCATGGCCCGACGGCATGCACATCGGCCAGTCGAGAAACGCGTTCAGCGGGCACACGACCAGGCTCGTTTCGCTGAACGGCGGCGTGTAGGTCATCAGGTGGTCGATCACGGTCATCAGTTCGCCGATCGATGCGTAGCCGAGCATGCGGCCCGCTTCGAGCGCCTCGTCGATCGCGCGGGTGAGGCTCATGCGCAGCACCGCGTGGTCGTCGAACAGCCGCGCGAGTGCCTGCACGGCCGGCGTGCGCAGCTGTTCGCCGGCCTGCGCGCGCGCTGCGTTCGCGATGTTGGCGCGGTACCCGGCCATCTGCGATTCCTCGCGGGCCATCCATTCGCCGAGACGGTGACGCGTTGCGGGCGGCGTGCTGCGGTCGATCGGCATGGTCGGCTCCGGAAAGGGTTGGGTACGAAACGGGGGAGCAAGGCGCTTGCCCGACAGGCGGCACCCGAATTGCTGCGCGTTTCGACGAAGGTCTCTTTCAATGAGCCGGGAGGGCACACATGAACGCAGCTTCGAATGCGCGACAGACCCAGGACGCGGCGTCGACCGACGAGCGCCGCGGCAGCGAACAGCGGACCGTCGCACCGACCCGCACGCGGGCGCGCGTGCGCGCGGCGACTTCCCGCGACGGCACGCGGCGAAACGAACGCAGCAGCGGGAACGGGCCGGTGGCGCCGACCCGCAAGGAAGATGCGGGCGAGCCGCAGTGGGAGGATGACGGCGGCGCGATGCCGCCCGAAGAATGGTCGTGACGGTGTGACGCGCGGCGGCGGGATGCGATGCATTCCTGCCATCGTTTCCACATTTCGAGTATTATCGAAAAATGGAAACGAACCAGACCATCGCCGCGCTGGCGGCACTCGCGCATGAGTCGCGCCTTGCCGTCTTCCGCGCGCTCGTGCAGGCCGGCCCGTCTGGCTTGCCGGCCGGGCAAATCGCGACGCTGCTCGACGTGCCGCCGTCGTCGCTGTCGTTTCATCTGAAGGAACTGGCCCATGCGCAGCTCGTCACGAGCCGCCAGGAAGGCCGCTTCGTGTTCTATTGCGCGAACTTCGCGACGATGAACGGGCTGATCGGCTACCTCACCGAGAACTGCTGCGGCGGCAATCCGTGCACGCCGGCGTCCGCCTGTTCGACTTCCTGCTCCGACCAAACCTGAGCATGCATTCACCCGCCCGCCGATGACCACCAACGTCCTGATTCTCTGTACCCACAACTCCGCGCGCAGCGTGCTTGCGGAGGGAATGCTCAACCACTGGGCCGGGAAACTCGGCCGCGACGTGCGCGCCTACAGCGCCGGCAGCGCGCCGAGCGGCCGGCTCAATCCGTTCGCGCTGGATGCGCTCACGCGCGCCGGTGTCGACGTCACCGGATACCGCAGCAAGAGCTGGGACGAATTCGTCGGCGACGGCGCGCCGCACCTGCGCATCGTCATCACGGTATGCGACAGCGCGGCCGCGGAGGCCTGCCCGTACTGGCCCGGCAGCCCGGTGAAAGTGCATTGGGGCTACGCCGATCCGTCGAACGCCGCGGGCGGCGATGCCGGCAAGCGGCTCGCGTTCGAACTGACGCGCGAGGCGCTCGGCTACCGGATGCTGCAACTGCTGGCGCTGCCGCTCGAGCGCATGAGCGACGCCGAACTGCAGGCGGCGTTGACCGCCATCTCGCGAAACTGAGCGCTCGCACGGCGGCGCGCGTGAACCGGCGCGCCGCGTGCGTTGCTCCCGCACGGAATCCTCTTCGATGAACACGTCCAACGCGATCCCGCCTCGCCATGCCATTGCGAAGCCCGCGATCAATTTCTTCGAACGCTACCTGACGGTCTGGGTCGCGCTGTGCATCGTCGCCGGCATCGCGCTCGGCCAAGTGCTGCCCGGCCTGTTCCAGCAGATCGGCCGCATGGAGTACGCGCAGGTCAATCTGCCGGTCGGGCTGCTGATCTGGGTGATGATCGTGCCGATGCTGGTCAAGGTTGACTTCGGGGCGTTGCATGAAGTGCGTCAGCACGTCAAAGGCATCGGCGTCACGCTCGTCGTGAACTGGCTGGTCAAGCCGTTCTCGATGGCGTTTCTCGGCTGGCTGTTCATCCGGCATCTGTTCGCGCCGATGCTGCCGGCGGACCAGCTCGACAGCTACATCGCCGGTTTGATCCTGCTGGCCGCCGCGCCGTGCACGGCGATGGTGTTCGTGTGGAGCCGGCTGACCGGCGGCGATCCGCTGTTCACGCTGTCGCAGGTCGCGCTGAACGACAGCATCATGGTGATCGCGTTCGCGCCGCTGGTCGGGCTGCTGCTGGGGATGTCCGCGATTACCGTGCCGTGGGCGACGCTGCTCACGTCGGTCGTGCTCTACATCGTGATTCCGGTGATCCTCGCGCAGATCTGGCGCAAGGTGTTGCTCGCGAACGGGCAAGCTGCGTTCGACGCCGCGATGACGAAAATCGGCCCGTGGTCGATCGCCGCGCTGCTGGCCACGCTCGTGCTGCTGTTCGCGTTCCAGGGCGAAGCGATCCTGAAGCAGCCGCTGGTGATCGCGCTGCTCGCGGTGCCGATCCTGATCCAGGTGTTCTTCAACTCCGCGCTCGCATACTGGCTTAATCGTGCCGTGGGCGAGAAGCACAACATTGCATGCCCGTCGGCGCTGATCGGCGCGTCCAACTTCTTCGAGCTGGCTGTCGCGGCCGCGATCAGCCTGTTCGGTTTCCATTCCGGCGCGGCGCTCGCGACCGTCGTCGGCGTGCTGATCGAAGTGCCGGTCATGCTGCTGGTGGTGCGCATCGTGAACCGGTCGAAGGGCTGGTACGAGCGCACTTGAGCAAACCACGGAATCCATCCATGACCGACCGACTGACCGACCTGCCGCAACTCGACGCCGAACTCTTTCGCGTACCGGACGCGAGCCGCTTGCGGCCGGCGTCGCCGTCGACGCATCCGCCGCGTTTCCTGCTGCTGTACGGCTCGCTGCGCGAGCGTTCGTTCAGCCGCCTGCTGGTCGAGGAGGCCGAGCGCCTGCTCACGGCGATGGGCGCCGAGGTGCGCGTGTTCAATCCGAGCGGCCTGCCGTTGCCCGACGATGCGCCCGAAAGTCACCCGAAGGTGGTCGAATTGCGCGAGCTGGTAATGTGGTCGGAGGGGATGGTCTGGTGCTCGCCGGAACGACATGGCGCGATGACCGGCATCATGAAGTCGCAGATCGACTGGATTCCGCTGTCGGTCGGCGCGGTGCGGCCGACGCAGGGCAAGACGCTCGCGGTGATGCAGGTCAGCGGCGGCTCGCAGTCGTTCAATGCGGTGAACCAGATGCGCGTGCTCGGACGCTGGATGCGCATGCTGACGATCCCGAACCAGTCGTCGGTGGCCAAGGCGTTCATGGAATTCGACGAAGCGGGGCGGATGAAGCCGTCGGCCTATTTCGATCGCGTCGTCGACGTGATGGAGGAACTGGTCAAGTTCACGCTGCTGACGCGCGACATCGGCCCGTATCTGGTCGACCGGTACAGCGAACGGAAGGAAAGCGCGGAGGCGTTGTCGAAGCGGGTGAATCAGCGGGGGATTTGAACCGTACGGGTACCGCCCATTCAATCGGGAATCGATGTCATGCAACTTCGTTCTGCAGCGTTATCCGACCTGGCCGCGATCGAGGCATTGCTTCGCGCGTCGAACCTGCCGACTGCGGGTGTCGCGGAGCATCTGGAAAACTTCATCGTGCTCGCCGATCCGCCCGCGTTGACCGGATGCGGCGGTATGGAATACCACGAAGATTTCGCGCTGATCCGGTCGATCGTCGTCGCACCGCGCGCGCAAGGGAGCGGCGTCGGCCGCGCAATCGTTGCGCGGCTGATCGCGACGTGCCGCGCACGCTCGGTCCATGCGATCGGGTTGCTGACGACGACCGCGGAGGACTATTTCGCCGGTTTTGGTTTCGTGCGCGTCGCCCGCGAGGATGTACCGCGCGCGTTGCTGGCGTCCAGCCAGTTTCAAGGCGTGTGTCCGGACGCTGCCACTGCCATGTTGTTGGCGTGTTGAGCGGAAATGCTGGAACGCGGTGAGATGGTTCACCTCGGGGCGCCGACCGTCTTTGCACAAATCCGATTACCGCTACCGGCTCATCGTATCGGCTGCCACCAGCGCCGCGACCGGCAACGCGGCAAGACAGCGATCGAGCCGCAGCATGCCGTCCGGCGCCTCGATTTCGCTCCCGTCGTTCAGCCAGTCGAGCCACCGCTCGCTCGCGCCGCGCGGCAACACGATCGCGGTATCGCCCCATTCCGCAGGCGCGATGCGCGGCACCCCCGGCACTTCGCCGAGCAACCGGCATGCGAGCCGCGTCACGACGACCACGACCGTCGCCGTCGCGTCGCAGCGCGCGAGCGCGAGCGCATGCCGCCCGAGCCTGCCGCGCACGCGCAGCGGCACATACGCGCCATCCGAGAACGTCGCCGGCCAGCGGGCGCGCAGCGCGAGCATCCGCTCGACGAGCGCGCGCTTCACGCGTGCGTCGGGCCAGTCCCGCAGGTACGCGGCGACCGGTTCGTCGACCCGCTCGGCCGCGAGCTGCGCGAACGGCACGTCGCGCCGGTTGTCCGGATCGACGAGCGAGTGATCCCATGACTCGGTACCTTGATACAGATCGGGCACACCCGGCGACGCGATCCGCAGCGCCGCCTGCGCGAGGCTGTTGACGACACCGGCCGGCGCGATCCGTGCGACGAACCCATGCAGCCGGTGCACGAAATCGCCCGCGCCATGCGGCGTCAGGATCGCGCGGACGAACCGTTCGCAATCGCGCTCGTAGTCCGCGTCGGGTGCGAGCCAGTCCGTATGCTGTTTCGCTTCGCGCAGCGCCTTCGTCTGCCAGCGCACCACGCGTTCGGCAAGCGTCGCCAGCCCGTGCGCATCGTCGGGCGCGAGCGCCGGCGGCCAGCAGCCGACGAGCGTCTGGTACAGCAGCGCTTCCGCAGCCGGCCCCGGCGCCCACGCGAGATCGCGATGCGCACCGCCGCGCCGCGGCTGGTTCAGCGCGGACCAGTCGAGCGACACCGCACGCCACAGGTCCGGTGCTTCACTGAGCACCGCGAGCCGCGCACGCGCATCTTCGCCGCGCTTGTGATCGTGGGTCGCGGTCGCGACGAGCGTATGCGGAACGGTGCGCGCGCGACGGCGGTTGCGTGCATGGAACGCCCCGCGCGACAGACTGAAATCGCCCGCATCGGCACCGACCTCGTTGCGCGACAGCAGCCGGCCGTAGCGATAGTTGGCGGTATCCTCGACGCCCTTCGCGGCGAGCGGCGCGGTGAGCTGAGCGAACGCGACGCGCGCCGCGTGCAGCGCCTCGGCATCCGCGCGCGGCGCGCGCAGGCCCGGCAGCCCGAGCCAGCCGGCGACGCGATCGAGCGCGTAGCGGTCGGACGGATCGATCGTCGCGCACGCCGCGTCGTACGCGTGCGCCAGCACGCGACGATCGGCGCCGGTCGACTCGTTGCCGGGTGTCGGGTACATCCGGTACACGGGAAGGTGCACGGCGAGTTCGCCCAGCACGCGCTGGATCGCGATCCGGCTGAGGTCGCGCGTCGCGGGGGCCGCGCGCGCAATGCGGTGCAACGCCCGCGCGATACGTTCGTGCTCGCCGGCGAGCTGCCGCTTCAGCACGCGCCGCTTGCCGGCCACCGCCTCCTGCGCGAACGACCGTGCCGATCCCGACACGGCCGCCCAGTGCGCGGCGAGCGGCGCCGCGCCAGCCGGATCATGCAGCAGCGCGGCGACGTCGTTCATGAAGTCGTAGCCGGTCGTGCCGTCGACACGCCAGTCTTCACGCAGCGTCTCGCCCGGCGCGAGGATCTTCTCGACGACGAGGTAGGGCCGCTCGTCGCGCTGCGCGGCGAGCCGCGCGTGCAGGCGGCGGCAGTACGCGCCCGGGTCGGCGAGGCCGTCGACGTGATCGACGCGCAGGCCGTCGAGGCAGCCGGCCGCATGAAGCGCCAGCGGCAGCGCGTGCACCGCGTCGAACACCGCGTCGTCCTCGACGCGCACGGCCGCGAGGGTCGCGATGTCGAAGAAGCGCCGCCAGTTCAGCTCGTCGGCGGCCGTGCGCCACCACGCGAGCCGATAGTGCTGGCGTTCGAGCAATCGATGCAGGCACGCGCGCGAGCGTGCGCGGCGCGGATCGGCGCCGCGCAGTATCGCGTCGAACGCATGCGGGCCCTGGGCGGCGGCGTAGTCGCGCAGTGCCGTATGCGCGTCCGCGAGGCGCGCGCTGCCGCGCACCGGCGCGGCGGCGAACCGTTCGGCGAGCGCGTTCAGGTCCGCACGGTTGGCGATGCGCAGGATCTCGGCGTAGGTCGCGGCGGCGACCGGCAGCGTCCTGCCCGCGCATGCGATGAAGAAACGCCCGCTCGACGGTTCGGCGCCGAGCGCGACGTCGCCGGCGGCGAGCGCGTCGCCGTAGGGCGCGCCGAGGCAGGGCAGCAGCACCTTGCCGTGGAGCGTCGCGTCAGGCGGATGCCAGTCGATGTCGAAGTAGCGCGCGTACGGGCTCGCCGGCCCCCATTCGAGCACGTCGTTCCACCAGCCGTTCGATACGCCGCCGACGCCCATGTGGTTCGGCACGATGTCGGCGATCACGCCGAGGCCGCGGGCGCGCAACGCGTCGACGAGGCGGCGGAAGCCGGCTGCGCCGCCGAGTTCCGCGCTGATCGTGTGATGGTCGACGGTGTCGTAGCCGTGCAGCGAACCGGGCTCGGCCGTCGTGATCGGCGACAGGTACAGGTGGCTCACGCCGAGCCGCGCGAAATAGTCGGCGTGCGCGGCCGCGTCGTCGAACGTGAAGCCGGCGTGCAGTTGCAGTCGCAGGGTCGCGCGCGGAATCATACGTCCTGCTCCCGGGCGCGGCGTGCGCGCTCGAGCGCCGCGATGCGTCTGCGTACGTCGGCGTCGAACAGCGCGTCGACCGCGCGCGGCAGCCGGCGCAGCCAGTTCGGATGGCCGCGCGGCGGGCCGGGGAGATTCGGTTGGGCTTCCAGTGCGAGCAGATCCTCGAGCGGCACGATCGCGAGCGGCGACGGGCTGCGCGCGACATACGCGAGGATTGCATCGACGGGTGGCGTGTCGGCAGGCGGTACCGGATCACCGGGCGGCGCGCAGCCCGCTTGCTGCAACGCGCGCCATAGTGCCGCGCGCTCGGTCGCGCGTTCGGCCCGGGCCGCAGTGAGGGCGAGGTCGGGGGCGGGCGGCGGCGTGTCGCGTTTGGCGGGCGCGCCGTGACCGACATCCTTGGCGGGATGCTGGTCACGCAAAGCAGGTTTGTTTCGTTCGTCACGTCCCGCTCCGTGTCCGGGCGCGCCGTGACCGATGTTGTCACCGACATTGCGCGCACTCGCGATGCGTTGCGATTGGCCGCTCCCGTCGTCGGTGCGTGCATGCTTGACGGCATCGGCATCGGCATCGGCATCGGCATCGGCATCGGCATCGGCATCGGCATCGCCTACACCCCGCCGCCACTCGAGATCGACACCACGCCACCAACCCGCCACGGTCGGCAGATCGTGCGTCGACGTCATCGCGATCGAGTCGCGCTCCCACGCCGACGGCGGCCGAAACGCACCATCCGCCTCACGCTCGAACCACAGCACGCGCATTCCCGCGATCCCCCGCGCGCCGAGCCGCTCGCGAAACCCGGCCGGCACCGTGCCGAGATCCTCGCCGATCGCGACCGCGCGATGCCGTGCCGCCTCCAGCGCGACCAGCCGCACGAGATCGTCGAGCGGATAGTGCAAGTACGCGCCGTCGCGCGGCGATCCGCCGTCCGGCACGATCCACATCCGCGCGAAGCCGAGCACGTGGTCGATACGGACCCCGCCCGCCTGCGCGAAGGCCGCGCGCAACAGGTCGACGAACGGCGCGAAGCCGGTCGCGCGCAGCGCGGCGGGCGTCCACGTCGTCACGCCCCAGGCCTGGCCGTCCGCATTGAACAGGTCGGGCGGCGCGCCGACCGACACGCCGCGCAGCAGCGTCGTGCCGTGCGCCCACGCGTCGCTGCCCGCGCGATCGGAGCCGACCGCGAGATCGGCGATCAGCCCGATCGCCATCCCGGCCTCGCGCGCCGCATGCTGCGCGTTGCCGAGCGCGTCCGACGCGCACCATTGCAGGAACGCGTGGAACGCGATCGTCTCGGCATGCGCGTGTGCGAAGGCGTCGACCTCGGCCGAGGCCGGCATGCGCCACGGCGCGGGCCATTGCCGCCAGTCCGCACCGATTCCGTGTTCGATGCAGAACGCCTGCAGCGCGTCGAAGCGCGCGTGTGCGTCGAGCGCCGCGCCGCCCGCCGCACGAAACTGCTCGAACGCGTCGCGCAACGGCCCGCCGTTCGCGCGCCACGCATCGAAGCACGCGCGCAAGCGGCGCAGCTTCAGCGGCAGCACGTGCGGCCAGTCGATCAGCGGCGTATCGGGCGCGGGAGCGCCATGTGCCGCCGCGCCGTGCATCCGCTGCACGATATCGGCCCCCGGCACCGCGTCGCAGTCGAGATACGCGACGTTGTGCCAGCGCCGCGACGACGGCGAATACGGGCTGTCGTGCTCGGGCAGCGCCGGATAGCCGGCATGCGTCGGGCTGATCGCGACCGCGTGCGCGCCGTGCCGCGCCGCGTGCGCGGCGAGGCCGGCGAGCGCGGTGTAGTCGCCCGCGCCGTCGTCACCCGTGCGGCGCAGGCTGTACAACTGGGCCGCGATGCCCCAGCGGCGCTGCGTACCCGCCACGCCGACGTCGCCAATGAACGGCCGCATACGCGGCGGCGCGATGGCGAGCCCGATGCGTTGCTCGCCGATCTCGAGCGCGTGATAGCCGGGCACCGTGAGCGGCGGCAGTGCGCCGGATTCGCCCGCGCCGGCCACGCGAGCGTCGACGTGCTCGCCCGTTTCGAGCGCGATCCGGAAGCGCGCGCCCGGCGGCGCGACGTTGCGCGGGAGCGTCAGCGGCACGCCGGCGTCGCCGGTGACGACCTGCGGCATTGCGTCCCGGCCATCGGTCAGCGCGGCCGCGCTGTCGACCCGCTCGATCGGCGTGCCGCATGGCCAGCCGAGCGCATCGACGAGCGCGACGAGCGCGTCGTCGCCCACCCGCCGCGCGACGCCGCCCGCGTCGATCCAGTCGGGCGCCAGCCCGGCCGCACGCGCGAGGTCGGCGATCGGTACGTCGGTCGTCATTGCCGTGTGTGCCCGTTCGTGCGGTGATGGAGCGCGTCGCGGTTGACCGCGCCGTCGCGCCACGCGATGCAGGTGCGCGCGGGCAGCCGCCGGTCGGCCAGCCGGTCGCGCGCGCGCGGCGGCGTCTCGAACACGATCTTGCCGACCGGCAGCATCGGCAGCAGCGCGTCGCGCGAGCCGGGATTGAATGCGAGCGTGAGCGTGCTGCCGTCGCCGAGCCGCCAGCGCGCGACGAGCGCCTCCGCGTTGCCGTCGCTGTCGCGGTTGCCGATGCCGATAGCGGACAGCAGCTCGACGCCGAGCGCGCGGGCGCCCGGCAGGTGCGGCGTCACGAGCGCCGCGCGCACGGCCAGCGCGCTGCGGTAGAAGCGCCGCCACGCGTCGGCGTCGGGCCACGTGTCCGCACCGGCATGACCGGGCGACGAGCGCATGAACGTGCCGACGTCGTTCGGATCGGGAATCGCGTCGCGATGCGCGGGATCGGCGAACGCGGAAAACGCGGCGAACTCGCGGCGCCGGCCTTCGCGCACCGCGTCGGCGAGCGCGCCGCGATAGTCGGTGAAGAACTGGAACGGCTGCGTGCTGCCGACTTCCTCGCCCATGAACAGCAGCGGCACCTGCGGCGCGAGCAGCATCAGGGCAGTTGCCGCGCGCACCGCGTCGTCGTTCGCGAGCGCGCGCAGCCGCTCGCCGAAGGCGCGGTTGCCGATCTGGTCGTGGTTCTGCAGGAACGTGACGAACGCGGTCGGCGGCAGGTGCGCGCTCGGCTCGCCGCGCGGCGCGCCGTCGTGCAGCGGCGACGGCTCGCCCTGGTACGCGAACCCTTCGCCGAGCGTGCGCGCGAGATGGCGCAGCGGCGCATCGGCGTACGCGCGGTAGTAGCCTTCGCGCTCGCCGGTGAGCAGCACGTGCGCGCTGTTGTGGAAGTCGTCGTTCCACTGCGCGTCGAAACCGCCGGGGCCGAGCAGGCTCGCCCGATTGCGCTCGTCCTCGAGCACCAGATGCACGTGGCGCGCATCGCCCGCATACGCGCGCACGCGGCGGGCGAGCTCGCGCAGCCATGCATCGTCGTCGATCGCATGCGCGGCGTCGATGCGCAGGCCGTCGAAGCGGAATTCGTCGAGCCAGTACAGCGCGTTGTCGATGAAGAACGCGCTCGTCTGCGCACGCGAGAAGTCGATCGCGGGCCCCCAGGCGGTCTGCCGGTCCGCGCGGAAAAATCCCGGTGCATAGCGCGGCAGCAGGTTGCCTTCGGGGCCGAAGTGGTTGTAGACGACGTCGAGCAGCACCTGCAGCCCGAGCCCGTGCGCGGCGTCGACGAGTGCCTTCAGTTCCTCGGGCCGTCCGTACGACGCAGCGGGCGCGAACGGCAGCACGCCGTCGTAGCCCCAGTTGCGCGCGCCCGGGAACGCGTTGACGGGCATCAGCTCGATCGCGGTCACGCCGAGCGCGGCAAGCTCGGCCAGGCGCCGTTCGACGTTCGCGTAGCCGCCGCATGCGCCGACGTGCAGTTCGTACAGTACCGTCTCGTGCCACGGCCGCCCGCGCCACGCGTCGTTGCGCCAGCGGTACGCGGCCGGGTCGACGACCTGGCTCGGGCCGTGCACGTCATGCGGCTGGAAGCGCGATGCGGGATCGGGTGCCGCGAGACCGTCGTCGAGCAGGAAGCGGTACAGCGTGCCGGGACCGCACGGCGCGACGACCTCGAACCAGCCGTCCCCGGCCGGCAGCATCGCGACGCGCCGTTCGCCGTGCAGTTCGACCGCGGCCGTGCGGCTCGCGGGCGCCCACAACCGGAAGCGCGTGTGTTCCGCGTCGAGGCAGGTCGCGCCGAACGACGACGCGAATGTGTGCGTGCCGGGCGGATGGGCGGTGCGTGACGTCATGGCGGCTCCTCACGAGGGCGGGGCGGGTGGCACGGCCGCGACGGCGATCACGGCCGCGTGCGCGGCGACGTCGAGGCCGGCGTCAGGCCAGCCGCGCGGGCCGCCGTCGGGCGACGCGGTGTCGAGCAGCACGCGATAGTCGAGCACGGGGGCGGGCAACTTGAACGTGATGACGTGGGTCGACGCATTCAGCATCACGAGCAGCGCCTCGGTGCGCCCGGTGCGGCCGGTGCCGACGCGCCGCATCGTCAGCGCGCGACGCTCGCCGTCCTCCCATGCGGGCACGCTCAGCGGGTCGCCGCGCTCGTCGAACCAGTCGATCTCGCGCATGCCCGGCGCACCGTCGCGGTCGCCGGACGGATAGCGCGGCGCCGACATCAGCGGATACATGCGCCGCAGCGCGGCGAGCCGCGACACGAAGCGCGTCATCTGCGCGCCTTCGTCGCTGTGCGCGAGATCCCAGTCGAGCCAGGACAGTTCGTTGTCCTGGCAATACGCGTTGTTGTTGCCGTGCTGCGTCCTGCCGAATTCGTCGCCGGCCACGAGCATCGGCGTGCCGAGTGCGGTAAACAGCGTGGCGAGCATCGAGCGGGCGACCCGCGCGCGCAGGTCGCGGATCGACGCGTCGTCGGTGGCGCCTTCGACGCCCCAGTTCGCGCTGCAGTTGTCGCCGTGGCCGTCGTGGTTGTCCTCGCCGTTCGCTTCGTTGTGCTTGTCCGCATACGACACGAGATCGGCGAGCGTGAAGCCGTCGTGCGCGGTGATGAAGTTGACCGACGCCCAGGTGCGGCGCCGGTGATGATTGAACAGGTCGGCCGAGCCCGCGAGCCGCGCGGCGAGTTCCGGGCGCTGCCCGGCGTCGCCGCGCCAGAAGCGCCGCACGGTGTCGCGAAAGCGGTCGTTCCATTCGGCGAAGCCGGGCGGGTGGCGGCCCAGCTGATAGCCGCCGGGGCCGAGATCCCACGGCTCGGTGATCAGCTTGCGCTGCGCGAGCAGCGGGTCCTGCCGTAGCGCGTCGAAGAAACCCGCGCCCGGCTCGAAGCCATGATCCTCGCGGCCGAGCGTCACGCCGAGATCGAAGCGAAAGCCGTCGACGTTGAACGCGCTCGCCCAGTAGCGCAGCGAATCCATCACCATCTGCACGACGCGCGGATGCGACAGGTTCAGCGTGTTGCCGCAGCCGGTCTCGTCGACGTGGTAGCGCGGGTCGTCCGGCCGCAGCCGGTAGTAGCTCGCGTTGTCGAGGCCGCGCCACGACAGCGTCGGGCCGAGCTCGTTGCCTTCGCACGTGTGGTTGTAGACGACGTCGAGCACGACTTCGATGCCGGCCGCGTGCAGCTGCCGGATCGCGATGCGCATCTCGTCGAGCCGCCGCGTCGACAGGTAGGCCGGCTCCGGCGCGAAGAACGCGGCCGTGTCGTAGCCCCAGTAGTTGCGCAGCCCGCGGTTCACGAGCGCGCGCTGCTGCAGGAACGCGTGCACCGGCAGCAGCTCGACCGTCGTCACGCCGATCGACAGCAGGTGATCGATGAACGCCGGATGCGCGAGCGACGCGAACGTTCCGCGCTCCGGCGCGCGCAACCCGGCGCGGCGCATCGATGCGCCGCGCACGTGGGCCTCGTAGATCACGGTGCTGCGCCACGGCACGTTGGGGCGCCGGTCCATGCTCCAGTCGAACGCCTCGTCGACCACCACGGCCTTCGGCATCGCGGGCGCCGAGTCGCGGCGGTCCATCGACAGGTCCGCGCGGTTCGAATGCACGCGATAGCCGAACAGCGCGTCGGACCAGCGAAAGTGGCCGACCAGCTTGCGCGCGTACGGGTCGAGCAGCAGCTTGGTCGGATTGAAGCGATGGCCGTGCTGCGGCTGGTACGGGCCGTCCGCGCGAAAGCCGTACACGGTGCCCGGATGCGCGTTCGGCAGGTAGCCGTGCCACACCTCGTCGGTGCATTCGGGCAGGTCGAGGCGCGCGAGCTCCTTGCGGCCGGTCGGGTCGAACACGCACAGCTGGATACGCTGCGCATGCGCGGAAAACACCGCGAAGTTGGTGCCGAGGCCGTCCCAGGCCGCGCCGAGCGGATGGCAGCGGCCGGGTTCGAGACGGGCGGGCAGGGCGGTCGGCATGGGGATCGTCTCCGTGTCGAGGGCGCCGGGTGTCAGGCCGGGCTCAGCCACAGCGTCGCGAGCGGCGGCAGGCGCAAGGTGGCCGACCACGACACGCCGTGTGCGGGGATCTCCTCCGTCCACACGGTCCCGTCGTTGCCGGCATTCGTGCCGCCGTACACGGCGGCATCGGTGTTCATCAGTTCACGCCACTGCCCGGGCGCGGGCAGGCCGACGCGATAGCCGGCACGCGGCACCGGCGTGAAGTTGCAGACCGCGACGACGAGCCGCCCGGTGTCGTCGCGGCGCGCGAATGCGAACACGCTGTTGTCGCGATCGTCGCCGATCAGCCACGCGAAGCCGGCCGCATCGCAATCGAGCGCATGCAGCGCCGGTTCGGCCGCGTACGCGCGGTTCAGGTCGCGCACGAGCCGCTGCACGCCGCGATGCGCGGGCGCGTCGAGCAGGTCCCAGTGCGGCGTCGCGTCGTGCGCGAACTCGGCCCATTGCGCGAATTCGCTGCCCATGAACAGCAGCTTCTTGCCCGGATGCGCCCACATGAAGCCGAAGTACGCGCGCAGCGTCGCGAGCCGCTGCCACGCGTCGCCGGGCATCTTCGCGGCGAGCGAACCCTTGCCGTGCACGACCTCGTCGTGCGACAGCGGCAGCACGAAGCGCTCGGAGAACGCATACACGAGCCCGAACGTCATCCGGTCGTGGTGATAGCGGCGATGGATCGGATCCTCGCGCAGATACGCGAGCGTGTCGTGCATCCAGCCCATGTTCCACTTGAAGTCGAAGCCGAGCCCGCCGTCGCGGGTCGCCGCGGTGACGCCCGGCCACGCGGTCGATTCCTCCGCGAAGGTGACGATGCCCGGCGGCGCGAGCGCACCATGCAGCGTGTCGTTCAGCGTGCGCAGGAACGCGACCGCTTCGAGGTTCTCGCGCCCGCCGTGGATGTTCGGCACCCATTCGCCTTCCCGGCGCGAGTAGTCGCGGTACAGCATCGACGCGACCGCGTCGACGCGGATCCCGTCGACGTGATAGCGGCGCGCCCACGCGAGCGCCGACGCGACGAGGAACGCGCCGACCTCGGTGCGCCCGAGGTTGAACACGCAGGTGTTCCAGTCGGGATGCATGCCCTCGCGCGGATCGGCGTGCTCGTACAGCGCGCTGCCGTCGAACTGAGCGAGGCCGTGCGGATCGTTCGGGAAATGCGCGGGCACCCAGTCGACGATCACGCCGATGCCGGCCGCGTGCGCGCGGTCGACGAAGCGCGCGAAGCCGTCGACCGGCCCGAAGCGCGCCGACGGCGCGAACTGCGCGAGCGGCTGGTAGCCCCACGAGCCGCCGAACGGGTACTCGGAAATCGGCATGAACTCGACGTGCGTGAAGCCCATGCCGCGCACGTACGGGATCAGCCGCTCGGCGAGTTCGTCCCAGGTCGAACTGCGGTCCATTTCCTCGGGCACGCGCTGCCACGATTCCGGATGCACCTCGTAGATCGACCACGGCACCCGAAAGCGACGATCCGGATGCGGCCGCGCGTGAATCCAGCCGTCGTCATGCCATGCGAACGCGTCGAGCGCCGCCGTGTCGGCGACGACCGATGCAGTGCGCGGCGGCGCTTCGGTCGCGCGCGCGCACGGATCGGCCTTGTGCGGCAGCACGCGGCCGTCGCTCGCGCACAGCTCGTACTTGTAGTGCTCGCCGGCGCCGATGTCCGGCACGAACAGTTCCCACACGCCCCACGGGCGCCGCAGCCGCATCGGATGACGGCGGCCGTCCCAGGTGTTGAAGTCGCCGACCACCGACACGCGCAGCGCGTTCGGCGCCCATACCGCGAAGCGCACGCCGTCGATGCCGTCGACGCGCGTGGGCGTCGCCCCGAGGCACTCGAGCACGGCGGCCGGGTCGCCGGCCGCGAAGCGCGCGAGCGCCGCGTCGTCGAGCAGCGTGCCGAACGCATACGCATCGTCGGTCACCTGCCGCGTATCGGGCCACTCGATCGCGAGCCGGTAGTGGCCGTCGCGTGCGATCGTCCCGGCGAAGCAGCCGGCTTCGTCGACGCACGCGAGCGTGCCGAGTTCGTCGCCGTCGGGCGTCACCGCGCGCACGCGCCGCGCGCCGGGCAGCAGCGCGCGCACGACGGTCCGCCCGGCTTCCCCGTGCGGGCCGAGGCACGCGAACGGGTCCGGATGGCGCCCGGCGAGCAGCGCATCGATATCGTGGCGGTCGAACAGCGTGTCGGTCATCGGGTGCCTCCGTCGTCGGGTTCACCGTGCGTGTCGAGCAGGCGTTCGACGAGCGCGGCGAGCCCGCCGACCGGCACGCCGAGCCAGTCGGGGCGGTTCGCGGCTTCGTAGCACAGCTCGTACGACGCCTTGTCGATCAGGAACAACGCGAGCAGGCGATCGGCATAACGCGGGTCGACGAAGCGTTCGGGCGCCTGCTCGGCGGCCGCGCGATAGCATTCGACGAAGCGGTCGGCGGCGGCCTGCCCGAAGCGGTCGAACAGCGCGCGCTTGCGGCCGGCCGCCTGCGGCGGCGCCTTCTCGATCACGAACTGCGCGGCCGCGCTCACGTACGACAGCGAGCGCAGGAAGCCGGCCACGTCGCGCAGCGGATGCGACTTCGCGCGGCGCCGCTCCAGCGGGCGCGCGGGCTCGCCCTCGAAGTCGATCAGCAGCGCATCGCCCTGCACGTCGAGCACCTGGCCGAGATGGAAATCGCCGTGGATCCGCGTGCATTGCGCGTCGAGGGTGCGCGGCACCAGTTCGCCGAGCGCCTGCACGGCCGCGTCGCGCGACGCGAGCAGCGTGTCCGCGGCGGCCCGCTCGGCGGGGGCCAGCGTATCGAGCCGCGTGCCCAGCACGTCGAGCGCGTGCTCGAACGACGCGATCGCATCGCTGCGCCAGTGATCGACGCGTGCCGGGGTCGCGCGCTCCGGCGCGAACGCCGGGTCGTCGGACGGCTGCGCGAGCGCGACGTGCAACTGGCCGAGCCGCGTGCCGACGATCCCCGCGAACGCCGCGTAGCCGAGCAGCGCGTCCGGTTCCTCGCCGGACTCCGTCGCGTCGCCTTCGTCGACGGCCGGCAGCGCGAGCTCGTCGACCGCACGTCTCAGGAAGTCGAACGAACGCGTCCACGCGTCGCCCTGGTTGTCGACGTAGCGCTGCAGGATCGCGACCGTATGCGGCGTGCCGTCCGGATCGACGTGCACGACTTCGCCGGCGAGCGTCGCGGTGTTCGCATAGCCGATCCGCGTCAGGTGGCGGCTCATCTCCGCTTCCGGATGGATCCCGTGCGCGACCTTGCGCACCAGCTTCAGCACGATCGCATCGCCGATCACGAGCGAGCTGTTGCTCTGCTCGGCCGCGAGCCAGCGCACTTCGGCGTCGTCGCCGGGATCGAGCGCGGCGAGCGCCTGCTCGGGCAGGAAGTCGAGGCGGCCACCGTCGGAAGTCGGCACCGTCGCGCCGTCGCGCAGCTTGCGCAGCATCCCGCGCGCGAACGACGGCAGCGCAAACGCGTCGGTCAGGTAACCGACGGTATGGCCGCGCCGCACGCGCGCGAGCGCGAGCTGCGCGAACAGCGGCTGCGACGTCTCGCCGCCCCACGCGGCGGCCAGCGGCACGACGTAGCGTTCGACCCCGCCGTCGCTCGCGGATACCCATGCTTCCGCGTACTGGAACGGCTCGTCCGGCATCGGCGTGACGACGTTCAGCCACGCGTCGCCGATCTTGCGGTCCTTCGACGCGAACCAGCGCCGCCGCGCGAGCCACGACGCGAGCGCATCGTGCGCGAGCGCATGCAGCTGGCCGACGTCCGGCCGCGCGTCGCCGCGCCGCATCACGATCGTCACGTACTCGGGCAGCGGCTGCGCGTGCGGCTGCCGCCACGACGGCTCGCGGCCATGCTCGGACAGCACGAACCACAGGAACCCGTACGGCGGGAAGGTGAGGAGATACGGGAGCTGGCCGACCGGCGGAAACGGTGAATCCGACGTCATCTCGATCGGCACGCGGCCCGCGAATTCGGACAGGTCGAGTTCGACGGCCTGCGACGCGCGCGACAGGTTCGCGACGCACAGCACCGTCTCGTGGCCTTCGAGTTCGCGCAGGTAGGCGAGCACCTTGCGGTTCTCCGGGCGCAGGAAGCGGATCGTGCCGCGCCCGAACGACTGCGTCGCGCGGCGCGTCGACAGGATGCGGCGCGTCCAGTTCAGAAGCGAATGCGGGTCGCGCGTCTGCGCTTCCACGTTGATCGCGTCGTAGCCGTATAGCGAGCCCATCACGGGCGGCAGCACCAGCAGTTCCGGGTCCGCGCGCGAGAAGCCGCCGTTGCGATCGGACGACCATTGCATCGGCGTGCGCACGCCGTCGCGGTCGCCCAGGTGGATGTTGTCGCCCATCCCGAGTTCGTCGCCGTAGTAGATCACCGGCGTGCCGGGCATCGACAGCAGCAGCGAGTTGATCAGTTCGATGCGGCGCCGGTCGCGCTCCATCAGCGGCGCGAGGCGGCGCCGGATGCCGAGATTGATCCGCGCGCGCCGGTCGCTCGCATAGGTCTGCCACAGCAGGTCGCGCTCCGAATCGGTGACCATCTCGAGCGTCAGCTCGTCGTGATTGCGCAGGAACACGGCCCACTGGTTGCTCGGTGCGAGCGCCGGCGTCTGCCGCATGATGTCGACGATCGGGAAGCGGTCCTCGCTCGCGATCGACATGTAGATGCGCGGCATCAGCGGAAAGTGGAACGCCATGTGGCATTCGTCCTCGTTGCCGAAGTATTCCTGCACGTCCTCCGGCCACTGGTTCGCCTCCGCGAGCAGCATCCGGTTCGGGTACTCGGCGTCGATCGTCGCGCGGATCCGCTTCAGGATCGCATGCGTCTCGGGCAGGTTCTCGTTGTTGGTGCCTTCGCGCTCGACCAGGTACGGCACCGCGTCGAGCCGCAGCCCGTCGATGCCGAGGTCGAGCCAGAAGCGCATCACCTGGATCACCTCGCGCACCACGGCCGGGTTGTCGAAGTTGAGGTCCGGCTGGTGCGAGTAGAAGCGGTGCCAGTAGTACTGGCCGGCGATCGGGTCGTGGGTCCAGTTCGACGTTTCGGTATCGAGGAAGATGATCCGCGTGCCCGCGTATTTCGTGTCGGTGTCGGACCACACGTAGTAGTCGCGATGCATCGAGCCCGGTTTCGCGCGCCGCGCGCGCTGGAACCACGGGTGCTGGTCCGACGTGTGGTTGATCACGAGCTCGGCGATCACGCGGATGCCGCGTGCGTGCGCTTCGCGGATGAAGCGCCGCACGTCGGCGAGCGTGCCGTAGTCGGGATGCACGTCGCGGTAGTCGGCGATGTCGTAGCCGTCGTCGCGGCGTGGCGACGGGTAGAACGGCAGCAGCCAGATGGTGTCGACGCCGAGCTCGGCGATGTAGTCGAGCTTCGCGATCAGGCCGGGGAAGTCGCCGATCCCGTCGTTGTTCGAGTCGTAGAACGACTTCACGTGCACCTGGTAGATGATCGCGTCCTTGTACCACAGCGGATCGTCCGCGCAGAGCGCGGGCGCGCGGCGCCGCGCACGGCGCCGGCGCGGCGTGCCGGCCGGGGCGAGCGACGGGAACTGCGCGCGCCGCACGTCGTCGAGGGAGTCTTCGCGTTTCATCATGCGTGTGCTCCGGAAGGGCCCCGGGCACCGCCCGGGTCGGGCGCCGCCGCTCGCGCGGCGCCGGGAGACGGCGCGAGCCGCCAGATCGCATAGGGCCGCACGTGCGGGTCGAGCGACACGTACTGGCGATGCCCGCGCCAGGTTTCGGCGCGCGCGGCGTCCTGTTCGAGCGCATCGAGCGGTTCGCCGTCGACGAGCCCGAGGCCGCGCCACAGTGACGCATCGAGCGTGAAGTTCGCGGCCTGCGGATGCCACGGGTCGAGGCTGATCGCGACCGCGACGACGCTGTCGTGCGCGGGCGTCGCCTTCACGAACACGAGCACCTGGTCGTTGTCCGCGTCGGCGAACGTGAGGCCGAGGTGGGTCTGCAGCGCCGGATGCTCGCGCCGCGCGCGGTTCAGCCGCGCGACTTCGCCGCCGATGTGGGCGGCCTTGGCCCAGTCGCGCGCGCGCAGCTCGTATTTCTCCGCGTCCGCGTATTCCTCGCTGTCGGGCAGCGGTGCCGATTCGCCGATTTCGAACCCCGAGTACAGGCCCCACGAGCCGGCGAGCGTCGCGGCGAGCGCCGCGCGGATCACGAACTGCGAGCGCGGCGCGTTCTGCAGGTGGCGCGGATTGATGTCGGGCGTGTTCACGAAGAAGTTCGGCCGGAAGAACTCGCGCGCGGGACCGGCGCTCAGCTCGGTCAGGTAGTCGATGAATTCGCGCTTCGTCTCGCGCCACGTGAAGTACGTATACGACTGCGAGAAGCCGATCTTCGCGAGCCGGTACATCATCCCGGGCCGCGTGAACGCCTCCGACAGGAACACGACGTCCGGATGCTTGCCGCGCACGTCCGCGATCATCCATGCCCAGAACGGCAGCGGCTTCGTGTGCGGGTTGTCGACGCGGAAGATCCGCACGCCGGCTTCGACCCAGAACAACACCACGTCACGCAGCGCGAGCCACAGGTCGGGCAGCGCGTCGGGCGCATAGAAGTCGGGATTCACGATGTCCTGGTAGCGCTTCGGCGGATTTTCCGCATAGCGCAGCGAGCCGTCGGGCCGCCATGCGAACCAGCCCGGATGGGCGGCGAGCCACGGATGGTCGGGCGAGCACTGGATCGCGAAATCCAGCGCGATTTCGAGCCCCTGCGCGCGCGCCGCATCGATCAGCGCGCGGAACGACGCGAGCGTGCCGAGCTGCGGATGCACGGCCGTGTGGCCGCCGTCCGGCGAGCCGATCGCGTACGGGCTGCCGACGTCGTCGGGGCCGGCCTTCAGCGTGTTGTTGCGGCCCTTGCGCGCGGTCGTGCCGATCGGGTGGATCGGCGGGAAATACAGCACGTCGAAGCCCATGTCGCGAATGCGCGGCAGTTGCGCGATCACGTCGTCAAAGGTGCCGTGCCGGTGCGGGTCGTTGCTCGCCGAGCGCGGGAACAGCTCGTACCAGCTGGAAAAGCGTGCGGCGCGACGCTCGACCTCGACCGGGTAGACGGTCTCGTCGTGCGTGACGAACGGCCGGTAGCGCAGCGCCGCGTAGGCGTCGGCGAGCGCGGGTTCGCCGAGTAGTGCGAGACGGCGTTCGTGCGACGCGTCGTCGAAGTCGGCCGCCAGCCGTTCCATCTGCCGGAACGCGTGCGGACCGTCCGGCGCGGCGCGCTTCAGCGCGGTCGCGAGCAGCAGCTGCGCCTCGCGCACCTCCAGCGTCACGTCCTGGCCGGCCGCGCGCTTCTTCGCGATGTCGGTGACGAGCGAGGCCCAGTCGTCGCGCCACGCGATCACGCGGAACGCGTGGCGGCCGAGCCGGTCGAGCGCGATGCGCGCGTGCCAGCGGTCGTTCGGTTCCTCGACGAACGGCACTTCGCGCCAGTCCTCTTCGTCGTCCGCGCGCCACTGCAGCGCGGCCGCGAGATGCGCATGGCCGTCGGTGAAGATCGATGCGTGCACAACCAGCGTTTCGCCGATCACGCGCTTGATCGCGAAGCGGCCGCCGTCGACCGCCGGCTCGACGCGTTCGATCGCGATCCGGTCGGCCGCGAGCGCGGCGGACAGCGCGGCGCGCTCGTCCGCGGCGCCGGCGCGCGTGGTCGCGGGCGGCGCGCGCCGCGCGTCGAGCAGCGCGTAGCCGCCGGGTTCGAGCGTGAAGGCGGCCAGCGCGACCGGTGGATGCGCGTGCGTGCCCGCCGGCGTCGCGACCTGCGTGAAGCCGCCCGGCACACCGGGCAGGATCGTCGCCGGATCGACCGGCGCGTCGGCATCGAGAGCGGGATTCAGCGCGACCAGCAGTGCCGTGTCGTCGTGCTCGAGCGACGGGCCCATGCCGCGCAGCAGCGCGGTCGCGGCCGCGCCGGGCGCGCTCAGTTGCGCGATTTCGCCGCGCCCGGCCGCAAGCGGCGTCGCGCGGCGCCACGCATTCGCGTCGGCAATCGCGCCGGACAGGTCGAAGCGCGCGACGTCGAACGCGGCGCGATAGCGCGCGGCGTCCGCATCGCGCACCATCAGCGGCAGCGCGATGCCGCGCTCGAAGCCCATCGGCACGAGCCAGCCGGTGCCGAGCGCAGCCGCGGTCCACAGCGCGCGGTGGTACGCGCGGGCGAGCGTCTCGTCCGGCGCGTCGTGCCAGTCGTCGGCAAGACGCGGGCCGTCGAAGGCGTCGGGAAACGCGATCGGCGAGCCGATGCGGCGCAGCAGCCGGTGCTCGTCCGCAAACCACGGCGAGCGCAGATCCCACCAGCGTACCGACGAGAACACCGCGTCGAAGCCGGCTCCCTCGAGTTGCGCGAGCGCGTCGCGTGCATGGCCGGGCACGCCGGCCAGCACCGCGACGTCCGGGCGCGCGCGCCGCAACGCCGCGCGCCAGCCGGGCCACCACGCGGCCGGCAGGTGATGCGGCGCGTCGATCAGGAAGCCGGCCGCGCCGGCATCCGCGAACGCGGCGAGATGCGCGCACCACCACGCGGCGAGCGCGTCGTGCGTCGCGTCGTCGCCGACCCGCGCATGGGCGACGTCGAGTTCATGCGCGCCGCAGCGTGGATCGATCAGCGCGTCGTCGTGCGCGCGCTCGGCGTACCAGTCCGGATGCTCGGCGCGCAGCGGATTGTCGCGCGCGATGCGGTCGGGCACGACTTCGAGCAGCACTCGCAGCCCGTGGCCGTGCGCGAGCTGGGCGAGCCGCGAGAAGGTTTCGAGCGCGCCGGCGCGCGTCGCGAACGTCGCGGCCGGCCGGTGGAAGTCGGCGACGTGGCGCGGAAAACCCGCGACGCTGGCGGCCCAGAAGCCGCCGATCAGCACGTGATCGAAGCCCATGCCGGCGATGTGCGCGAACGTGTCGGGCCACGCGTCGAGCGGGCCGACGAGGCGCGCGTCGCAGAAGTAGAGGTGGGGAGCGAAGGGCGGGGTGGCGTTCATGGATGGCGGGTCCGGGCGGCGGCGAACGGTAACGGTCGTGCGCCGCAACCCGCGTGCCTGCGGTGCGGCGCCCGGCGCGGCAACGCGCGGGCGGGATGCCGGGGGCGGCCCCTTGTCCTTTTTACATGAACGCGGGAGGGTCACTGCATCGCATGCATGGCCCATGCCCGGGCCTCCGGCGTCGTCACATGCGCGGAATCGAGCGAATGTCCGAACTGTCGCCGGCGGCCGGATCGTCGTCCGTTTCGGGAAGCGGCGCACCGGGGTCGTAGCGCACCGGTGCGCCGCGCTCGATCCGGTGCGGAAACGGCGGCGGGGTATCGACCTCGTCGCCGAAGCGCGCGCGCACGAACGCGCGCAGCAACGCGGTGCGCGCGTCGGGCGCGCGTGCCGCGCAGGTCGACGGGCCGTCGATGAAGCACGCGTCGCATTCGACGCCGTCGCCGCGCCGCGCGATCCGCAGGTCGCCGACGCGATCGAGCACCGCCCCCGCGTCGGCCCACGACGCCGACGGCGCGAAATGCGCGTCGAGGCGCCGCAACGCATCGCACGCGGCGGTCACGATCACCTGCGGCTCGACGGCCGTGAAGTACAGCGTGTTTTCGTCGTCCGCGCACAGTGCGCGCGCGCACCAGTAGTCGAGGGCCGTTCCGTCGAGTTCGTCGGTTCGCATGGGCTTGCTCCGTCAGGTTTCGTCGGCGCGGTGTGCGTCGCACGCAGGCGGTGTGCCGGGCGCGGAGCGCGCACGCATGCGCGCGACGAGCGGGTAATGATCCGACGCGCGCCGGGCCAGCATGCTGCGATGCACGGTCACGTCGACCAGCAACTCGCCCGGATGGATCCAGATCCGGTCGAGCGAGAACACCGGGTACAGCGTCGGGAACGTGCGCGGCGCCGGCGCGCGGCGGAACCGCGTGACCAGCGCCTGCAGCGCGCGGCCGCGCACGAACCATTCGTTGATGTCGCCCATCAGGATCACCGGCATCGCACCGGTGTCGAAGGCGGCAAGCAGCCGCTGCACCTGCGCGCTGCGTTCGTTCGCCGACAGCCCGAGATGGGTCGCGACCACGCGCAGCGTGCCGGCGCCGCAGTCGATGTCCGCATCGAGCGCGCCGCGCGGCTCGCGCGGGTGGAACGACAGGTCGAGCGTGCGCGCGGCGCGGATCGGGCAGCGCGACAGCACCGCGTTGCCGTAGCGGCGCTCCGGCGTGTCGATGGTCGGGCCGGCCACCGCGTGCATGCCGGTCGCGTCGCGCAGGTGCGCGAGCACGTCGGGCGCGCGCGCGCCGCCGAGCGGCACTTCCTGCAGCGCGATCACGTCCGCGTCGAGCTCGTGGATCACCGCCGCGATTCGATCGGCCGCGCGCGCGGGCCACGCACCGTAGCCGCCGCGGATGTTGTACGTCGCAATGCGCAGGTCGCGTCCGCCCGGCGCGGCGGCGGGCGCGCCGTCCGACGTGACGATGTCCGGCGGCGGGGCCGGCTGCCGGCTCAGCGCCATCGTCGCAGCACCCTGACGAGCAGCACCGACACGCCGACCAGCGCGATGCCGATCGCCGCGAGCCACGCAAATGCGCCGGGGCCCGGATGGCGGAACGCGGCGGTCAGCTGGTGCGCGAACGTGACCGTCAGCAAGATGCCCGGCAGCATCCCGATCGCGGTGCCGACCAGGAAGTCGCGCAGGCCGATGTGCGATGCGCCGGCGACCAGGTTCACGATCGTAAACGGCGCGATCGGCAACAGCCGCAGCACGGCCATCGCAACCACGCCGCGCCGGCCGATGTGTTCGCTGAGCCGGTTCGCGCGCGCGCCGGCGAATCGGCGCACCGCGTCGCGCCCGAGCCAGCGGCCGATCCCGTAGGTCGCGGCGGCGGCCGTCAGCGTGCCGACGGCCGCGTAAGCGAAGCCCGGCCACGCGCCGAACACGAGCCCCGTCGCGGCAATCAGCAGCGTGATCGGCACCGACAGCGTCGCCGCGACCACGTAGCCGGCCAGCAGCAGGGCGGGCGCGCCCGGCAGCGCCGCGGCGCGGGCCGCCGCCTGCGCGAGCGCCGCGACGTTCAGCGCCTTGCCGAGCGGCGAGAAGCGCCACGCGAACGCGAGCGCGGCGATCAGCAGCACGGCCGCGCCGAGCGCGAGGAAGCGCGCGGTCAGCGGGCGATGCTGCTCGCGCGGCAGGAATTCGCGGACGAACCGGTCCGGCTCGATCGGCTGCTCGGGGTCGAGCCGCGCGCTGACCGGCACCAACGCGTCGAGCTGCGGCGTCACGACCGGGTCGAGCACGCGCAGCGTGCGGCCCGGTTTCGCGCGCAGCCGGTCGAGCGCGGCGTTCGGCCGCTCGGCTTGCGCGAACGCAGCGGCGACGGTGGCCGGCGGCGTGCCGAGATGTTCGGCCAGCAGGCGGTCGCGCAGGCCGGCGATCGCGGTGCGGATGCGCGGCTCGCCCGCCGCGACGAGCGCGATGCAGCATTCGGTGTCGAGCACCATCGACCGGTTGTTCAGGTTCGCGCTGCCGATCACGATGCATTCGTCGTCGACGACGAGGATCTTGCTGTGCACGTTCACGCATGCGTCGCCGAGGCCGTCGACATGCGGGTACAGCAGCCGGTAGCGGCCGAAGCGGTCGGCGGACTTGAGCGTGTCGTGCAGCCGCGCGCGCAGCACGCCCATCGTCGCTTCCTGCAGCCAGCCGCTCTGCACGCGGGGCGCCACGACCGTCACGTCCGGCCCGTGCGGGTCGGCCAGTCGCGCGGACAACGTTTCGCGCACCACGGCCGCGGTGAAATACTGGTTCTCGATGTACAGGTGGCGCCGCGCGGCGCGAATCGTGTCCTCGACGAGCGCGCGCACCTGTTGCACCGGCTCGCGGTCGCGGTGGCGCGGCGCCGTGTACGCGATGCCGAGCCGCACGTGGCTCACGTCGACGCGCGCGCCGGGCGGCCACGGATCGACGTCTTCGTCACGCTCGAGATGGCGCCGCGCGCGGATCGCGATCGGACGCCCGCATGCATTGCGCCAGCGCGTGCGCGCCTGCTCGCCGATCGCGGCGGCCGCGTCGCCGTCGAACATCGCCTGCACGTCGTGAAACGGGCCGTACGGCATGCCGCGGGCGTCACGGCGGCGCGGATCGTCGGCCGCGTGCGCGGGCGTATCCCAGCGCTCGCGCGTCAGGTCGAGCCCGCCGACGAACGCGAGCCGGTCGTCGATCACGACGAGTTTCTGGTGATGCGACGCGCCGCGCGGATGGGTGTCGTCGAGGCGGAACCGGATGCCGCGATGCGCGCGCCATGCGGCGCGATAGACGGGCGGCCAGTCGCGCTCCAGCGCGTAGATCATCGCGAAGTCCCACGCGAGCACGTAGATGCGCAGGTTGTGGCGCGCGGTCGCGAGCGCGTGCAGGAACGCGCCGAGCGTGTCGGGCAGGCCGTCGCCGGCGGCGTCGGCCGGCGCGAGGCGCATCCGGCTGTCGACGTCCCAGCCGACGATGAACACCGTATGGCGCGCCCGCCGCAGCGCGGCGCGCAGCGTCGCGAAATACGCGGCGCCGTCCACCAGCATCGCGAAGCGGTCCGCGCCGCGGATCGTGTCGCAGTTGCGTCCGCATTCGAGCAGGCCGTGTCGCACCGGTTCGGCCGTGCGCGAGGCGGCGGCCGCCGTGTCGTCGGGGCCCGCCGTCGCGACGGTGGCGCGCGGCATGCGGTCCGGCGCGATCATCGGGCGTCGACGTCCCCGCCGCCGCCGATGCGTTGCAGCAGCGCGTCGCAACGTGCGCGCAGCGCCTGCAGTTCGGGCGAACCGGCGTCGAGCCGGACGCGTTCGCCGCGCTCGGGTTCGCCGTACGCGGCCACGATTTCGTAGATGCCTTGCGCGATCGTCGCGGACGCGTTCGCGATCCGGATCCGGTCGAGCCAGCCGCAGTCGGCGTGATGGCACGCGAGCCACGCGCGCAGCGCGCCGACTACCTGGCTGGTGGTGAGCCAGGTGCCGCCGCGCATGCGCGCGGCCAGCTGGCTCGATACGAGATAGGAAAGCAGGTCGGTCTGGGTCACGCGAAACTCCTTGACGAGGTGTCGGGACTGCAGGTCCGCACGCCGGCGATGCCTTGCAGGGATTCGCAGATCGCCGCAAATTCCGCGCCGCTCGTGCGCGAGAACGATATCGAGATGTCGTCGGTGTCCGGATCGTCGTCGGACTGCTGGACGATGAACCGCTTCACGCGCACGCGGCCCGCGCCGAGCGTGTCGTGCAGGACGCCGAGCGTCAGGCCGCCGCGCTCGACGACGAGCCGCAGCGTGCGCTGCTGCCGCTGCGCGATGAAGCGGCGCTCGAGCGGCTTCACGCCCGCCAGGATCGCGAGCACGATCGCCGTCGCGCCGATCGACGCGACGTACATGCCGCCGCCCGCGGCCAGGCCGACGCCGGCCACCGCCCACAGGCTCGCGGCCGTCGTCAGCCCGCGCACGACTTCGCCGCGCAGCAGGATCGAGCCGGCGCCGAGAAAGCCGATGCCCGAGACCACCTGGGCCGCGACCCGCGACGGATCGAGCACGACGCCGTATTGCCCGCGCACGTCCTCGAAGCCGAAGGTGGAGACGAGCATCACGAGGGCCGAGCCGACGCACACCAGCATGTGCGTACGCAACCCGGCGGCCCAGTTCAGCCGTTCGCGTTCGAGCCCGATCACGCTGCCGAGCAGCGCGGCGAGCAGCAGGCGTCCGACGAGTTCGATATGGCCGATCATCGCGGCCTCCTTTGTTGTCTGGCGGACCGGAGCGGTTCGATACCGGGCACGAACGCAAGACACGTGCCGGGGTGGCCGATAGCGGGCACGGCGCGTGCGCGCGGGGCCGACGGCGCGCGCGGCGGTCATGCGGCGCGCATTTTTTGCATCGCCATCGCAGATAAGTACAGGAGGCCAGGATGCAACATCAACAGGACGCACAGGTTCGCGACCCGTATCGCGGCCACGAGATTCGCGTATGGGCGCGACGCAACGCGCGCGGCGCGTGGGGCGACGAGGTGCAGGTCTATGTCGACGGTGCCCGCATCGAGCTGATCGTGCCGGAGCCGGCCGGCTCCGAATGGTCGACGCAGGAGGAGGCGCTGCGCGCGGGCGTCGAGCGCGGGCGTTATCTGATCGACAAGCGGGTCGATGACGATTGATTCGGGGCGAATCGAATCGAATCGATTCGACCGACCCGACCCGATTCGATCAACAGGGCGCGTGTGCGCGGCTCGGCGCTTTCGTGACTGCATGCCGACGCCGCGCGCGCCGGGCGACGCGTCTTAAATGCTGCGCGCGACCGGATCCGCTAACGCGACCGGTCTATGGCCGTGCCGCGATCTCGTCGAGATGCCAGAGCAGATCCGCCGGATCGTCGTACACGCGCAGCGCCCCCGCGCGTTCCAGCTCGTCGCTGCCGTAACCGCCCGACAGCAGCCCGACGCCCAGCGCGCGGCAGCGGCTCGCGGCGAGCATGTCCCAGATGCTGTCGCCGACCACCACCGTGTGCTCGATCGGCACGTTCAGCTTCGCGGCGGCCGTCAGGAACAGGTCGGGATCCGGCTTCGCATACTTGACCTGGTCGCGCGTGACGACCACGTTCTTCGCCGGATCGACACCGAGCGCCTCGAGGTTGATGGCGGCCGTTTCCATCCGCCCGCTGGTCGCGATCGCCCAGCGGATGCCCGCGTTCGACAGCGCGGCCAGCAGCTCGCGCGCGCCCGGCAGCGGCCGTACCTGTGCGCGCAGCCGCTGGTACGCGGCCGCGTGCAGCCGCGCGAGCCGCTCGACGCGCTCGGCGTCGATGTCGCCGGCCGTCTCGCGCAGCAGCTGGTTCAGGAACAGGCCGCCGCTCATCCCGATCTTGCGGTGGATGCGCCATACCGACAGCTCGATGCCTTCGGCATCGAGCGCTTCCTTCCACGCGAGCACGTGCTGATAGACGCTGTCGACGAGCGTGCCGTCGAGATCGAACAGAAACGACGTTTCAATGCGCATGTGAATCTCCCGGCCCGATGACGTTCGGGCAAATCGTCCGTGAAATGTCCTTCGACGCATTATCGGCGCGCGGCCGTGTCATCGCCATGTCCCGGCGGCGCGGCCCGCCGCGGCATGTCATGTGCCGCTGGTACAATCGCGCCGATGCGCCGGGCCGGCTGCCCGCGCCGCACGCGCCCCCAACCTTCGTCGAATTCCCGTATGGCAACCCCGGACGCCGTCAGTTCCGAGCAGTCGTGGTGGGGCGTCCTGGCCCTGGCCCTTGCTGCCTTCATCTTCAATACCACCGAGTTCGTGCCTGTCGCGCTGCTGAGCGCGATCGGCGACAGCCTGCGGATGCCGCCGACCGACGTCGGCCTGATGCTGACGATTTACGCGTGGGCCGTCGCTGTCGTGTCGCTGCCGCTCACGTTCGTCACGCGCCACGTCGAGCGCCGCAAGCTGCTGAGCTGTGCGCTGCTGGTGTTCGTCGGCAGCCATGTCGTGACCGGCGTCGCATGGAATTTCACGGTGCTGATGATCGGCCGGCTCGGCATCGCGTGCGCGCACGCGGTGTTCTGGTCGATTTCCGTTCCGCTGGCCGTGCGGCTCGCGCCGAGCGACCGGAAAAGCCGCGCGCTCAGCCTGCTCGCGATGGGCACGGCGATCGCGATGGTCGCCGGCATTCCGCTCGGGCGCGTGATCGGCGAGGCGCTCGGCTGGCGCGTGACGTTCCTCGTGATTGGCGGCGCGGCGGCCGTCGCGCTGCTGATGCTGCGCATGACGCTGCCGGTGCTGCCGAGCCAGGGCGCCGGATCGCTTTCCAGCATTGGCGCGTTTCTCAGGAAGCCGGCGCTCGTGGCGCTGTATGCGATCACCGTGCTGGTCGTATCCGCGCACTTCACGTCGTACACGTACATCGAGCCGTTCGTGCAGAGCGTCAATCATGCGAGCAGCAGCCGGATTACCTACGTGCTGATCCTGTTCGGCGTGGCCGGCATGCCGGCCGCGCTCTGCTTCAATCGCGTGTTTCCGGAACGGCCGGCCGATTTTTTGCTTGCGTCGATCATCGCGCTGTCGGCCTGTCTGCTGATCCTGTTCCCGAGCGCGCTGAACATCGTCACGCTGTCGGTTCACACGCTGGTGTGGGGCGGGGCGATCGTCTGCTTCGGGCTCGCGATGCAGGCGTGGGTGCTGAAGCTGGCGCCGGAGGCGACCGATCTCGCGGTGTCGATCTTTTCCGGGCTGTACAACGTCGGGATCGGTGCCGGTGCGTTGCTCGGCAACCATATCGCCGGGGATTTCGGCCTGCCGTGGATCGGCACGTTCGGCGGCGTGGTCGGGATCTTCTCGGCCGGGATTGCCTGGGCCGCGTTGCGGCTGCATGAGCGGCGGGCGTTGGCGTAGCCGCCGCTGGAGCGGCGGGGGCGGCGATCGTGCCGCCGGCGCGTTGCGCTGATCGCTGCGGCCGCGTCAATACACAGGATGCTTACCGGCACGCGATGCGGCCGGTCACGATGCCGCGCCCGCTGGACGCCTTCAGCCTCAAACTCGATCGTTGTCCGACTTCAGGCTCGCGTGCTTGGCATGCATGATTTCGCGTGGCGCCGCACGTGCACGCCGATCTGCCTCCATGCGTTCCCTGATGCTGCGATGCGTGAGCGGAAAATCGCGCGGTTGTGGCGCGCAGCACAACATACGTATCTGGAGGGGTCACCCAAGCTAATCCTCGTTCGATTACGACGATGCCTGGTATTGTCGGGACGTTGGGATGGATATGGGGCGCCCATGACGCTACCTCAACTAATTCGTTTATGACCGGCGACGCAACTCAGGCATATTTGTCCGTACCGACGCCGTTTGATGTGAATGCATTTATTGCGATAACACATTCCTATGGCGGAAGCACTGCGCTTGAGCTTGGAATCGCGTCGCCTGGGAAAATCTCCTTTGGCGTCTCGCCATTTAGTCATGCCGTCCCTTTGAATAACCCGAAGAAATAGGAATTTATATGGTCGCGCCAGGTGGTCCGGACGAAGAGACATGGTCCAAAATGAGCAAGAGTTCCCGTAGAAATTACTGGATTGTTGTGGCTGCATTTTGGATGATTTTCGCGGGATTGTTGATTAAGAAGTATATATTTGACTGATCGGCAATCAAGATTGCCGATCAAATATAAGTGATTTAATAATAACAATTGTTAAGCGGCTGACGGTGTTACAGATCACGGCCTTGTTATCGCTCGGGGTTCACGCACAGCAGGCACCCACCGCAGAAGATCGAGCTGCCGCCGCACGTGTGAACGCGGAACAGGATCGACAGGCGCAGCAGCAACGCGACGCGCAGCAGCGCGACGCCGCGCTTCGTGTCCGTTCCGTGCGATCGGAAGTGCCGCGCGTCGAAACTTATCCGACGTTGCCGAGCGAACAGCCGTGTTGCCGTATTGACCGCTTTGCGCTCGACGTGCCGGATTCGTTTCCCGATGCCGCGAAGTCGGCCGGTGCGTCCGCGCTGCCGATGGATCGCTTCGCCTTCGCGCGCGAATGGCTCGGCCACTACGCGGGCCAGTGTGTCGGTAAGCAAGGCGTCGATACGATCGTCAAGGCGTTGTCTCGGGAAATCTTGGCGCGCGGCTACATCACGACGCGCGTGTTGCTGCCGGAACAGGAGTTGGCGACCGGCACGCTGAAGCTTGCGTTGATTCCGGGCGTGATTCGGCACGTCCGCTTCGCCGACGAGAAATTGCGCGGCACGTGGAAGACTGCGTTCCCGACCGGTGACGGCGAAGTGCTGAACCTGCGCGACCTTGAGCAAGGTCTGGAGCAAATGAAGCGCGTCAGCAGCCAGGACGTATCGATGCAAATCGTTCCCGCTGACCAACCGGGCCAAAGTGATGTGGTGCTGGACGTGAAGCGCGGCAAACCGTGGACCGTCGTCGCATCGATCGACAATTCAGGCACGCGCGCGACAGGCAAACTGCAGGGCAATCTGTCGATTGGCATCGATAACCCTTTGGGCCTGAACGACGTGTTCAACGTCGGCGTCAGTCAAGACCTCGAATTCGGCGACAAGCGCCTCGGGTCGCACGGCTGGAACGGCTTCTATTCGATTCCGTGGGGCTACTGGACCGCCACGGTTGCGGCGTACACGAACACCTACTATCAACAGATTGCCGGCGTGAACCAGACGTTCGTCGCGAGCGGCAATTCGAAGACGCTGGATTTCAAATTGGCGCGCGTGCTGCTGCGCAGTCAGAACGATGTGTTCGGTGGGTATGTCCGCCTGTCGCGTCGCTTCGGCGAAAGCTTCATCGAAGATACGGAAATCACGCAGCAACGCCGCAACACAACCGTCATCGAATTCGGCCTGACCGATCGTCACTACTTCGATGGCGCACAGTTCGACGGCACGCTCGCTTATCGCCAGGGTGTCGGCGGCCTCGGCGCGCGGGACGACATACTCGCGGCCGGTGGTGGCCCGACCTACCGCTACAAGATGGCGGTGGTGGATGCGAATCTGTCGGTTCCGTTTGCGATCGCCAAGCAGCCGTTCCGCTACGTGACGAGCATTCACGGCCAGTACACGGGCAATACGCTGTATTACATCGATGACTTGACCATCGGTAGCCGCTACACGGTGCGCGGTTTCGACGGTGAAACGATGTTGGCGGCAGCACGTGGCCTGTATTGGCGCAACGAGTTGCAAATGCCGATCGGCCAAACGGGCCAAGCGATTTACGCCGGGCTGGACTATGGCCGCGTGTGGGGCACGCAGCCGGTCGCGCTAGTCGGAACGCAGCTTGCCGGCGCGGTGATCGGCGTCAAGGGCAGCGTCGGGACGCGCTTCGGGGGATTCGGCTATGACCTGTTCGCAGGAACGCCGATCTACAAGCCGTCCGGTTTTCCAACGGCCCGGGTAACGCTCGGGTTCCAGGTGACGGCGCAGTTTTGATAACGACGCGACGGAGCCGCCCGGCGCGGCGCGGACCGGACGACGCCGGCGAGGACCCGGAACCGACGGTGTTTCCGACCGCGGGGATCGAGCAGTCTTGTCCGCGAGTCACGAACAGTGTGCCCGCTGCCCGCGCGTCTTCGCGATACCGTGCTCAGCGACAACCTTAATGCGCGACGTGCAACCTCACGAATTCCCGAGGGTTCCGCATTTCTTGGTCAACGACGACCGACGGAGTGACATCTTCACTTCGCAAACGGGGGCGACTTCATTTTGGTCTACGCGATGCGGCCCGCCAGTCCTGAGCCCCGCCGCATCGAGCCGCCTGAGCTTCGCATAAAGCGTCGTGCGT
Source organism: Burkholderia sp. SCN-KJ (assembly GCF_024656005.1). Taxonomy (NCBI): domain Bacteria; kingdom Pseudomonadati; phylum Pseudomonadota; class Betaproteobacteria; order Burkholderiales; family Burkholderiaceae; genus Burkholderia; species Burkholderia sp. SCN-KJ. The sequence goes on from NZ_JANKOG010000005.1 coordinate 150,731, forward strand.
GAAATACCGAGCTGCCGCGCGGCCGCCGACACATTGCCATCGTGCTCGCCGAGCGCCCGGCGGATCGCGTCGAGCGACTGTTCGTGCAGGCTCGCCTGAGGGCTGGCGGCCGGCGCCGCATTGCACACGTCGGCGGCTTCTTCGAGCACATCGGCGTCGCGCGCCATCGTCCCCCGATCGAGCGGCGCACGCACCGTGCGCACCCATACGTGGCTACCATCGTCCCGCGCGATCCGTTGCGGCGTGCGCGCCGGCGTCAGCAGGCGGCGCTGTTGCGCGGGCGTCGCACCGGGAAACAGTTGGCGGAGATCGACCGGCGCGACCGGCCCTTCGGGCGCGAGGTCGAGCATCTGGCGCGCGAGCCGGCTCACCGCGCGCACGCGGCCCGCTTCGTCGAGCGCGACGACCCCAGCGAGCGGCGTGCCGAGCCAGCGCGGATCGTATTGCACCTGCAGCAGATGGCAGTCGCGCAGCATCGCATACAGCCGCTGCTCGGCGGACAACGCCGCATGCCGGAACTGCTCGCGCAGCTGCATGACGTTGCGCCGGCCGATGCCGGTGATGTCGAGCGCGCCGATCACTTCGCCGTCGAAGCCGACCAGCGGCACCGCGAGACAGAACACCCGCGAAAACTCGTCGAGATAGTGCTGCGCGCCCGCAACGACGGCCTCCGTGCCGTCGTGAATCACGCAGCTCGGCGCGGTCGTGCCGATGTTCGGTTCGACGATCCGGCGGCCGGCGACGATCGGTGTCAGCAGCGTGTCGTCGCATTGCGGGCTGCGCCGCGCATGGATGATCGTGCCGCGCGGATTGACGCAGAAGATCGTCCACTCGCTGCCGCCGAACGCGGCCCACAGCTGCTCGATCTCCTGCGCGACGCAGCGTAGCAGCCGCCGGTCCGCGCGCGGTTCGTCGAACTCGCGCTGCATTTCGTAGCGGGCGGTTTGCCACGGCCGGAGCCCGGCGTCGCGCGAACGCAGCCACGAGCGCGCGACGCTGGCCGGCAATGCCGTTTCCGGCAGCGGCTCGCCCGCCGCGAAGCGGGCGCGGAGCCGGTCGAGGTCGACCGGCCGTGCAAGGGATTCGGGGGCCGTCTTCACGCTGCGCTCCATTTGGGGGTCGAGTGTCCGGGGCCGGGCGTGGCGGCCCGGCGTGTCGCGCGAATGCGTAATATAGCCCGGCGCCCGAAGCGCGGTATTTTCCCGACAGGGGCGCCGCCGATCGCAGTCCGATCGCAGCCCGATAGCCACGATGGCCACCGATGGCCGGCGGCGCCCCCCGCGCTCAATGCGGCAAACGCAGGATCGGCTTGAGCGTGATGCCTTTGCTGCTGTCTTCCGCCGCCTGGTTGATCTGGTCGAGCGGATAGAACTTCACCAGCCGGTCGAACGGAAACCGTCCTTGCAGATACAGCTGCACGAGCTGCGGAATGAACGTCTGCGGCACGCTGTCGCCTTCGACGATGCCGCGGATCGTGTGGCCGCCGAGCAGCAGGCTGTTCACGTCGAACTCGGCCTTGGTGCCGAGCTTCGGCGCGCCGACCACGCCCATCGTGCCGCGCGAGCCGAGCGCATCGATCCCTTGCGACAGCACGGCCGGCAATCCGGTCGACTCGAGCGCGTCGTCGACGCCACCGCCGGTGATCTCGCGGATCGCGTCGACGACGTCGACTTCCTTGCTGTTGATCGCGTGCGTCGCGCCGAGCTCCAGCGCCAGCGCGAGCCGCGACGGCACGATGTCGACGGCGATGATGGTGGTGGCGCCCGCGACGCGCGCGGCCATCACGGCACTCATGCCGACCGCGCCGGCACCGAAGCTCGCGAAGCAGCTGCCCGTGCGTACCGCGAGCGAATTGATCACCGCCCCCGCGCCGGTCTGGATCCCGCAACCGAGCGGCCCGAGCAGTTCGAGCGGCGCCTGCGTCGGCACCTTGATCGCGTTGTTCTCGCGGGCGAGCGCGTAGCTCGCCAACGACGACTGCGCGAAGAAATGATCGTGCAGCGGTTGCCCGGCTGCGTCGCGGATCGCGGTTTGTCCGTCGGTGTCGGCGCCGCCGAAGTTCAGCCCGAAGAACTGCCGGCAATACGCGCCGTGACCGCCGACGCACGACGCGCAGTGGCCGCACGCGCCGTAGGTGAGCACGACGTGGTCGCCCGCGGCGAGCGTCTTCACGTTCGGGCCGACCGCCTCGACCACGCCGGCGCCTTCATGACCGAGCACCGCCGGCAGCGGCACCGGGTAGTACTGGTCGCGCACGATCAGGTCGGTGTGGCACAGGCCCGTCGCGACGACGCGCACCAGCACCTCGTCGCCGCGCGGCGCCCGGATCCGGGCGGATTCGATCGAGAAGGGCGCGCCGGCGGCACGTGCGACGGCCGCGGTGACGGCGCGCGTATCGTTTTCGGTGTACATGGTCGGTCTCCTCGTCAAAGCGGGTAAAGCGGCGCTTCACCCTTGATCGTCAGCCACTGCCACTGCGTGAATTCTTCCCAGTTCGCGCTGCCGCCGATGCTCGAGCCGTTGCCCGATGCGCCCACGCCGCCGAACGGGTTGATCACTTCGTCGTTGACCGTCTGGTCGTTGATGTGCAGCAGCCCGGTGTTCAAGCGCTCACCGATCCTGAGCGCGCGACCGACGTCGGCGGACAGGATCGCCATCGACAGCCCGTATTCTGTCCGGTTCGCGAGCGCGATCGCCTCGTCGTCCGTATCGAACGGCACGACGATCGCGACCGGCCCGAAGATCTCCTCGTCGAATGCCGGATTGCCCGGCGCGACGCCGCTCAGCACGGTCGGCTCGAAGAACAGGTCGCGATGGCCGCCGCCCGTCTCGACGCGTGCGCCGGCCCGACGGGCCGCGTCGACCACGCTCGCCGCATGATCGCGCTGCGCGGCGTTGATCAGCGGGCCGAGGCCGACGTCCGCGGTCGCGGGGTCGCCGACGCGCAGGCTTTGGGCCTTCTCGACGAGCTTCGCGACGAAGCGGTCGTGAATCGCGCGCTGCACGAGCACGCGGCCGGTCGCCATGCAGATCTGGCCTTGATGCAGATACGCGCCCCATGCGGTATTGGCGACGGCGCGGTCGAGATCGGCGTCGTCGAGCACCATCAGCGAGTTCTTGCCGCCGAGTTCGAGCGACACCTTTTTCAGGTGGCGGCCCGCCGCTTCGCCGACCTTGCGCCCGGCCGCGGTCGAGCCGGTGAACTGGATCATCGCGACGTGCGGATCGGCGACCAGCGCCGCACCGGCCGCGCCGTCGCCGGGCAGCACGTGCAGCACGCCTTCGGGCAGGCCGGCGAGCTCGAACACGCGCGCGAGCGCGACGCCGCCGCATACGGCCGTGCGCGGATCGGGTTTCAGCACGACTGCGTTGCCGAGCGCGAGCGCCGGTGCGACCGCGCGCATCGCGAGGTACAGCGGGAAGTTGAACGGCGAGATCACGCCGACCACGCCGCGCGGGCGGCGGCGCGCGAGCGACAGCCGGCCGGCCGCCGACGGCAGCACTTCGCCGGCCGCGCGCGACGGCAGTCCGGCTGCTTCGTGCAGCGCCTTGATCGTGACGGAGGTTTCGAACGACGCCTTCGCGCGCGTCGAGCCGCTTTCGCGCACGAGCCAGTCGACGATCGCATCGAAGTGCGTTTCGGCGACGGTTGCCGCGCGACGCAGGACCGCTGCGCGTTCGTCGTAGGGCAGGGCGAACCAGGCGGGCTGCGCGCGATGGGCGGCGGCCGATGCGTCGGCGATTGTCCCGGCATCCGCGAGACCGATGCGGCCGAGTGTGTTGCCCGTTGCGGGTTCGATCACGTTGGCCGTGTGCGGGCTTGCGTTCCAGCGGCCGGTGAAGGTCTTGCCGCGCCAGATGTCGGCGTCGAACAGTGCGGTGTTGCTGCTGCTATCCATGTAGTCTCCTCACGAAATTCCGATCGGCCGGAGCGGGCGTTGCGCCGCCCGACCGGCATGCGCGCGAGGGTAGGCGGGTGAGGAGAAGCGGGGCTATACGGGTTTATTCCCACCCGGCGCGGCCGCGCGGATCGGTGGGTGGCTGCGATTCGGTGTGCGGAAATTGAACAGTCGGTGCGGGGATTGTTGGTGCAGTAGGAGCTGCGCCGTGTCTGACCACGCTCGTCGTGCGAATCAGTGCCAAGACCTGCGCTCATGTTTTTCCGGATCGGCAGTTACCGACTGCGGATTCAACCGGTCGATGCAACGAATTGATGAAAGCACCCATTCGGCGGAGTTCTATTTGGGTGAAACTGATCGGCCTAATTGCGGAGTGTGTGGCAGTTGCTTCCATGCACCGCCAGTGCGCTCGTAAAAATGAGGACACAGCAAATGGTCACAATCTTTGCTCCGCTCTACGACCTGCTGAAGTTCCATTCGCCCTCGGAAGACGATTCGCAGAAAGCAAGGAGATCACGCGCTGGGGCAACCGCGACAAAGCCCAGTGGGGCAAGATGGGACCCTGAACCAGAATTCGTCCAGAATTTCGCAAAGACGGTGTGGCGACGTCGTGTTTGTGGGTTCGATCGAGTATGAAATATCGTCAAATGCGTGCGATATCATATTGGTGATTTGATACGATGTTTGGCGTATCAATGGGATGAGCGTCGTTCTCCGTCGCCTACATTTTCCCAACAATGATTTCGATACAGTGAGAGCGACGTGATCACCGGTCCGGACGTTCTTGCCTCCGTGGCCGTGCGGGGTATCTGAGAGGAAGGAAGAACAAAATGGAAGCCAGGGCATCCTCGGTCGGGGAGCTGTCGTCGAGCGGTCTTTTTGACGCTTTTCACCGGGGCATTTTGCAGAATGATCGGCTGCTGAAACTCGATACGCCCCTGGGCGCGAATACCCTCGTTGCATTACGTGCCGAGGGGTATGCAAAAATAGGGCGCGATTATCGGTGGACTATCGATGTAGCGTCGATGCGCACCGATCTTGCGCTTCTGTCGTTGATGCATCAGCCCGTCACGTTGTGGATTCAGCAGGAAACCGCGCCATTCGCTGAGTCGACCTACCTTCCCGTCCACGGCTTTGTACACCGTATCGGGATGCTGGGTGCAGATGGTGGCCTGGCTGTCTACCAGCTGGAGATCTCGTCGGCTTTGCACTTCCTCGGGCATACCCGCGACGATCATTTTTGGCTCGAAAAGGATGCACGGGAGATTCTGGCGAATGTGTTCGACCGATATCCGCAGCTGCAAGGTCTCTATCGATTCGACACCGTCAGCACCCCGCGGGTGCGCTCGTATTGCAGACAGGCAGAGTCCGACCTGAATTTCGTCCATCGGCTGCTCGAGGATGAGGGTTGGTATTTTTACTGGGAGCACGCGACCACCCAGTCAGGGGAGCCATCGAAGACGACCCTGGTCATCGTCGACCGTCTTTCCTCGCTACCCCAGCCAAAGGATGCGACCTATACCCGCGGCAACGCGAGCAATGAAAGCAATGGCGTAGCGCAATGGGCAGCTATCCAGACGCTCCAAAGCGTGCGTTATACAACGCGTTCATTCGACTACAAGCGCCCGAATTACGACTTCGAGGCAGTTAGCGAAATCGAGTCGACGACCTACGAGATCGAGCAGCGTCGACAACGTGAAACGCAAAGCATCCCGACGGTGCCAATGGAGGTCTTCGAATCGACGCCGTATGGGTATCCCACCACGGATGCCGGTGGATCTCGCGCGCAATTGCATACGCAGGCCTGGGATGCACAGGCATTGCGCTACGCGGCAGTCGCCGGATTGCGTTGGATCGACGCTGGGAGGCGTTTCGTGCTGCACGACCACCCCCGGCATTCGAACCCGGACGCCAAGCACCGCGAGTTCGTCGCGATCGAAGCGCGATGGCTCGTCGAAAATAATGTGCCTATCGCTCGCCAGGGAGCTGCTTTCCCGCACAGTTTGCAGCGGCGAGTTTCCGACGCAAAAGCAGTTCGCGGGAGCGATTTCCAGTCGCCGCCACACCCGGCCGACGGCGAAACTGGATTCTTCGTCGTGGACGTCGAAGCTCAACCCACGACTATCGAATATCGGAGCCCGTTCGAGCACCGCAAACCAATCATGCATATCGAGCATGCGATCGTGGTGGCGCCAGAGGGGGAAGAAGCTTGGGCCGACGAATCGAATCGAATTCGCGTGCGGCACGCATGGGATCGCCAGAGTCCTGCAGGGGCTTTCAATACATCGCCGTTGCTGTTGTCGTTGCAGTCCGACACTGGGAATTCGTACGGCTCCGTACACGTTCCGCGCGCGGGCGAATGGGTGGCGATTAGCCACTGGGGCGGCGATTGTGATCGCCCGTTCGTGCTTGGACGGCTCAATGGCGGTACGACTCCAGCGCCTTGGCATACGAATGTGTTGCTATCGGGTTTTCAGTCGAGTGGGTTCGGCGGTACGGGTGCTTTCAACTCGTTCGTTCACGACGACTCAACCAATCAAGGCGCGACGCGACTGACCTCCTTCACGGGTTCAAGCTACAGCTCGTTCCATCAGGGATATCTGATCAGCCACGACCGGAACAAGCGTGGGCGTTACCTTGGTGCCGGTTTCCGGATTCACACCGACGACTACGGCGCGGTACGAGCGAACCGCGGCCTTTATTTGAGTACGCATGCCAAATCGCACGACGCAGAGCAGCTCGACGTCGTTGAGGCGAGGGATCAGCTGACGCGATCGGGCATGCTTGTTGAATCGCTATCAAGCGCCAGCGCGACGGCGCAGGCCGAGTCGCTGGAGGGAAGTCAAGACACTCTGAAAGCCGTAGCCAAGGCCACAGAGCATCCCGTTTCAGGACAAACGTCAGGGGGTAGGACCGATGGCGGCGGAACAGGGGAGGCCAACGGATTCGCCACCCCGATCATCATGATGGCCACGCCAGCCGATATCGGATTAACGTCCCGACAGTCGACTAGCATCGCAGCGGATCGACACATCAATCTGACCAGCGGTGAACACACTCACCTTGCCACGGGCAAATCCCTCATCGTTGCGGCCGCAGAAAAGATCAGCCTGTTTGTGCAAAAGGCGGGGATGAAACTGTTCGCTGCAAAGGGCAAGGTCGAAATTGCTGCGCAAAGCGACGCGTTGAGCCTGTTCGCCGATCGCGACGTAACGGTTACCAGCAATCAAGGTAGAGTCGTAATCGAGGCGAAGCAGGAGCTGATTCTGAAGTGTGGTGGCTCGTACATTCGCATCACCGCGGAAGGTATCGAAGACGGCTCGCGAGGACCTCGTACGATCAAATCGGCCTCATTCAGTCGTCAAGGTCCGAGCTCGATCGCTGAACACATGAACAGCTTGCCTAAGACTGCGTTCAACGACCCCTATGTGCTTCGCCACTCGATCACAGGTGAAGTGCTCAAGAATCACCCGTACGAGTTCGTACGGAGCGATGGAACAGTCATCAAAGGCGTGACGGATGAACTCGGTAAGACTTCGGTGCAGAAGAACGTGGACGTCGAGACGATGACTGTGCGTGTGTTGCCTCGCACGCTCAACGACGTCGGCTAGCGGTCCGAATCGTGGATCGCGTCAATCGCCATCAGCACATCTTGAATCTCTCCGATCAACCGCAGTAATCGTAGGTACCGGTATGGGTCCGAACAATTCCGGCAGCAACAACGCAGCGAAGCAATCCGATACGGTCGTCATTCAAGGGCAGCACGAGCCAGGCGGTGGGTCGTCCGCAAAGGTGACGTTAACGCCGGATGCCAACAAATGCACTAAAGAGTTTCATTGCGACCCGCGGCCACCTATCCCGGTGATTTTTATTCCCGGGGTGATGGGCTCCCTGCTAATCAACAGAAATACCGGGCAGGAGATTTGGAATCCGCCGAATAAAACCAACCGCGCTGCGATAGCATTCGGTTGGAATGGATACTTCTCAGATGCGTCGGAGCGCGAAACAAAGTACGACACATCGTCGGCAGTCGTCTCCACGCTCGGCGCGATCGTGACGACGGGTTGCGATCTGACGGCCGACGAAGCGCGAAGGCGAGGTTGGGGATCGGTCCATTCGAAGAGTTACCATGGATCGCTCGCTTGGCTTGAGCGCGAGCTCAACCACCCGATGAAGGCGGGAAAGCTCCTTGGCGCCTGGGCAAGCGGTGACCCGAAAGGTGAAGACTTCACTTTGAATCCGGTCATCGGGACAGCGCCATCGAGCTACGGCGCGAATGGTCCGGGTATCGACCCGCTTAAGGTCGACTCGGATGAATTTAAGAAGTTCTGCCAGTACCGATATCCGGTGTATGCGATCGGCTACAACTGGTTGCAATCGAATCTGCTGTCGGCCGAAGACGCTGTGAAGGGCGTTGACTATGTCGATCAGAAAACCCACAAGAAATACCATTTGATGGGCATCAAGGAGATCTGCGCCGAGAACAAAGTAAAGAAGGCAATCATCATCACCCACTCCATGGGGGGGCTCGTCGCCCGCATGGCTTCAGTGATAGCGGGTTACGACGACTTGATGTACGGCGTGATCCACGGGGCGCAGCCAGCGACTGGTGCGCCGTTGGCCGCACGACGGTTTCGCGCCGGCGCTGAAGGGGAGGGCGCAATCCTCAATAAGGTACTCGTGGGGCGCAACGCGCCGGAATTCACGGCGATCACGGTCAATGCACCCGGGCCGTTGGAGCTCCTTCCGATGCCCGACTATCACGACTATGAACCATGGTGGGTTGTTCGCGACATGAAGCGACAGGAAGTACTCGCGCTGCCGAAGAAGAACGACACGCTGAAGTTGTTCACGTCACAGGCGTGGTACGGCCTGGTCCCCAACCAGTCCGACGCAATGCTCGATCCTGCTGGAATTGCCAAACAGCGCCTGCAAACGACTCAGCCTGGCATGACGCTGCAGAAGAACTTTCTGACGACAATGCAGGACGTGGTTGACCGCCAGCATCAACTGATAAACAACTATCATCCGAACACCTTTGCCTTCTACGGTAACGGTCCCTTGCGACGGTCGAGCGAGGTTGACCCGACAAAGGGCGGTACAGCCAAGGCTCCTACCAAGCAGGAGACCACCGCACCAGCGGATAAGCTGCTCACCTTCGGCCGAATCTATTGGCGTGGTGACTTCCCAGCAGGTACGACCGAAGAGGACCTGATGAAGGCCGAACTCTTGAGCGACGACCAGAAGGGCCAGGTCCGTATCCGCGTCAAGGGGCTTGTCTGTACACTCTTTGCGGAGATCATGGATCCCAATTTTCCGCAGGAGCGAGGCTTGATCTTTGGGGATGGCACGGTGCCGAGCTGGTCTGGGGAATCCGTCGCACGTGGCTTGAAGGCCGGTGTCCCTGGCGAAAAGGCGAAGGGTGTGCAGATCGCCTTCACGCAGAACGGGTTTGATCACCAAGGCTGCTTCGGGCATCCGTGGGCGAAGTGGGCCACACTCTATAGTATGGTCAAGGTCGCAAAATCGATCGACGTTCCCGTATGACAACATTAAACCAGTTCACAAATCGAATCGCAGTCGCGCTCGTGGCCTTCTCGGTAGGGATGGCCGCGTGCTCGAAGAGTAATCCGTCGGAGTTGCCTATGACCACCCCCGTGATGCATGACACCCGCCCGTGGTGTATTGGCCGTTTCGTTGTCGACCTTCCCCATGATGCAGAGGTGTACAACCAAGAATATAAGTACATGGGGTACTCGATCGATGTAGCGAAGAACGTAGGTCAACAGGAATTCGGACGGAGAGTAGAGGCGCGCGAGCACGAGCTGAAGACCAAGCTGCGGGTTGATCCGCATAATTCCTTCTCGCCTTCGAAGACACCGTGGCTCCATCAGGCGGTACAGCCCAGTGACTACTCGCGTCTCTTTGTTTTCGGGCGATACGACGTCCCGCCCGCCGAGCTCTCATACGACGTGGAAGGGTACGCGTGGTCGCACGACACGCAATTCACCCTGAAGAACAAGTTCGGCGATGGCTATGACCAGAGCGCGGTCCAGAATGCGTCCGAGATCCTGCGAAATATTCGTCCGCGTGATGAAGGCGACGTGCCGAACGATGGCGCATTTTGCTTTAACGGCGGCCTGATCGGCGGCAAGCAACTTCCGGCTTTCGATGCGACTGTCGCGGCCGGTCTTGTCCCGGGGCGACCGTCTAATCTGATCGTGAAGCTGCGCGAATCTGTTGCTGCCGATCAGAAGGCGTCGCTGTTGAGCGGGCTTTCGGAATTTGAGGCTCAGCTGAAGCCGTACGCGGGGCACTATAAAATATTGCGAAAGGGCAAGCGTCAAGTCGCCGGCATTCAAGCCGAGGAAATTCTCGTCGACATCCATGAAGATGGCGTCCAGAAGTACCAGTTCTATCTGTTGGCGGCCGGGGTAGAGGGAGATCCATCAAAACCGCACACCGCCATTCAATTGTTGTTCGGCGCGGAACCTGACGCGGTGAATCCCGCCTCCGTGACGGCGTCACCAGTGAACGAGGAACAGGCCGTCCAGGCGTGGGATACGGTCCTGAACAGCTTCCACTATCGTGGTGCAGCGAAGTAAGGAGGACGTGGAGGAATGCCGCGCTATGACATTGTGAAGGGCGATCTGACAACCGTTGGCGGAGTGGTGCAGGGCGGGGATGGGGCAGACCTGATAAATGGTCGCGAGCAAGCCTACGAACATGATCCCGTCTTTTGTCCAGTCTGCAAAACCGTCGGGAAAATCGCGTGCGATGGCCCGCGGATTTCCACCACTGGTCCCGATGGCCGGCAGGCAGCGCTCAGTGACGATCTTTGCATCTGTCTTTGTACTCCGCCACCACGTCTGGTCGCCTCGCAAACGACGTCGTGTAGCGACACTTAACGTACCGCAAAAGACATGAATCTGATCACTCAACTCCCCGACCGCACCACTCATGACCTGCGGCGGGATTTTGTAGCCATTCAGGCAGTGAGTCTCGCGTCGATATTATCGGAATCCAGCCAGGCTAGACGGACCGTGGCCGGCGGTTGGTAGCGATGAGCGCTGTGGGGCCGGCGCTCGTTATAGAACTGCCTCCAGCGTTCGATGATCACCTTGGCCTCGGCGCGGCTGCGGAGCCATTCGCCGTTTAGCAATTCGTCTCGCAGTTCGCCGTTGAAGCTTTCGACGAATCCGTTTTGCCATGGACTGCCAGGCGCAATGAAGGCCGGACCGATTGCAGCGTCTCGCAGCCAACGCATGACCTTGGCAGCGGTAAATTCGGCGCCGTTGCCCTCGCCGAGTTCGCTGCCGTACTGGCTCAACGTCCCGACTGCGAGCGCTTCGTGCGTCCGTTGAGCGATCCCGCACAGCAGGATTTGGTGGCTCTAGTCACCCGGCGACGCCAGCTCGTGGCCATGCAACTCTCCGAGCGTCAGCGCCCTGCGCCAGGCTCGCCCGGTCACGCACCCGAGCATCCAGAGGCTGCTCGAGGCGATCGCTTGTCAGCTTGAGGATGTCGACGCCAAGATGCTCAGTCACATTGAGCGGCACCGCGCCGTCATGTCCGAGCTATTGCAAGACGTGCCTGACATCGGTCGCGTCTCCGCGACGACCATGATTGCCGAATTGCCTGAACTGGGTCATCTCAATCGACGCCAAATCTGTGCTTTGGTCGGCGTGGCACCCCTATGCGAAGGATTCTGGCTCCAGCAGGGACCGTAGGCGCATCGCCGGCGGGCGCTTCGAGGTGCGGCGCGCGCTATACATGGCAACCCTCACCGCGACTCGTTTCAACCCGGCCGTTCGCGCTTTCTACGAACGTTTGGTGGCCGCTGGCAAATTTAAGAAGGTGGCCTTGATCGCCTGTATGCGCAAGCTCATCACCCACCTCAATGCCATCGTCCGTTACCACCTAAATGCTCAAAATCCACCCCTCACTGGTTGACATTCAACACGGTTACTCAGGTCACTACGAGGGGCGGTCGTTCCGAGACACATACGTTGACTTCTAACGTATGTGCGTACGCCATATAAATGGGATTTCTCTACAGGACTACGCCAAAGCCGATGGCAGCGAGCTTCCGTCCTCGAATGTTCCGAGAAGCCTGCGCGCTTCTTTCAATAGGCGCTCAATTTGGACGAAAGGTAAATTTTTCTCAAATAGGGAAACCTCCAGCGAATTTTTGGCATCGCTGCGAAATACTTCGGCAACAACCTTTCCATTGTCGTTCAAGAGTTCGAGTCCGAGTCCGTCGCGCAAGACGTCTGATGCCGTTTGAAGTCGAAATTCCCTACTTACATTTCCGGTCATGAGGACTGGTCCTTAAAGTGTCGACGACGTGGGACGTGCCGTCCAACGGCCGCTTCGGGCCGTACGTGGAAATTCGCCCATCAGCCCGATTGAAGGTTGGCTACGCAATCGTTGAACGCCTGTGCGAAATGCGGATTGGATAAATCGATACCGACACGCGCTAGCGAAAGCAACAATTGTTCGACGCCTTCAACGACCCTACGATGCGTCCGTTTTCAATGGGATCGCTGAAGCTGGGGAGCGCTTCCGGCAAGTCGGAGTCGATACTTGCGATTCCGTCTTCAACCCTGAGATCGATTCCGAACGGTAGCAAGAACTCTCGAGTCTTGTTCATATCTGGATCTCCACGTCGTCTGCTGCCTTATTGTCGACGATCTCGGGACCCCCGTCGACTGACCGTGGTTGGCCGATTGCGGGCGTGTGCCGATATCATAGAAAACTTGCGCTGTCGTCGGTTGCGCTCTTGGCCGCTCGGTCCCGTCAAGGAGCTTGCTTGCGATCAGAGTCGCACCTTGCCTTCGGCTTGCCACACGCCGCAAACAGAGAGTTAGTGAGCGTCGAGCGCTTCCTGCCGGAAATTCTTGAGCAAGCCGGGCCACGCGGTTCGCGCAACCCCACGTGCTCATGCTGACGTCCATAGGCAACGTAACACCTGAATGTCGCGGCATCGCGCCTCCTGCAGCAGCTACGGCGTGTACTGTCAGCTTCTGGTGGATGAGGAGCCTCTGCGTCGGGCGTCGATATCCGCGTACCGATGTTTTTCGTTCCTCCGCAGAAACCAACGCCGAAGCCGAAGACCGGACGGCCAACCTCGCGTGTTTCCCCTCAGGAAAACCCTGATCGGCTCAGGCAGCCCACCGGTTTTCAGCCGATTTTCCCCCACCGAAAGCAGCCGCACCGCACCCCCGCCCAAGCAACACCCGGGACACGCAAGACCGCGCTCCAGCAAGCCTCTCAGCCCGGATACCTAGCCAAAAAAGGTATGGTGCGCCGCAATATCCTGCGCATTCAAGCGATTTTCAATACCTCCAAGGTATCAAAAAGCGAGACCAAAAGTATTGGACGCTCCATTTCCCCGCCGCGTATAAATCCGTCCCATGAACTCCCCACACGCAGCGTGCCCCATGTCCCCAGTCACCATCGAACGCATTGAAACCCGCCTCGTCGACCTGCCGACGATCCGTCCGCACAAGCTGTCGGTCGCCACGATGCACGGCCAGACGCTGATGCTGGTGAAGGTGACGTGCAGCGACGGCGTGACGGGCCTCGGCGAAGGCACGACGATCGCCGGGATGGCCTACGGCCCGGAAAGCCCGGAGGCGATGAAGCTCGCGATCGACGCGTATCTCGCACCCGCGATCATCGGCAAGGATGCGACGCGCATCCAGACGCTGATGGCGTTCCTCGGCAAGCTCGCGAAGGTCAATCATTTCGCGAAGAGCGCGCTCGAAACCGCGCTGCTCGACGCGCACGGCAAGCGCCTCGGCGTGCCGGTCAGCGAACTGCTAGGCGGCCGCCGGCGCGATCGCCTGCCGGTCGCGTGGACGCTCGCATCGGGCAACACCGCGACCGATATCGCCGAAGCCGAACGGATGCTCGACCTGCGCCGCCACAACGTGTTCAAGCTGAAGATCGGCGCGAAGGCGCTCGACGCGGACATCCGGCACGTGGCCGAGATCAAGCGGGCGGTTGGCGAGCGCGCCTCGGTGCGCGTCGACGTGAACATGGCATGGAGCGAGACGCAGGCCGCGCGCGCGATTCCGGCGCTGGCCGATGCCGGCTGCGAACTGGTCGAGCAGCCGGTCGCGTCGGCCGCGGCGCTCGCACGGCTGATGCGCCGCTTCCCGGTCGCGCTGATGGCCGACGAAATCCTGCAGGGCCCGGACAGCGCATTCGAGATCGCGAAGCAGCACGGCGCGGACGTGTTCGCGATCAAGATCGAGCAAAGCGGCGGCCTGTTCGCGGCGCAACGCGTCGCGGCGATCGCGGACGCGGCCGGCATCGAGCTGTACGGCGGCACGATGCTCGAAGGCGCGTTCAGCACGGTGGCGTCCGCGCATCTGTTCGCGAGCTTCGCGAACCTGCAGTGGGGCACCGAACTGTTCGGACCGCTACTGATTACCGAAGAGATTCTCGCGACCCCGCTCGACTACAGCGATTTCGAGCTGACCGTGCCGAGCGGCCCGGGCCTCGGCATCGAACTCGACGAAGCGAAGGTCGCACGCTTCACCCGCGACGGGCTGACGAAAGTCGCCCGCTGACCCGCTAATACCCGCGACAACCCGCTCACGTACCAGGACATCACGATGCTTTTCCACGTACGCATGGACGTCAACCTCCCGGCCGACCTGCCGGCCGCGGTGGCCGACGAGATCAAGACCCGCGAGAAGGCGTACTCGCAGGAGCTGCAACGCAGCGGCAAGTGGCGCCACATCTGGCGCATCGCCGGCGAATACGCGAACTACAGCGTGTTCGACGTGTCGGGCAACGCCGAGCTGCACGAGATCCTGACCGGCCTGCCGCTGTTCCCGTACATGAAGATTTCGGTGACGCCGTTGTGTCGCCACCCGTCGTCGATACACGACGGCGACGTTTGAGCCACGGAGCCGCCGCTTCCGCAACGGCGAGTACCCCGGGTCACCTTTCCCCAAATACACGTGGAGACACCATCATGAGCGTCAAAGTTTTCGAAACCAAGGAAGTGCAGGATCTGCTGAAGGCCGCGTCGAACGCGGGCGCGAACGGCGCGAACGGCGGCGACGCGCGCACGCAGCAGATCGTGCTGCGGCTGCTCGGCGACCTGTTCAAGGCGATCGACGACCTCGACATCACGCCCGACGAAGTGTGGGCCGGCGTGAACTACCTGAACAAGCTCGGCCAGGACGGCGAAGCGGCGCTGCTCGCGGCCGGCCTCGGCCTCGAGAAGTATCTCGACATCCGGATGGACGCCGAGGACGAGGCGATCGGCCTCGACGGCGGCACGCCGCGCACGATCGAAGGCCCGCTGTACGTCGCCGGCGCGCCGGTGCGCGACGGCGTCGCGAAGATCGACCTCGATGCGGACGAAGGCGCCGGCCCGCTCGTGATCCACGGCACCGTGAAGGATCTCGACGGCAAGCCGGTGGCCGGCGCGCTGGTCGAGTGCTGGCACGCGAACTCGCACGGCTTCTATTCGCACTTCGACCCGACCGGCGCGCAGAGCGAGTTCAACCTGCGCGGCGCGGTGAAGACGGGCGCGGACGGCAAGTACGAGTTCCGCACGCTGATGCCGGTCGGCTACGGCTGCCCGTCGCAGGGCGCGACGCAGCAGCTGCTCGACCGCCTCGGCCGCCACGGCAACCGCCCGGCGCACGTGCACTTCTTCGTGACGAGCGACGGCCACCGCAAGCTGACGACCCAGTTCAACATCGACGGCGATCCGCTGATCTGGGACGACTTCGCGTATGCGACCCGCGAGGAGCTGATCCCGCCCGTCGCCGGCAAGACCGGCGGCGCTGCGCTCGGGCTGAAGGCCGACGCGTACCAGGACATCGAGTTCGACTTCGTCCTGACGCCGCGCGTCGAGGGCAAGGACAACCAGATCGTCGAACGCCTGCGCGCTTCCGCCACGGCATAACCGCCCGACGGCCCGGCGGCGCGTAGGCGCCGCCGCCGGCCGGGCTCCCGCGAGATTCAATCGATACCGATGCGAGCGTGCTTGCAGGACCCGGCACGCGCACAGGAGGAACCAACATGTCCGCCACGATCGACCCCACCACCGAACTGGACCGCCTGCTCGCCACCGCCGTGCAGGACGACAAGGAGGCCGGCATCTTCCGCTGCCGCCGCGACATCTTCACGAACGAGGCGCTGTACGAGCTCGAGATGAAGCACATCTTCGAGCGCAACTGGGTGTACCTCGCGCACGAAAGCCAGATCCCGAACAACAACGATTACTACACGACATGGATCGGCCGCCAGCCGGTCGTCATCACGCGCGACAAGACCGGCGAGCTGCACGCGGTGATCAATGCGTGCGCGCACAAGGGCGCGATGCTGTGCCGCCGCAAGCACGGCAACAAGGGCAGCTTCACGTGCCCGTTCCACGGCTGGACCTTCTCGAACACCGGCAAGCTGCTGAAGGTGAAGGACGAGAAGACGACCGAGTATCCGGTGCAGTTCAACACGCACGGCTCGCACGACCTGAAGAAGGTCGCGCGCTTCCAGAACTATCGCGGCTTCCTGTTCGGCAGCCTCAGCGACGACGTGCTGCCGCTCGAGGACTACCTCGGCGAGGCGCGCGTGATCATCGACCAGATCGTCGACCAGGCGCCGAACGGCCTCGAAGTGTTGCGCGGCAACTCCTCCTACATCTACGAAGGCAACTGGAAGATGCAGATGGAGAACGGCTGCGACGGCTATCACGTGAGCACCGTGCACTGGAACTACGCGGCGACGATGGGGCGCCGCAAGGAGGACGGCACCAAGGCCGTCGACGCGAACAGCTGGAGCAAGTCGGTCGCGGGCGTGTACGGCTTCGACCACGGCCACATCCTGCTGTGGACCAAGACGATGAACCCCGAAGTGCGGCCCGTGTACCAGCACCGCGACGAGATCAAGGCGCGCGTGGGCGACGTGCAGGCCGACTTCATCGTGAACCAGACGCGCAACCTGTGCGTGTATCCGAACGTGTTCCTGATGGACCAGTTCAGCACGCAGATCCGCGTGGTGCGCCCGCTCGGCGTCGACAAGACCGAAGTCAGCATCTTCTGCTTCGCGCCGAAGGGCGAGAGCGACGCCGATCGCGAGACGCGGATCCGCCAGTACGAGGACTTCTTCAACGTGAGCGGCATGGGTACGGCCGACGACCTCGAGGAGTTCCGCGCGTGCCAGGCCGGCTACGCGGGCATCACGGCGATGTGGAACGACCTGTCGCGCGGCGCGCCGCTGTGGATCGACGGGCCGGACGAGAACGCGAAACGGATGGGGCTGAACCCGCGCATGTCGGGCGAGCGCAGCGAGGACGAAGGGCTGTTCGTGTGCCAGCACGAACACTGGGTGCACGTGATGCGCGATGCACTGAAGCAGGAACGCGGGGAGGTGGAAGCATGAACATCGATTACCGGACCATCTGCGCGGCGCTGTATCGCGAAGCGCGCCTGCTCGACGACCGCGAGTGGGACGCGTGGCTCACCTGCTACACGGAAGACGTCACGTACTGGATGCCCGCGTGGGACGACGACGACCGGCCGACCGACGATCCGCACAGCCAGATCTCGCTGATGTACTACGCGGATCGCGGCGGCCTAGAGGATCGCGTGTTCCGGATCAAGACCGAGCGCAGCGGCGCGTCGACGCCCGAGCCGCGCACCAGCCACAACGTGACGAACGTCGAGGTGCTGGCCGAGCGCGACGGCGAGGTGGACGTGCGCTACAACTTCCACACGCTGAACCACCGCTACCGCGTGACCGATCACTTCTTCGGCACGATGTTCGTCACGTTGCGCCAGGTGGGCGACGCGCTGCTGATCTCGAACAAGAAGATCGTGCTGAAGAACGACTACATCCGGCAGGTGCTCGACGTGTACCACGTCTGACGCCGATTGTTTCGACCAGTAACACAGGGAGACGAGGTCATGTCCACCTACAAGATTGCACTGAACTTCGAGGACGGGGTCACCCGTTTCATCGACTGCAAGGCCGGCGAGAAGGTGCTCGACGCCGCGTTCCGCGCGAAGATCAACCTCCCGATGGACTGCTCCGACGGCGTGTGCGGCACCTGCAAGTGCCGCGCCGAAAGCGGCAGCTACGACCTCGGCGACGACTACATCGACGACGCGCTCACCGAGGACGAGAAGGACGGCGGCCTCGTGCTGACGTGCCAGATGGTGCCGCAAAGCGATTGCGTGATCGCGGTGCCGAGCTCGTCGGTCGCGTGCAAGACGGGCCACAGCGCGTTTGCCGCGACCGTGACGAAGGTCGACCAGCACAACGACGCGGCGATCGTGCTCGAACTCGACGTCGACACGGCCGCACCGGTGTTCCTGCCGGGCCAGTACGTGAACATCGGCGTGCCGGGCAGCGGCCAGCACCGCTCGTACTCGTTCTCGTCCGCGCCGGGCGACACGAAGGTCGGATTCCTGATCAAGAAGATTCCGGGCGGCGTGATGAGCACGTGGCTCGAATCGGCCAAACCGGGCGACACGCTCGAACTGAACGGGCCGCTCGGCAGCTTCTACCTGCGCGACGTCGCGCGGCCGCTGCTGTTCCTCGCGGGCGGCACGGGTCTCGCGCCGTTCCTGTCGATGCTCGAGGTGCTCGCGCGCAGCGGTTCGCAGCAGAAGGTGCACCTGATCTACGGCGTGACGCGCGATCTCGACCTCGTGCTGGTCGACGCGATCGAAGCGTATGCGGCGAAGCTGCCGAACTTCAGCTTTGCGACGGTCGTCGCCGATGCGGCGTCGAGTCACGAACGCAAGGGCTGGGTCACGCAGCACATTCCGGCCGATGCGCTGAACGACGGCGATGTGGACGTCTATCTGTGCGGCCCGCCGCCGATGGTCGACGCGGTGCGCCAGTACTTCGACGATCAAGGCGTGAAGCCCAACAGCTTCCACTACGAGAAGTTCACCCCGAACGTGACGGCAAAGGCGGCATGACCATGCAACGATTCTCCGGAAAGGTCGTCGTCGTCACCGGCGCCGCACAGGGCATCGGCCGTGGCGTCGCGCTGCGCGCGGCGGACGAGGGCGGCCGGGTGCTGTTCGTCGACCGTGCGGACTTCGTGGCCGAGGTGGCCGCCGAAGCGCCGGGCGGCAACACGGCAGGCTTCGTCGCCGATCTCGAGACCTACGACGGCGCGCGCGCGGCGATGGCGTGCGCGGTCGCGACATTCGGCCGGATCGACGTGCTGATCAACGGCGTCGGCGGCGCGATCCGGATGCGGCCGTTCGCCGAGTTCGAACCCGAGCAGATCGACGCCGAAATCCGCCGCTCGCTGATGCCGACGCTCTACAGCTGCCACGCGGTGCTGCCGCACTTGCTGGCCGCGGGCGGCGGCACGATCGTCAACGTATCGTCGAACGCGACGCGCGGGATTCGCCGCGTGCCGTACTCGGCGGCGAAAGGCGGCGTCAATGCGCTGACGGCGGCGCTCGCGATGGAATACGCGGAGCACAACATCCGCGTGGTCGCGACCGCGCCGGGCGGCACCACGGCGCCGCCGCGCCGCGTGCCGCGCAATGCGGCCGGCGACAACGCGCAGGAGCAGGCGTGGATGGCCGAAGCGGTGCGGCAGGTGACCGATTCGACGTTCTTCAAGCGCTACGGCACGCTCGACGAACAGATCGCGCCGATCCTGTTCCTCGCGTCGGACGAGGCGAGCTACATCACCGGCACGGTGCTGCCGGTCGCGGGCGGCGATACGGGTTGAGCGGTGCGCTTCTCCCGACACGTGCGCGCCGCAGCCCGCAGCCCGGCGTGCGCGCGAACGACCATCCAACAACCATCCAACAACCGGCCGGCCCCGACACGCCGGCCCCGGAGACACTCATGCCCAAACGCGAAGCGATCATCCCCGCCGGAATGGAAGCCGTGTACGAAAAAATCGGCTACGCGCCGGCGATCAAGGTTGGCGATACCGTCTACGTATCCGGCCAGATCGGCCGCGATGCCGCGATGCAGCTCGTCGAAGGCCGCGAGGCGCAAATCGTGCAGGCGTTCGAGAACCTGAAGCGGGTGCTCGAGGCGGCCGGCGCATCGCTCGACGACGTGGTCGACCTGACGACCTTCCACACCGACATGCGCGACCTGCCGCTCTTCATGGAGGTACGCGACCGCTATTTGCATGCGCATCCGCGGCCCGCGTGGACCGCGGTCGGCGCGCACATGCTCGGCGGCTCGCCCGGTTACATCGTCGAGATCAAGGCGGTTGCGGTGCTGGGCGACTGATTTCCGGCAGATTTAGTCAGTACTGGAAAACGATAAATGGATCGCCCCCGCAACGACGGGTCGATCCTGGATGCGCTTCCATGACCGCTGCTTCCGTTCGCTCGATTCCCGCGCTGATCGACGACGCGCCGCTCGGCGCATTGCAGATTCGCGTACTCGCGCTGTGCGTGCTGATCGCGCTGCTCGACGGCTTCGACACGCAGGCGATCGCGTTTACCGGCCCGGCGATCCTCGCGTCGTTCTCTGACCCGCCGACGGCCGGTGGCGCATGCCGCGGCTCGCCAGAAGGCGGCGATCCCGCGGTTCAGCGGTGGATCGCCGCCCGCAACCGCCTCACGTCCTGCTCCGACACCGGTGCGGCGCGATTGCCCCACGCGCCGCGCACATAGCTGACCACCGCGGCGATCTCGCTGCTGGTCAGCGCGCCGCGCATCGCCGGCATCCGCTGCACGGGCCCGTGCGTGCCGGGCGCCGGCCGTGCGCCTTCGACGACGATCCGGATCGCGCTCGTCGGGTCGGCCGCGAGCACCGCGGAATTGCCGGCGAGCGGCGGCCCGCGCTCGGCCACGCCCGCGCCGCCGGCGCCGTGGCAACGCGCACAGAATCCTGCATACACGCCGGCTCCCGGCGCCTGCTGGCCGCCTTCCGGCCGCGGCCCGGCGGCCGTCAGCCGCGGGACGCCGACGCCGAGCGGATTCGTCGCGGCGGTCGGTTGCGCGGGCAACGACTTCAGGTACACGGCGATCGCGTGGCGGTCCGCATCCGTCAGCCGCGCGGTGCTCTCCGCGACGACCGGTGCCATCGCGCCGAACACCGCGCCGCGCACCGCATGGCCGCTGCGCAGGAACGCGGCGAGGTCGTCGGTGGTCCAGCGCCCGAGGCCGTCCGCTTCGGCGCCGGTCAGGTTCGGCGCGAACCAGTGATCGTTGATGCCGCCGGTCAGGAACGCGGGGCTGCGCTCGTCGTAGCCTCGCTCGTTGTAGGCCGGGCCGCGCGGCGTATGGCACGCGCCACAGTGGCCGAGCCCCTGCACGAGATACGCGCCGCGATTCCATTGCGCCGATTGCGCCGGCTGCGGCACGAAGCGGTCGCGGTTCGCGAACGCGAGGCTCCATAGCGCGAGCGCCCAGCGCTGGTTGAACGGAAACGGCAGTTGCGTGAGCTTCGCAGCGTTCGCGGACGGCGCCACGCCGCGCATGAAATACGCATACAGCGCGCGCACGTCGTCGTCGGTCATGCGCGCGAACGACGGGTACGGCATCGCGGGATACAGCCGGCTGCCGTCCGCGCGCACGCCGCGCCGCAGCGCGTCGTCGAACTGCCGCAGCGTGTAGTCGCCGATGCCGTGCGCCGTGTCCGGCGTGATGTTCGGCGCATAGATCGGTCCGAACGGGGAATTCACCGGCTGGCCGCCCGCGTACGGCGTGTGATCGGCCGCGTCGTGGCAGGCCGCGCAGTCGCCGGCGAACGCGAGATAGCGGCCGCGCGCGATGGTCGCGGCGTCGGCGCTCGCGGCGGCGGCGGCGACGACCGGGCGACGGGCGGCGGCCGCCGCGGACGCTGCGTCGCGCGGCGTGGCGGACGCCCCCGACGATGCCGAATCCGACGCCGTCGCATCGCGCGACCGCGACAGCCGCCGATCGCTTTCCACCCGCGCCGACATCGACGCCCCGGCATCGGCTGCCGCGAGAATCTTCACGAACCGCCAGCCCGATGCGGGCTCGGCTGCTTCGGCCGCCGACGCGGCATCGGCCGTATCGCCGGCGGACATCGCGTGGTCGTCCCGCTGCATGTCGCATGCGGCGAGCACGGCGCACGCGGCGAGCGCAACGCCGGCGCCGCGCCCCGGAACGAGACGCGCCGAGCGCGAAACGATCGAAGCGAACGCAGCGAACGAGATCAGCGCCATGGACTGCACGGCCCCAGGAAAGCGGTGACGATCCCCGTGAACATGAGACCGATCACGAACCCGAGCGCGGCGAGCATCCCGCAGCGCGCGAGGAATCGCGTGCTGTCGTCGCGCGTCGCGGCCTGCACATCGGCGTCATGCCGGCGTTGCCAGGTGCGCACGAGCCACGTGGCGAAGACGGCCGCCATCGCGAACGCGCACGCGGCGATCAGCGCGAGCCACACGCCGACGTGCGCCCAGCGCGGCGCCGCCTGCGCGACGCCGAGCGGATAGCAGGCGGTCGACGCGAGCGTTTCGGACGCGAGCATCTGCGCGAACCACAGCGCGGGCGCGCCGACCAGGCCGGCCGCGATCGCGAGCAAGGGCGTCCACGAGCGTCGCGCGCCGTTCATCCCGGGCTCCTGAGCCAGTACGGCGACACGTACAGCGCGGTGAAGATGAACAGCCACACGATGTCGACGAAGTGCCAGTAGAGCCCGCCGACCGTCAGCGCGACGCGTCGCTCGCGGCCGAAGAAGCCGGCGGCGGTCCACCCGGCGAGCAGCGCGAGGATCACGAGGCCAGCCAGCACGTGTGCGAGATGGAAGCCGGTGATCGTGAAGTACAGGCTGCCGTACAGATGCGCGGTCGGGCCGTACGCGTGGTCGCGCCACTCGTGCAGTTGCACGAGCGCGAACGCGACGCCGAGCAAGAGCGCGACGGCGAGCGCGGCCACCGCGCGGGCCTGCCTGCCGGCCCGCACCGCGCGCTCGGCGAGCCACACGAACCCGCTGCTCGACAGCAGCACGACCGTATTCCCGGCCGCGAGCCCGAGCTTCGGCATCCCTTCGGGCGGCCACGGCGCGGCCGCTTGCGACTGCAGGTAGAAATAGCAGAACAGCAGGTAGCCGAACAGTCCAGCCTCGGTGACGATCAGCGTGATGACGCCCCACCAGCCGCCTGCGCGTTCGCCGTAACTGCCGACCGGCAACGGCTCGACGCACGCGGCCGGCGCGCCGGGCGGCACCGCGGCCGACGGCAGCTGTTCCGGATCCAGCCCGGCGGCCGCCGACGGCGCCTGCGTGGTATCGCGGGCCGCGAGGCGCGCGCGCTGCCCGAGCGTGCGGCGCGGCCACAGCCACACGGCGGTGGCGATCGCGCAGCCGGCGACGGCCGCGCAGACGAGCGTCGGCGAGCGCGCCAGCATCGCGGCGCACACCGCGGTCGCGAGCAGCGCGAGCACGAACGGCACGCTGCTGTCTTCGGGCATCTTCAGGATCGCGCTCGGCGTCGCCGCGAGCGGCGTGACCGCGAGCGCCTCGCGCCCGTCCGCGAGCCGGTAGCCGACCTGCACGCTGGTGCGCTTCGCGTCGTCGCGCGTTTCCCACAGCGGGTGCCGCGACGCCACGAGCGGCAGCACCGCGAAGTTGTACACGGGCGCGGGCGACGCGACCGACCATTCGAGCCCGGCCGCGCCCCATGGATTGCCGCCGGCGCGCGCGCCGCGCCGCGCGCTGACGAGCGCGTTGACGACGAACATCACGATCCCGATGCCGAACACGAACGAGCCGATCGTCGTCAGCAGGTTCGACGTGTCCCAGCCCATTCCGGACGGATAGGTATAGATGCGGCGCGGCATCCCGAGCAGCCCGGAGACGTGCATCGGAAAGAAGCCGAGGTTGAAGCCGACCAGCACCACCCAGAACGTCAGGTGTCCGAAGCGCTCGTTCATCATCCGCCCGGTGAATTTCGGGAACCAGTACGTGAGCCCGCCGAGCACCGGGAACACGTTGATGCCGAGCAGCACGTAATGCAGGTGCGCGACGACGAAATACGTGTCGGTCAGCTGCCAGTCGAGCGGCACCGCGGCCGTCATCACGCCGGACACGCCGCCGATCACGAACATCAGCACGAAGCCCGCGAAATACAGGAACGGCGTGCGGAACACCGGGCGGCCGGTCCAGATCGTCGCGAGCCATGCGAACACCGCGACCGCGCTCGGGATCGAGATGAGCATGCTCGCCGCGCCGAAGAACGCGAGGGCGAGCGGCGCGATGCCGGTCGCGAACATGTGGTGGACCCACACCTCGAAGCCGATCAGCATCGTCGCCACCGTCGATACCGCGACGGCCTCGTACGCGACGAGCGGGCGGCG
Organism: Burkholderia sp. SCN-KJ; assembly: GCF_024656005.1. NCBI lineage: Bacteria > Pseudomonadati > Pseudomonadota > Betaproteobacteria > Burkholderiales > Burkholderiaceae > Burkholderia > Burkholderia sp. SCN-KJ. The sequence continues at coordinate 174,921 of NZ_JANKOG010000005.1, forward strand.
GCAGAAGGTCGGCAGCGCGTCCGACACGATCCCCATCGCGGGCAGCACGACCACGTACACCCACGGGTGCGCGAACATCCAGAACAGGTGCTGCCACAACAGCGGCCGCCCGCCGTTCGCGACGTCGAAGAAGTGCGTGCCGGCGTTTCGGTCGAGCCACAGCAGCAGGAACGCGAGGCTCACGGACGGCACCGCAACGAGGTTCGCGACCGATGCGGTGAGCGTGCCCCACACGATGATCGGCAGCCGGTCGATCGACATCCCGTGCGCGCGCATCCGCAGCAGCGTGACGACGAAGTTCGCGGCGCCGCCGGTCGTCGAGATGCCGAGCAGGATCATGCCGAGCGCATAGATGTCGATGTTCGCGCCGGCGCTGTAGTCGAGCGACGTGAGCGGCACGTAATTGAACCAGCCGCCGTCCGGCACCGCGCCGAGCGGGAAGCTCGCATACAGGAACAGCCCGGCGAACAGGAACGCCCAGTACGAGAATGCGTTCAGGCGCGGGAACGCCATGTCGCGCGAGCCGAGCATCAGCGGCCACAGATAGTTCGCGAAGCCGGACAGCACCGGCAGCGCGTACAGGAAGATCATCGTGACGCCGTGCATCGTGAACAGGGCGTCGTACTGCGCGGGCGAGAGCAGCGTCGCGTTCGGCCGCGCGAGCTGGATGCGCATCACGAGCGCCTCGACGCCGCCGAGCAGCAGGAACGCGAACGCGGTGACGATGTAGCGCAGCCCGATGCGCTTGTGGTCGACCGTGCCGAGCCAGCCGCGCCAGCCGGGTTCCGATTCCCACAGGCCGGCCAGTTCGCGCTCGTGCGCGGAGCCGGGCGGCGCTTCGCCGAGGTCCGGCACGCGGCTGAGCGGGGCGGGCGGGTCGCGGGCAACGGCCATCGTCATCCTCCGTTCAGTGCAGCGTCGCGAGATACGCGGCGAGATCGTCGGCGTCGCGCGGCGCGAGCGCGAACGACGGCATCAGCGTCTGCGGCTTGATCTGCTGCGCTTGCGCGAGCCAGCGCCGCAGGTTGTCGGGCGTGTTGTCGAGCGTGCCGGCCGCGAGCAGCCGGCGCGACCCGAGATGCGACAGGTCGGGGCCCGCGTCGCCCGTCGCGTCGGTGCCACGTACGGCATGGCAGCCCGCGCAGCGCGCGGCGAACAGGTGCTGGCCGCGCTGCTCGGCGCCGGCCACCGGGGCAGGCGCTGGCTGCCGCTGCGCGGCGAGCCACGCGCGAAACGCATCGGGCGGCTCGGCCACGACCTCGAACGCCATGTGCGCGTGCTGCGCGCCGCAGTATTGCGAGCACTGTCCGCGATAGACGCCCGGCCGGTCGGCCTGCAGCCACTGGTGATTCGTCTGGCCCGGGATCGTCTGCGTCTTGCCGGCCAGTTGCGGAACCCAGAACGCATGGATCACGTCCGCACTCTTCAGTTCGACCGCGACGGGTTCCCCGACCGGGATGTGGATCTCGTTCGCGGTGACGAACGCGGCGCCGCCCGCGTCGTCCGGATAGCGCACGGCCCACCACCAGTCGCGCGCGGTGACGACGATCGTGAGCGTGGGCGGACGCGGCGGCGCTGCAACCGCGCCGAGCACGCGCAGCATGTAGACCAGCGCACCGAACAGCAGGACGATCGAGATCGCGGAGCCGACCGTCACGATCGCGAACCCGCTGCCGTGACCGCCGCCCGCCGGTGCGCGGCGGCGAAACATCGCGATCAGCAGCAGCACTGCGATCGTCGCGCAGACGAACGTGCACAGCGCGAGCAAGGCCCAGCCGAGCACGAGCACCGGATCTGCAGCGGGGCCGGCAGCATGCGCGACGTACGCGAGCGGCAGCGGGCCGGCGGGTGACGCCGAAGCGCCGGCTGCACGTGCTGCCCGCGGCGCGACGACGCACGCGGCCGCGGCGATGCCCGCAATACCGGCGATATCGGCAATATCGGCAATGCGGCACGCATTCATGAACGGCGGGACGAGCAACGGCGACTCCTTGCCGGATCCGGCAGCGTGACGACAAACCGTTCGCGGCGGAGCAAGTTCCGTGCGCGGACGGCGCGTAGGCGAGGCGCCCGGCGTTGTGCACGCAACGTGCAGCGCGTTACAGCCGGCTTGTAAATCGGGCGACGGTTCGTCGTTGGGCGTCCGGATGCCGCGGCCCGCGCGATATCCGGCACGCAGTTTGCTACGCCGATCGTGTTCCGGCCGGCAACCCCGGGAATGTCTCGGCGGCGTGCTGGCCACCGCGAACAAACAGGAGGAATCGACCGTGAGGACCGTCGCGATTACGAGTGCGAGTGCCGGGGGCGGCCGGGCCGCCACTCACGCGTTCGCGCGACGCGGTGCCAAGGTCGCGCTGCCCGCCCGCGATCCGCGCGCGCTGCACGACATCGCGTGCGAAGTGCACGAATATGGCGTCGGGGCGCCGCCGATCGCCGTCGACGTCAGCGTCGCCGCCGCGCGCAAGCTGAACCGGTGAGCGCGATGCTAATCGAGGACTACGCGCTGATCGGCGACGGCCGCAGTGCCGCACTCGTCGCGCTCGACGGCAGCATCGACTGGCTGTGCTGGCCGGACTTCGATTCGCCGCCATGCTTTGCCGCACTCGTCGGCACGCCGGACAACGGCCGCTTCCGCATCGGACCGCGCGAGCCGGGAGCCCGCGCGACGCGCTGCTACCTGCCCGGCAGCGCGGTGCTCGAAACGACGTTCGAGACGTCGTCCGGCTGCGTCGTCGTGATCGACTGGATGAACTGGGCGGCGCCCGACCCGTGCCTGATCCGCAGCGTGCGCGGCGAGCGCGGCACGGTCGAACTCGACGTCGATCTCGGCGTGCGCTTCGACTACGGCCACGCGCTGCCGTGGTGCCGGCGGCTCGGCCGGCGCTGGCGGATGATGACGGGCGGCGACGCGATGTGGCTCGATACCGACGCGCACCTCGACGTGCGGGACGACCGGCTCGTCGGCACGCAGCGGATCGCCGCGGGCGAGCGCGCGGATTTCTGCATCAGCTATGCGCGTTCATATGACCGGCCGCCGCCCTTGCCGGATGCGTACGCGTCGCTGCGCGACACGCTGGCGTCCTGGCGCGCCTGGTCGACGTGCAATACGGCGCAAGGCCCGCATCGCGACGCGATCGAGCGCGCGCTGATCACGGTGAAGCTGCTGTCGAGCGTGCGCACCGGCGGCATCGTCGCGGCGCCGACGAGCTCGCTGCCCGAATCCTTCGGCGGCATGCGCAACTGGGACTACCGGTACTGCTGGCTGCGCGACGCGAGCTTCACGCTGCGCGCGCTGGTGCGCTGCGGCTACCGCGACGAGGCGGCGCGCTGGCGCGACTGGCTGGTGCGCGCGATCGCCGATCATCCGGCGCAATTGCAGGTGCTGTACGCGGCCGACGGCGGCCGGCGGGCGGACGAATGGGAAGCCGCACACCTGGCCGGTTACGAAGGCGCGCGGCCGGTGCGCTTCGGCAACGCGGCGGCCGAACAGCTGCAGCTCGACGTGTACGGCGAAGTGCTGGCCGCGCTGTACCAGGCGCGCCGGCACGGGCTGCCGCCCGACGACGACGCGTGGATGCTCGAGCGGCGGCTGCTCGCGCATCTCGCGACGATCTGGCGCGAGCCGGACGAGGGGATCTGGGAAGTGCGCAGCGGCCGGCACCCGTTCACGTCGTCGAAGGTGATGGTATGGGCGGCCGTCGAAAGCGCGTGCCGTTCCGCGCACGCGTTCGATCATCACGCGCCGCTCGACGCGTGGCGGCGCTGGGCCGACACCGTGCATGCGGACGTTCTCGCGCGCGGCTACCACGCGAAACTCGGCCGCTTCGTCGACCGCTACGACGGTGACGGGCTCGACGTGAGCCTGCTGCTGATTCCGCTGACGGGGATGCTCGACGCGTCCGACCCGCGCGTCGCGGCGACGGTCGCCGCGATCGAGCGCGAGCTGGTCGAGGACGGCCTGCCGTTCCGTTATCGCCCGCCGCGCTTCGACGATGGTTGCGAGGGCAACGAGGGGGCGTTCGTCGCGGCCGGCTTCTGGCTGGTGCAGGTGTACCGGATGCAGGGACGCGACGCCGACGCGCACGCGCTGTTCGAGCGGCTGCTCGGCCTGCGCAACGACGTCGGTCTGCTGGCCGAGGAGTACGACGTGAAGGCGCGGCGCATGTGCGGGAATTTCCCGTTCGCGCTCGCGCAGGTCGGCCTGGTCAACGCGGCGCTCGCGCTGCAGGATGGCGGCGACGACGTCGACATCGGCTGACCCACCGCGCTGCGCCGCGCCGCACGCGACGGGGCGGCACGACACGCGCACCGCGCCGTCCCGCCCGTGATGCGCTACGACTGGCTGGTCCCGCCCTGGCCACCGTGTTCGCCGTTGCCCGGCAGCACGGCCGACAGAACCTGCCGCGCGGTCTCGACGATCACGTTCGCCTCGCGCGCGTCGCCCTTCACCAGCGTTTGCGCGAAGTGCTTCGCCTGCTGCAGCGTCACGTGCGGCGGCAGCGGCGGCACTTCCGGATCGCTCTTGACCTCGAGCACGACCGGACGGTCGGACGCGAGCGCCTCGTCCCACGCGGCGCCGAGCTGCTCCGGGTCGTCGACGTAGATGCCCTTCAACCCGAGCAGCGTCGCGAAGCGGTAGTACGGCACATCCGGAATCTGCTGCGATGCGTCGAACTTCGGGTCGCCTTCCATCACGCGCTGCTCCCACGTGACCTGGTTCAGGTCCTCGTTGTTCAGCACCATGCAGATCCAGCGCGGATCGGGCCATTGCCGCCAGTACTTCGCGACGGTGATCAGCTCGGCCATGTTGTTCATCTGCATCGCGCCGTCGCCGACCATCGCGATCACGGGGCGCGCCGGGTGCGCGAACTTGGCGGCGATCGCATACGGCACGGCGGCGCCCATCGACGCAAGCCCGCCGGACAGCGAGCCCATCATCCCGCGCCGCATCATCAGGTCGCGCGCATACCAGTTTGCGCAGGAGCCCGAATCGCTCGTCAGGATCACGTCGTCGGGCAGCCGTGGCGACAGTTCGGTGAACGCGCGCTGCGGATTCACGCCGCGACCGGGGCTCGCCTTCGCGGCCGCGCGTGCCGCGAGCGTGTCGTGCCAGTCCGTATTCCATTTCGCGATCCGGTCGCGCCAGCCGGTGTCGTCCCGTTCCTTCAGCAGGGGCAGCAGCGCGCGCAACGTCTCGGCGCTGTCGCCGACGAGGTTGACCTCCATCGGGTAGCGCAGGCTCAGCATGTCGGCCTTCAGGTCGATCTGCACGCCGCGTGCCTCGCCTTCCTTCGGCAGGAATTCCGAATAAGGGAAACCGGAGCCCACGACGAGCAGCGTATCGCATTCGCTCATCAGCTCGTAGCTCGGCCGGGTGCCGAGCAGCCCGATCGCGCCGGTCACCCACGGCAGGTCGTCGGGCAGCGCCGCCTTGCCGAGCAGCGCCTTCGCCGCGCCTGCGCCGAGGCGGTCGGCCACCGCGATCACCTCGTCGGTCGCACGCAGCGCGCCCGCGCCGACCAGCATCGCGACCCGCTTGCCGGCATTGAGCACGTCGGCCGCGCGCTGCAGGTCGTCGGGATAGGGCACCACCTTCGGCGGCGTGTAGCCGATCCCCGAATGCACGGTGCCGTGCGCGCGCTTCGGCGGCGTGTAGTCGAGCGTCTGGAGGTCGTTCGGCAGCACCAGCGCGGTGACCGTGCGCGCGCCGAGCGCGATGCGCACCGCGCGGTCGACCAGGTGGCGCACCTGGCCCGGCACGACGGCAAGCTGGACGAATGCGCCCGCAACGTCCTTGAACAGCGCCGGCAGGTCGACTTCCTGCTGGTAGTGGCCGCCGAGCGCCGCGCGCGCCTGCTGGCCGACGATCGCGAGCACCGGCATGTGGTCGAGCCGCGCGTCGTACAGGCCGGTCACGAGGTGCGTGGCGCCGGGGCCCGAGGTCGCGACGCACACGCCGAGCTCGCCTGTAAATTTTGCATGCGCGGACGCCATGAAGGCGGCCATCTCCTCGTGGCGCGCCTGGACGAACGCGATCTTGCCCTCGGCCCGGCCGAGCGCGCCGAAGAAGCCGTCGATGCCATCGCCCGGGTAGCCGTAGATGCGGCGCACGCCCCAGTCATGCAGCCGTTCGACGATGAAATCCGCCACTGTCGCCATGCCGTTTCTCCTTGGTTCGGGATGAGCCGATGCGCCGCGCGCGGGCGATCGCCGTGCGCGGCGTTGCCGGTGCGTCGCGCAATGCGCGTGCCGTGCGGGCGTGCCGGCTGCGTCGGGTACGGGCGTTGCAGGCAGGCGTTGCACGCGAAGAGCAGGCAACCGACCGTTCAATTCCCGAGGAGCCGTGACATGGATGCATTCACCCGCCGCCCGGTGCGTGCGGCCCGGCACTGCGCCGCCTGCGTACTGCTGGTCGCCGCCGCGGCAGCCGTATCGCCGGCCGGGGGCCAATTGCGCCCGCCCGACACCGTGACCGTTCCCGACACCTCGACCCAGGCGTACAAGCGCGCCGACCGCAGGATGATGGATGCGATGGAGGGCGCGCGTTATTCCGGCGACGCCGATCGCGATTTCGTGTCGCAGATGGCGCCGCATCACCAGGGTGCGATCGACATGGCACGGGTCGAGCTGAAGTACGGCAAGGACCCGACGCTGCGGCAGCTCGCGAGCCGCATCGTCGCCGCGCAGCGCGACGAGATCGCGTTGATGGAGCGCTGGCAGAAGATGCACGGCGCGACGCCGTGAGCGCCGGCCATCACGCGGTTGAGCGGGCGCGGTCGGTCGTGTCGCGGCGGGCCGCATCCGAGCAGGGGGCGTGGGCATGACCGTCGGCGGATGCCGCATGCCCGCGGTCAGGACCCGGCGGGTGATCCTACAATTGCAACTAACGGTCAGTCACATGCCCGCCCGCGACACGGACACGCACGCGCGGCGGCAACGCACGTCGCCCGACGCTCACGCATGAACCGGCTGGCAGGCCGCGGCCGGCTCGTGTACCGCGCCATTCGAGGCGCGTCAACGACGCATGCCGCGGTTTTCGCCCCCGGCACCGTGCATGGCCGACGGTGCTCGCCGGTCGCGGAATTTTCAAGCGCTTGTCATTTCGATCGCCCCGTCGCAGAGTAAGCCACGCGGCCCGGATGCCGCACCGGCGTGCGTGCAACGCCGCCGCCGCGGCGGCGTTGCGGCGAGGAACGGCACATGCTGCACGTGTCGGCGAAGCCCGGCTGTCCCGGGTATCGACCACGGTGCTCCCATGACTTCCAGAACACGCTCGAACAACCCGTTGTTGAATCTCGCGGTGGCCGTCGCGTGCGGCGCGGCGGCGATGTATTTCCTCGATCCGGCGTCGGGCCGGCGGCGGCGCGCGTACGTGCGCGACAAGGCCGCCGCGGGCCGCCACGGCGTGGTCGACTACGCGAATACGCAGGCGAAGCGCGCGGCCGACCATGCGCGCGGCGCGATCGCGGGGCTGCGCGCCGACTGGCTCGCCGGCGACGCGGACGACGCACTGGTCACCGAACGCGTGCGTGCCGCGCTGGGCCATCTGGTCGGGCGTCCGCGCGACGTCGACGTGACCGTCGAGCACGGGCACGTGCGCCTGAGCGGGCAGGTGGAAGAAGCGGAACGGCATGCCGTCGTCGACGGCGTGGCCGCGCTGCGCGGCGTGCAGACCGTCGAGGACGCGATGGGCGCACGCAGCGAATACAAGGCGCCGCCCGGCGGCCCGACGCACTGACGGCGACATCGGCTGCGCGCCGGCGGGCGCGGTGAACGAAGCACGACACGAATCCGGCGCACGCGTGGCGGCCGCAACGTCCGTCACGCCGCGCCTCATCCGGAGAACCGCTGATGACCGATCGTCCCTATTCCGCCACGACGCCCCCGGCACCGGAGCCCGACGCGCACCACGCGCTCGAAAGCCTGCTCGGCAGCCTCCATCGGCACGGCTTCCTGCGCTTCGCGAACGAGGTCGTCAGCGCGAATGCGCAGATGGCCGAGACGTTCGTCGGCGCGTTCGACAAGCCCGGCGTGCAAAGCGGCATGCAGAACCTCGCGGCACTCGTGACGGCGCTGTCGCGCATTCCGCCCGAGCAGTTCGGCAAGGCCGTGTTCGCGGCCGCCGACGCGCTGCATCACATCGGCGCGTGGAAGCCGTCCGAGCACGAGCACGTCGCGCCGGGCGTGCGCGGCGCGTACCGGCTGCTGCACGACGAAGCGCTGTGGGATGCGCTGACGCCGCTGCTCGAAGGCCTGAAGGTATTCGCGCAAGGCCTTGCGCGCGAGCCGGAGAATCCGGCGTCGTCCGCGCTCGGCGACAAGCCGGCGGACACGTGACGGCGGCGGGCGCACCGACCCGCGGCATGCAAGGGTTGTGCTGGCTCGCGATCGTTGCGCGTTCCGTCGTCGGCAGCGACGGCGGCATCGTGCCTAGCGGCACGCGCGCGAAAACAGCAGCGAATCGGCGTCGTTGAAGCGGATCCGCACCGGATCGGCATACCCGGCCTTCTGCGCGACGCGGATCGACGCGACGTTGGTCGGTGCGATCAGGCACACGCTGCGTTCGAACCGGTTCTGCGCATCGAGCCAGCCGAGCGCATGCGCCAGCGCCTCGGTCGCATAGCCCTTGCCGTGCGCCCAGCTCGCGAGCGCCCAGCCGGCTTCCGGCACGCCGCGAATCGGCGGCTCGACCGCGCGGTGGAAGTCGGCAAAGCCGAGATCGCCGACATAGCGGCCCGACGCCTTCTCGCGGATCGCCCAGTAGCCATAGCCGAGCAGCGGCCACAGCCCGCGATACGCGAGCAGCCGCATCCACGAGTCGCGCGGCGCCGACGGCTTGCCGTTGAAGATGTGCTCGACGACGGTCGGCTCGGTCCACATCGCGGCGAGCGCGTCGAAGTCGCCGAGCGGATGGCCTTCGAGGATCAGGCGGGGCGTGTCGAGAACCGGCGGGGACGTGACGGGCGGCAGGGCGCGGGAGGTCATCGGGCGTTCCATGAGGAAAGGAAGGCGAAGGCGGCACGGTGCGCCGCGCTTGGGTCCCGTACGATACCGCGGAAACCGCGGCGCGGCCGCAAATCCCCGCCGGCAGCGGGGCATGCGAATCGCATCGCCGGGATGGCCGTCGCCCGACGGGGGGCGGCACGAGATGGCGGCCGCGTGACGGCAGCGCGCCCGTGCCGGCCGTGTCCTGTTTCCTACTTCCGGCTTTTCAGGAAGCTGCGCCCGTGCGCGGTGATCGATGCGCCGGAACGGCCATGCGCGGCATGGCTGACGAAGCCCGCGCCGACGAGTTCCTGCTCGACCGACCAGCCGAGCGCCGGCGCATCGCGGCCGTAGCGCACGTCGGCGAGGCGCTCGAGCGCCCAGAGCGCGGACGCGGACAGGTTGGGGGGATTGGACGTGACGTTGTCGTTCATCGCTTCCTCGGGGACGGGTGATTCAGGGTGAACGGCACGAGGCCGTGGGATCGGGCGACGCGGCGCGCGGCGGCGTCAGTCCGCCTGCAGCAACGGCAGCAGCGCCTGGAGCGCGGCTTCCTCGTCGGGGCCGGTGGCAAGCATCTGCGCGGACGTGCCGCCATGCATCTGCAGCGCCGCGATGGCCGTTGCGTCCTTCGCGCTGCCGCTGAGCCCGTTGGCGAGCAGCAGGATCTCGCTTTCGAAGCGGTGTGCCGCCGCGACGATCGCGTCGCGGGACGCGGCCGCACGGCCGCGGTTCCATGCGGGGCCGATTTCAACGTAGACGACGGTTGCCACGTGCGGATCAGCCTCGGGGAAAATCGCCGGAACGGCGTGCAATGGCCGGCCGGCAGCACGGCGCGAACGCGCGGCGCGCGGCTTCCCGACGGGGCGCCGCGCGCCGTGCATCGGGTGCCGGTGCGGCATTCATCTCGAACATGTCGACATCCTCAGCGAAACCGCCATCAAGTCCGGCGAATGATCGAAAGGTGACGATTATAATACGGCAACTAGATTATGTGTATTGCATTATAATGTCGTGTGCGCGTCGCGCTGCCCTGTCGATCCGTGGACGCAGCAGTACGCGCGCGGTCCGGGCCACGTGCTTGCGTGCCCGGTATTTTTTTTCGATTGACCTGAACCCCCACCGAATGGAAGCTGCAATGAACGCCGCCCCCGCCTGCCCGCAATGCGCGATGGAAAACACCTACCCGGACGGCACGCTTTACGTGTGCGCGGACTGCGGCCATGAATGGTCGGCCGGCGCCGGCGCCGAAGCGGGCGACGAACCGGCGGGCGACGTCGTCAAGGACGCGAACGGCAACGTGCTGTCGGACGGCGATTCCGTCGTGCTGATCAAGGATTTGCGCGTGAAGGGTTCGTCGATCACGCTGAAGATGGGCACCAAGGTGAAGAGCATCCGTCTCGTCGGCGGCGATCACGAAGTCGATTGCAAGACCGACATGGGCGGCTTCATGCTGAAGGCCTGCTACCTGAAGAAGGTATGACCGCACGCGGTGCGACCGACGCGCCGATCAACCGGGCCTGCCGAACATGAGCGAGGATCGAGCGTCCTATGACGCATTCCTGCAGTTCCTGGCGATGCCGTTGAACGACGGCCGGCCGTTCGTGCTCGAGACGAAGCACGCAGTGTCGCTGCACTTCGACCACTTCGGCACGCAGAGCTTCATGTCGCTGCACGATCCGGTCAGGCTCGAACTCGGTTATACGCGCGTGATGATGGGTTTCCTGCTGCTGCAGCCGGTGCCGGCTCGCATCTGCATGATCGGGCTCGGCGGCGGATCGCTCGCGAAATACTGCTATCGGCACCTGCCCGACACGGCGATCGACGCGGTCGAGATCAACCCGGACGTGATCGCGCTGCGCGACGTGTTCAGGATTCCGCAGGACGACGCGCGCTTCGCGGTGGTCTGCGCGGACGGCGCCGACTACGTGGCAAGGCCGGAGGTCCGGGCGGACGTGATCCTGCACGACGCGTTCGTCGCCGACGGCATGCCGGGCAGTTGCACGGGCGTGGCCTTTCTCGACGCATGCCGTGCGCGGCTGAGCGAAACGGGCGTGCTCGCGATCAACTTCATGGACGACGATCCGGCGTTGCCGCGGCATCTCGAGCAACTGCGCGCGGTGTTCGACGATTCGTATGCGCTGGTGCCGTGCGGCGACGACAACAACTTCATCGCGTTCGCGTGGAAGAACGGCAACCCGTTGCCGTCGCTGCGGATCCTGCTCGAACGCGCGCTCGGGTTCGGTTCGGCCGGCGCGCTCAAGCTGTCGTCCACCGCCCGGCGCATGAAGGCCGGGGAGGGCATCGATCCCGCGCGGCTCGTCTGGCGCGCGCGCGAACATGCGCGGTGGGAGATCTGCGCGTGACGTCGCCGGGGTTCGGCGGGGCTTACTTCACCCGCTTGCCGAGCGTGCTCTTCGTCTTGTACGTGACGCCGTGTTTGTCGAGATACTCGCGGATCAACTGACGCACGACTTGCGACGGCGTGAGATCCTGCTCCGCGCAGAGCAGGTCGAACGCTTCTTTCTTCGCGGGGTCGATCAGGACGGTCAGGCGGGCGGTTTTCGTTTCCATCGTGATGGTGGGCGCGGTCGATATGTTAATCAAATTATAATCCATCCGTTTTCGCCGCTCTGTCCGAATGTGCGATTGCGGTGTGCGAGCGAACTCGCGACACCGGCGTTCGCGCGATGAGAACGGAACGTCGATCACGCGGCAAACATGATAACCAGATTATCATGCCCTGTTGGCCGTATGGGGCTTTAAGTACAATGTCGGACGTGGCTGCCGGCGCCGGGCTGCCCAAGCGGCGCCGGCGTTTGCGCGATGGGTGCCGGCCGCTTCCGTTTCCATGCGGCCCGTGCGGGCCGTCACCGCGGCGCTGCCTGGCCGTTGCTTCGCCATTACTACACGCCGCTCCGCTACACGCCACTCCGATATCCGCCTCATGACCCCGATCAAGTTCGTTCTCCGCTATACGGCGATTCCGTTTGCAGCCATCGTGGCCGTCGTGGTGTGGGCCGTCGTGCCGTCGTCGAAAGAGATCGACGCGCGGCAATATGCCGCGCTGTCGCGCGGATACGCGAGCTTTCCGCTACCGTTTCGGCATGAGATATCGGAAGCGATGGAGCAGGGCCGGATCAGCGATCGGCATTACCAGACGCTCGTGCGCGATTCGCTGGGCAATGGCGTGGCGCTGGACTGGCCGGCGTCGGGCGTCGCCGACGTCGCTGCCGAGCGGCAAAGGCTGACCGAACTGCTGAAGACCGATTCGGGTCTGGAGGAACACAAACAATGAAGATTGCGCTGGTTTCGGCGGCTTTCGTGATGATTATCGGAAGCCTGGTTTTCGCGTTGTATTTCATGAATCACGACCGTGGCGGAAGCAAGCGGATGGCGTGGTCGCTGGCGGCGCGCGTCGGGTTGTCGATCACGCTGTTCCTGTCGCTGCTGATCGCATACCGGCTCGGGTGGATCGAACCGACGGGGCTGCCGATCGGGCGGTGATGCGCGGCATTCGGACGCGCGTCGACCGGCGCGCCGGGCGCCGGTGATCTGGATCGTCGATGCGATACGGGAGAAGGGAGAACCGGCCGATCGAGCCGGGCGACCCGATCGCACCGGGCCTGCCGATCTTCACGTCGTAGCGATCGGGCATGCGCGCGACCTGGCCGGTGCGTTGCCGTGGCGAGCGCGCGCATTCGTGGCGGCGAACCGTCAACCCACGACCAGATGCACGACAATCAGCAGCAGCGCAATGAATACGCCAAGCGCAACGAACGCGGCAATGACTACCGCGAACGGGTTGAGTTGCGTGGCATCCGCTTCGAGATTCTTTCGTTTGTTGACGCCGAGAAACGCCAGGAAGACCGCGCGGAACGCCCGAACGATCTGGTCTTTACCTTTTTCAGTCATACAGTTTTCCTTCGCCTCAATAAAAGTTGCAGGGATACCGATACCGCGCGTCGCGACGCGCGTGAGCATCCCGTTTCCGTTTGCACGCGGATCGTTTGATTGCTTTGCGCCGGCCCCGGCTTGCGTTCGAACGAGACGACGCCACGGATCCGGATATCCGCGCCTCATCGCCCGCCTGAAGGATTGCCGCGGGCATCCGCTTCAGGCTCCGCGTGATCGGCAGGCGGTCAGGATGCCGCGCAGCAAATCGACCGGAGGGGGCGGGCATCCGGGGATGGTCACGTCGACGGGCAGCACCGACGAAACGGGGCCGCACACCGCATAGCTGTCGGCAAAGATGCCGCCCGTGCATGCGCACTCGCCGGCCGCGACGACGAGTTTCGGCGCCGGCGTGGCGTCGTACGCGGCAAGCACGGCGGCCTTCATGTTCAGCGTGACGGGGCCGGTCACGAGCAGCAGGTCCGCATGGCGCGGGCTGGCGACGAATTTGATCCCGAGCCCTTCGATGTTGTAGTACGGGTTGTTCAGCGCGTGGATCTCCAGCTCGCAACCGTTGCACGAACCCGCGTCGATCTGCCGGATGCACAAGGCGCGGCCGAGGAGGTCGAGTATGTCCTGACGAATCTGCTGCGCCTCGTGTCGCCACGCGGCTTCGGTGGCCGGCACGGGTTCGTCGGGAAAGTCGGTGCGCGCGAATTGACGGATGAGTTGCCACATCAGAGATCGTGCCCCGCGTAGTTCAGGTTGAACGACTTGTTGATCAGCGGGAAATCGGGAACGATGTTGCCGATGATCGCGTGCTCGAGCGCCGGCCAGTTCTGCCAGGACGGATCGTGGCAATGGCAGCGCGCGATGGCATCGCCCGATGCCGTCTCGAGCGCGACGAACACGTCGCCGCGCCAGCCCTCCACCCAGCCGATGCCCGCGGATGGCGCCGCCGCGGGCATGACGGCGACGGCGATCGGCCCCTCCGGAAGATTCGCGAGCAGGACAGTCATCAGGCGCAGCGATTCGTCGATTTCGGCAAACCGCACGGCGACTCGCGCCGCAACGTCGCCGCGCGCATCGCTTGCGGCCTGGACGGCCAGGTCGTGGTACGGGGCCGCCCGCAGGTTCGCGCGCACGTCGAAGCTCTGGCCGCTGGCGCGGGCGGCCATGCCGCGCACGCCGAAATGCGCGACGACGTCGGCACTCAGGCGGCCGGTGCCGAGAAACCGGTCCTGCAGCCCGGACTGGTCCTCGTAGATCTTGCGCATCACGTGCACGTCGCGTGCAATGCGTTCGCACTGTTCGGCGAGGATCGCCGCGTCTTCCGGATCGATGTCGACGGCCAGCCCGCCCGGCACGATCCGGTCCATCAGGTAGCGATGCCCGAAGACGCCGCCGTTGGTCCGGATCCAGTTCTCCTTGAGCCGCGAGAACTGCGCGAGACCGAACGCGAATCCGGCATCGTTGCCGAGCGCGCCGAGGTCGCCGAGGTGATTGGCGATGCGCTCGCGCTCGAGCAGGAGGGCGCGGAGCACCAGCGCACGCGCCGGCACGGCCGTGCCGCAGGCCTGCTCGAGCGCCATGCAATAAGCCCACGAGAACGCGACGGTCGAGTCGCCGGCGATCCGGCCCGCAACGCGATGGCCGTTCGATGCGGCCGTCCGTTCGAACAGCCGTTCGACGCCGCGATGCACATAGCCGAGCCGTTCCTCGAGCCGCAGCACCTTTTCGCCGACGACGGAAAACCGGAAATGGCCCGGTTCGATGATGCCGGCGTGAATCGGCCCGACCGCGATTTCGTGCACGCCGTCGCCGGCAACCTGCACGAACGGATAATCCGCCTCGTTCGATTCGAATCGCTCGATGCCGGTTGCCTGCTTCTGCAGCGGAAAGTAGTCGTCGGGCCAGTTGCCGTGATCGAGCCACGGGCGCGTGTCGCGCGCATCGCGCGCGCGCAGGCCGGTCAGGTCGAAAATGGCGCGCTGCATCCGCGTCGCGGCGGGAAACACGCCCGCGAGATCGGGATAGTCGCCGTCGGCCCGCGGTTCCGGCCCGGTCGCGAGACGTACCCACAGGACGCCGTCGTCGCATTCGTACGCCGCATTGACCGAAAATACGCGCGCGCGCGTTTCGCCGCCCCACATCGCGACGAGCCGGCTTCGTTCGCTCCGCGCGGCATGCGCGATGTCGAGCCAGCGCGGTTCGTCCACGTCAACCACGGCAGCCGGAACCTGGCCTGCCGCGTGCCGCAGGCGCGTCGAGCCGTCCGCCTGAATCAAGTCGAGTCGCATCGTTCACCCTGCCAGCATCGTCGCCGCCTGGCGGTACCACATGGCCAGGTAAGGCGGCACGTACAGGCCCAGCATCAGGCCGAGTCCCAGATGCACGAACACCGGCAGCAGCGCCGGCCGGTGTTCGAGCGGCGTCGCCGTCGTCGTTTCGCCGAACACCATCCGCTGCACGCGCGCGAAGATCGCCGCGAACGCGACGGCGAGCCCGAGCAGCAGCAACGGCGCGGTCCACGGGAGCGTGTTCATGGCCGTCGTCAGGATCAGGAATTCGCTCGCGAACACGCCGAACGGCGGCAGGCCGAGAATCGCAAGCGTGCCGAGCATCATGGCCCAGCCGACCGTCGGGCTGACCTGCAGCAGCCCGCGAATGCCGTCGATCGCCTGCGTGCCGGCCTTCTGCGCGGCGTGGCCGACCGCGAAGAAGATCGCCGACTTGACGAGGGAATGGACCGTCATGTGCAGCAGCCCGGCGAACGTCGCGATCGGGCCGCCGAGCCCGAATGCGAACGTCATCAAGCCCATATGCTCGATCGACGAGTACGAGAACAGGCGCTTCACGTCCTTCTGCCGGAACAGCGAGAACGACGCGATCAGGACCGACACGAGCCCGAACCCGACCAGCAGCCGCCCCGGCAGGCCATTGCCGAGCGCGCCGTCGGCCAGCACCTTGCAGCGAAGCACCGCATACAGCGCCACGTTCAGCAGCAGGCCGGACAGCACCGCCGAAATCGGCGTCGGACCTTCGGCGTGCGCGTCCGGCAGCCAGCTGTGCATCGGCACGAGGCCGACCTTGGTCCCGTAGCCGACCAGCAGAAACACGAAGGCGATCGACACGATCGTCGGGTCGAGCTGCGTCCTGACGGCGGCCAGGCTCGTCCACAGCAGCGCGTCGCCGTCGGTGAGCTGCCGGCTCGCGGCGAGGTACAGCAGGATCGTGCCGAACAGCGCCTGGGCGATGCCCACGCCGCACAGGATGAAGTACTTCCATGCGGCTTCGAGGCTCGCGGCGGTTCGGTAGACGCTGACGAGCAACACGGTGGCGAGCGTGGCGGCTTCCATGGCGACCCACAGCACGCCGACGTTGTCGGTCAGCAGCGCGAGCAGCATCGCGAACATGAAGAGCTGATACATGCTGTGATAGAGCCGCATCCGCGCGGCCGTCATCCGGCCGCGGGCTTCCTCGATCTGCATGTAGGGCCGGGAAAACAGCGAGGTCGTCCAGCCGACGAACGCCGTGAGCGCAACCAGATAGACATTCAGCGGATCGACGAAGAACGCGCGTCCGAATGCGAACGACGGACCGTGCTCGACGGTGCGCGCGGCAAGCACCAGCGTCGCTGCGAACGTCAGGAAGCTGAAGCCGACGTTCAGATGGCGCGCGACCCGGCTCGGCCGCACGCAGGCGAGGCACGCGGCGCCCGCGAGCGGCAGCCCGAGCACGGCGAGCACGACGTGGGCGTCATTCATCTTTGAGTTTCTCGAGGTGATGGATGTCCAGGCTGTCGAACTGCTCGCGAATCTGGAACATGAAGACGCCCAGAATCAGGATGCCGATCAGCACGTCGAGCCCGATGCCGAGCTCGACGATCATCGGCATGCCGTTGGTCGCGGCCGCCGCCGCGAAGAACAGCCCGTTTTCCATCGACAGGAAGCCGATCACCTGTGGAATGGCCTTGGCGCGCGTGATCATCGCCATGAACGACAGCAGCACGCACGCGAGCGCAATGCCGAGCGTGCCGCGCGCGACCGAGGTCGCGAGCTGGCTGATCGGCGCGGCGACATTGAACGCGACGATCACGAGGACGATGCCGATCAGCAGCGTGGTCGGGATGTTGATGAGCGGTTCGACGTCGGTCTTGACGTCGAGCCTGCGCACGAGCCGATACAGGAACCACGGGATCACGCCGACCTTCAGCACGAGCGTCAGCCCGGCGGACACATACAGGTGCACGTCGGCCGTGACGAAGCCGAGGATCAGGTTCGCCGACACGAGCGCGACGCCCTGCAGCGTATAGAGATGGATCAGGGACAGGATCCGGCGCTGGCTCAGCATCGCGAACGACAGCATCAGCAGCACGGCCGCGAGGAAATTGATCAGTTGTGTCGCGTAGGCGTGCATTCATGCCCCCAGCAGCAGGTGGACGAGCATGCCGATCACGGCCAGCAGAAAGGCCGTGGCCAGGAATTCCGGTACCCGGAAGATGCGCATCTTCGCGTTGGCCGTTTCGACCACGGCGAGCGCGACACCGCCTGCCGTCAGCTTGATGAAGAGCACCGGCACCGCCAGCAGCAGCGCGACGGGATCGCCCGCATTCGCGATGCCCCAGGGCACGAACAACGCGAGACCGATGCACGAATACGCGAACAGCTTGAGGCTTGCCGCCCATTCCATCAACGCAAGGTGCCGCCCCGAATATTCGAGGATCAGCGCCTCGTGGATCATCGTGAGCTCGAGGTGGGTGGTCGGATTGTCGACCGGCAGCCGCGCATTTTCGGCCAGCGCGACCAGCGTGAACGCGATGCCGGCGAACGCCAGGCTCGGATAGATCGTGAGCTCGCCGCGGCCGAGCGTCGCGACGATGCTCGTCAGCAGCGTCGACTGCGTAATCAGCGAGGCCGACAGGAGCACCATCAGCAGGGCCGGCTCCGCGAGGAAGCCGATCAGCATTTCGCGTCGCGCGCCGAGCGTGCCGAACGCCGTGCCGACGTCCATCGCCGCGAGCGACAGCGCGACGCGCGCGAGCGCGAACAGGCCGACGAGCGCGATCGCATCGGCCGCGGGCGACAGCGGCAATTCGGTCGACAGGGTCGGCACGATCGCGCACGCGAGCGTCATGGCGGCCCAGACGACATACGGCGCGCCGCGGAACACGGGGCTCGCGCCGTGCGCGATGACCGATTCCTTGTTGAACAGCTTGTGGAGCATCCGGTACGGCTGCCAGATGGACGGCGCGCGCCGGTTCTGAAGCCAGGCGCGGCATTGGTTGACCCAGCCCGTGAGCAATGGCGCGGCCGCGATCGCTATCACAATTTCGAGAGTCTGCGAGATGACGCCGGACAGGGTTACCATCGTCTCACCAACATCAGCAGCACGATCAGCACGACGAAACTGTAGGTCAGGTAAACCGCGATCTTGCCCGTCTGCAGGCGGCCCGCCCAGTCGGCGCTGCGTTGCGTGAGCGCCGCGATGCGCGCGTAGAGCGCGGACCAGGTTCGATCGGTCACCGACACCCGGTAGGCCGGCCGGGTGTCGAACGGCGACGGCAATTGCCGCTCGATGTGCAGCAGCGGTGCGAAGATTTCGCGGATCGGCTGCCCGAATCCCTCCGCCGTATCCTGCATGCGCGCGGTCGTGAACGGGAAGCCGCAGCCCCACGGGGCCGCGCGGCGCAGCCGGCCGTGATAGAAACGCCGCACCAGCACCCACGCGAGCCCGCAGCAGGCGATGAAGAACAGCATGAACGCCGCCGGCATGTAGCTCGCGCGAGCGGCCGACACGGGCGCGAACAGCAGCCAGCCATGATTGTCCGCGCCGACGCCGGCGCCGACCAGCGTGTGCGTCACGCGATCCAGCAGCTTGACGAACTGGGCGGGCATCAGCCCGAGCAGCACGCTGGCGGCCGCGAACCAGCAGAACGCGAGCCGTTCCCACGTGTTCGCATCGCGGGCGCGGTTCAGCTTCGCTTCTCTCGGTTGCCCGAGGAACACGATGCCGAAGAACTTGACCATCGTGTAGCCGGCCAGCGCGGCCGACATCGCGATCAGCGCGGCGGCGATCGGCACCGTCATGGCGAGCACCGAATCCGGCAACCGCGGCGCGAACAGAAAGCCCTGCAGCAGCAGCCACTCGGCCACGAAACCGCTCAGCGGCGGCAGGCCCGCGCTGGCCGCGACGCCCGCGAGCACGGCCCACGCGGTCCACGGCATGAAGCGGATCAGTCCGCCGAGCCTGCCGAGGTTGCGCTCGCCGGTGGCGTGGAGCACGGCGCCCGTGCCCAGGAACAGCAGGCTCTTGAACGCCGCATGCGCAACGATCTGGTACAGCATCGCGGTCAGCGCGAGCGCGGACAGGTTCGTCATCCCGTACGCGCGAAACAGCACCGCGAGACCGAGCGCGACGGTCATCAGGCCGACGTTGTCGATCGACGAATAGGCGAGCAGGCGCTTCATGTCGACCTGGATGGTGCTGAACACCACGCCGAGCAGCGCGGTGCCGAGCCCCAGCATCAGCAGCAGCACGCCCCACCACGCAATCTGCACGTGCAACAGGTCGAACAGCACGCGCAGCAGGCCGTACAGGCCGACTTTCAGCACGAATCCGCTGAGGAGCGCCGAGACCGGCGACGGCGCCGCGGGGTGCGCCTCCGGCAGCCACACATGCAGCGGGAAGATCCCCGCCTTCGCGCCGAACCCGACGAGCGCGAACAGGAAGGCGAACGACGCGGGCAACGCATCCAGAGACTGCGCGCGCAGGTTGGCGAAGGTGTAGTCGCCGGTGCGCGCCTGCAGAATGCCGAAGCAGAGCAGCAGCGCCAGCGCGCCGACGTGCGAGATCAGGAAATACAGGTAACCGGCCCGGCGGATCTCGCCGATCCGGTGGTTGGTCATGACGAGAAACGTCGCGGACAGCGTCAGCGTCTCCCAGGCGACCATGAATACATAGGCGTCGTCGGCGATCAACACCAGCGCGATGCTTGCGACGCAGACGTGGTATTCGAAGCAGATCAGCCCGGGCGCGGATCCTTCGCCCTTGCGGAAATAGCCGGCTGAAAAGGCGCCGATCCCGGTGCTGACGAGGCCGAGCACGAACAGGAAATAGCCGGACAGGCGATCGAGACGCAGATGAAAGGGCAGGCCGGGAAGCCCGATCGGCAGCACCGCGGCAGACGGTTCGGCAAGGATGCCCGCGAGGCCCGCCGCGCCGACGAGCAGCCCGGCCAGCGCGCCGAGCGGAAAGAGGCCGTGGGCAACCAGTCGCGTGCGGCGCAGCGCCCCGAGCCCCAGCGTGCCGACCGCGAGCCACGCGGCCACGGCCAGCAGGACGAAATGGACCGGCACGGGTGCCATCCGGAATGTCTCCAGTACGCTCGGGTTGGACGAGGTGGTTGGAACGGCCGCGTCTTCCGCGACCTGATCCTGTCCGCATTATGACACCGAAAGACGAATCGGGATAACAAGGTATGATAATGCGGTTATCATGAAAGTCTCATGGCTCCCTGGCTGGAACGGGCGACCGTGGCGGTGTGCCGCGGCGCGCCGGGCTCCGCTCGGGGCGTCGTCGTCTCCCGATCCGGGCGAATGAGGGAAGATCCTATGCCAGCGCAGTACTTCCGAAGCCTGACGGGAAAACACCGCAGCGCGGCCGCGAACCGCCAGCTCGGGTTTTCGCTTGCCTTCGTCGCCGGCGCGACCAACGCCGGCGGTTTCCTCGCGGTCAAGCAATACACGTCGCACATGAGCGGGATCGTGTCGGCGATCGCGGATCAGACCGCGCTCGGCGACATCCGGCTCGTGCTGGCCGGGGTGGGTTCGCTCGCGTCGTTTCTGGTGGGCGCCGGCTGCTCGGCCGTGCTCGTCAACTGGGGGCGGCGCCGTGGCCTGCAGAGTCAGTACGTGCTGCCGCTGCTGGTCGAAGCGGCGCTGCTGCTCCTGTTCGGGCTGCTCGGCAGCCATCTCGCGCTGTGGGAAGCGTTCTTCATGCCGGTCACGGTGATCCTGCTGTGCTTCATCATGGGGCTGCAAAACGCGATGATCACCAAGCTGTCGGGGGCGGAAATCCGCACGACGCACATGACGGGCATCGTGACGGACCTCGGCATCGAACTCGGCAAGCTCTTTTACTGGAATCGTTCGAGTGCCGACGTGCACGCGCAGACGGTGATCGCGAACCGCGCGAAGCTCAGGATTCACGCGACGATGCTGGCGTCGTTCTTCGTCGGGGGGCTGGCCGGCGCAATCGGCTTCAAGCATGTCGGCTACGTGTCGACCGTGCCGCTGGCCGCGGCACTCGTCACGCTGGCGATCGTGCCCGTCGTCGACGACGTGCTCGACTATCTCTATCGGCTTGACCGCCGGTCGTGAGCCGGCACGAGGTGAAACGAAACCCGACTGCGCGTTGGCGGCGGCGGATTCTGCTTGGGGTGCTGTCGCCGAGCCCGGGCCAAACGCGCGTGCCGAATGCTTTCGGGCGCGGTACGCAAGGGCCGATGCATTATAATTAAATTAGCATATCGCCGACTCTGCCCTGCAATGGAAACGAAAACCGCACGCTTGACCATCCTGATCGATCCCGCCAAGAAAGAGGCGTTCGACATGCTCTGCGCGGAGCAGGACCTGACGCCGTCGCAAGTCGTGCGGCAGTTGATTCGCGAGTATCTCGAACAACACGGCGTGAGCTACAAGACGAAAAGCGCGCTCGGCAAACGGGTGAAGCGAAGCGCGGACTGAGTTCGCGAGCCGCCTGGACGTCGATTTCCCGGTGCGCATGCCGTGCGCATGCCAGGAGGGTCGTATGGGCATCCCTCCGTGTCACGTACTTCGTGCGATCCGCACGGATCACCTTGAACCGGGCATCGTCCGCAGGAGTCCTGAATACTTCGTGTAGCGCGATCATGTCCGGATTGATTTCGATCGCGTCGATGGTCACGCCGGGCGGATTCCGATAATCCCGCTCCATGCCCGATCAATCCGGGTAGACATGTTGTCGGCGGGGAGCGCGTGCAGCGAACTGCAACGACAAGCGGGTTCGCCGTAGGTAAGCGCGCGGCGTCACGCTTCCCGGCGAAAGCACGCCGTGAGCACGAAGCTGCCCGCGTCGGTCTTGCCGTCGATCTCGTGATCGCCGCCGACGATCCGGATGCTTTTTACCTTGGCGCCCATTCTCAGCGTGATCGATGAACCCTTCACGCGCGGATCCTTGATCGGCGCGACCACGCCCCCGTCCGACAGCACATTGCCGTTCGCGTCCTTGGCGACTCGCCCGGCCGATTCGTCAGCGGATTCGATGCCGGCGCCCGCCGATCATTCATGACCTCAGTCCGCGCACAGATGCAGTGTGCCGTTCGGGCAGGTGTATTCCATTGCGCATTGCGGGCAGGCGGGGGCACGTTCGCGGCTTCCATGGAACGGATTCGAGCCGGTCGGCGGCAAAAGGCGGACGGATACCTGCCTTGCCGGAACGGGCGCCGTGCCGTCGGCTCGCAGGCGGGCCGACCAAGGGGCGGGCGCACACAACATTATAATGAAATACACATTCGATGAATGCTGTCTTATAATTCAGCCTTGCCGCCGATCGCCGGAATTGAGGGCGGATTCGCGGAGGTAGCCGACATGTTCGATCTGGATGGGATGCTGCTGTTGCCCGATCGGCGGCCCATATCCCTGCCGGAGGTCGCGGGGAGCCGGGGGCTTGTCGTGGTGGGCGTCGGGCGCGGCGGCGAGCGCGGCTTCCAGATGGTCCACCGCTTCCATGATGTGGGCGAGCGGCTCGCGGCAGCCGGTATTCATCTGGCCTTCGTCTATCCGCGGGAATCGGCTCGGCATGTGATGGATCCCATCTCGGTGGCCAGTGCGCGGTTCCGGCACCACCCGCGCCTGCTGCTCGATGCGGATGGCTGCTGTTTCGCGCAGGGCGTGCCGCCTCGATTGCTCCGTGCCGAGTATCTGAGCGGCGCAATGCAGCGTCTCGCCGGTTTCGAAATCGACGTGCGCAACGCGGCATGGGAAACCGAGTTCCAGGCGTTCCTGATGGCCTGCCGGATCGGCCCGTCCCACTGAATACCAGCATCCCTCTCACGCCACACGCGAGGAACATGGCAACCGTCGTTTATTTCGAAGCAGGTCCCGCCTGGAGCCGGAACGGTGCGACCGCCGTGCGCGATGCGCTCGTGGTCACGGCGCGCCGTTTCGACAGCGACATCCTGCTGATCGCCAATGGGCGGCGCGGGAATGCCAAGGACGGCATGGCCATGTCATCGCTGCAGGTGCGTCGCGGCACGTCCGCGCAAGTCCTTGCAAGCGGCCCGGACGAAGAGGCGGCGCTTCGTGCGCTCTTGCCCTTGCTTCAAGAGGGCTGACCCGCGTGCCGCCTGTCGATTTTCCGTTCCTGGGCCTGCGCGCGGCTTCCCCGGCCGAGATTGCCGACAAGCCGATCGTCGTGGAAAACGAGCACCTCGTCTCGCTGTGCTTCGACGGCCGTGGCATGCAAAGCACGATGCTGCGGGAGGCTCCGGACGCGCTCGCACTCGGCTATACGCGCACGATGATGGGGTTCCTGCTGTTTCAGCCGGAACCCGCGCATGTGGGCTTGATCGGGCTCGGCGGCGGTTCGCTCGTGAAGTATTGCTATCGGAACCTGCCGAACACCCGTCTCACGGCAATCGAAATCAATCCGGAAGTGATCGCGCTTCGCGACCGGTTCCACGTTCCACCCGACGACGCACGACTGACGATCATCTGCGCGGACGCGGCGCGGCACCTGTCGACGACCGCGCACACATTCGATGCGCTGTTGCAGGATGGTTTCAATGCGGATGGCGCGCCGTCCGAGCTCTGCAGCGCAGCCTTCTACGATACCTGTCGCGCGCGACTGAACGACGACGGCGTGCTCGTCGTCAATCTGCTCGGCGACGATCCGCGACTCGGTGATTGTCTCGCGAGGCTGCGTGAGACGTTCGGCCCTTCCGTCGCAATCGCACCGGCGGAAGACGGTGCGGGCAACGTGATCGCCTTCGCCTGGAAGAGCGACGCACCGCTGCCGTCGCTCGAGGCACTCATCGAACGTGCGGATCGGCACTGCGGCCACCACGGCATCGACCTCGTCGATGCCGCCGTGCGCATCGAGGTCGGCGCCCGTTACGACTGGACGCGCCTGAGTGCGTGCCTTGCCGATTGAGTCCGATACATGCGGCACCCTTGATCATGATCAAACACCTGGAGACGCCATGAGCGATAACGAAGCTTCGACCGTTCCGACCATCTCGGCATCCGCGATCTGGGCGCTGGAGCGCCTTGCCGATATTCGTTACGGTCGCGATACACCCGCACTTGGCTGGTCCATTACCCGCGAGCTCATCGGCGCAGGATTCGTGCGCTATCCGACGAACGGCCGCGGAAGCGTCTCGATCACGGCAGCCGGACAGACGTTCCTGAAGAACCGGAAATAGTTCTGGCCGGCGTCGCTCGCGAACCGCACGTCGCGTCGATCCGGACATCCATGCCGGGTCGTTCATGTCATGGGCGGTGCGTTCGACAGGGGAAGCGTCCACGCGCCAGGGTGCGGCTGCGAATTGCGGTGGCGCGCGAAGATGAGCAAGCGTGCCGCTGCGGACATGACGAAAGGCTGAACGTGCTTTCCTACCTGCGGTTACTTTTTGCGCGACGCAAATTTCGCCGGCTTCCCGCGATTCGTTTTCAATCGGTGCCGATCGATCTGGGCATCGACGGTGTGCCGCATTCGGGTTGGGAAGTCGCGATACTCGCGGCATCCGGCGGTATCGTCGGCGGGGCGACATACAGCCTGGCGCCGCGAACCGATCGGGTGTATGTCCATCGACTGGAAATTCTCCCGCCGATGAGGCGCCGCGGCTACGGTCTCGCCTTCCTGTCGTATCTGCATCGAACGTACCAGTTGCCCATTACTCCCATCGACGACGGGCCCGAGGCCCGGTCGTTCTGGCGCGCCGCGCGATCCTTTCAATCCGGAGCATGGCGGGTTACGTCCGGACAATCATCCGACGAGTTCCGCGACGCGCTGCTTCGATGGCGGCATCGGCAGGCGGTCATGCTCGGCTTGCGTCCCCCGTCGGCAAAATCATCGGATTCCTAGGCGAACCTGCATGACGCCGTTCGCACGAGCGGCCTTGCTCGCCGGTCATGCGCGACATAGATTGTCTTCATCGAGGTCCGACTTTTTGGAGGGGCCATGGAACTGCTCGTGGAACGCGTTGACGTCTGGGCGGCCACCATCGAGGACAAGCCGGGCGGTCTTGCACGCGTGCTGAACGCGTTGCGGGATGCCGGCGTGGATTTGCAATTCATTGTCGCCCGGCGCACCCAGGAAGCACCCGGCAAAGGGGTGGTATTCGTCGCGCCGCTGCAGGGAGATCGGGAGACTCGTGCCGCCACGCAGGCGGGATTCAGTCCTAGCTCGAGCCTGCACTCGATCCGTGTGATGGGGCTGGACCAGATGGGGATCATCGCGGAGCTGACCCAGAAACTGTCGGACGGCGGGATCAATCTCCGCGGCGTATCCGCCGCCGTGCTCGGCTCGCAGTTCATTGCCTATCTAGCGCTCGACTCGCTGGCCGACGCCGAGCAGGCGACAGACATCCTGCAAAGGCCCTGAATTGCCGCTTCAGTCGACTGCCGGGTGAGGCGGGGTGCCTTTCACGGCTGAATCTCGCGTGCGTTGCATCGGGCGTGCGGCGTGGTCTGCCCCGATCTTCGACCGGGTGAGGCCGCCGCGGAATATCGACGGCCAATCGATTGCGGCATGCGCGCGGGCGACGCGCCGCAGCGGCGCTTCGTTCGCGTGATTCGCCGCGTACGTCTGCCGTGTTCCTGTGTCTTCGCGTGCCTTCGCGTTTCGTCATGCCGTGTGCGGCAAACACGGGCGAGCGGGCAGGGGGATCGAATTGCCCGGCGTATTTCTTCGTGTTCGAGTTTTAAGGAAAAACAGATGCATTGTGATAAGAATACTTATCCTGTCTTATCCATTCAGCATCGCCCATTCCCCCGCTTGTCGCTTTCGTTCGCTGGTCACCTCAGGCGGGAACTCGCAGCCGTCCCTTCCACGTCGGCTGGCTGACCGTCATCCATGGCTTCGTCGCGTTCGTCGCCCATCGCAAGCCGCGTTTGTCGGGTGGCAGCGGATTTTCGGTTTCATGCGGGCCGCACCGGATTCGAACCAGTGACCAACGGACAAAAAAGTCGGCTGCTCCACCCACTGAGCCAACGGCCCGGTTCGTCCGATACCCGCCCGCCACCACGGCACTTTTCGTGTTTGCCCTAGCGGATATCGATCGTGCGACTCACGGTCTGCGTCGGCTCCGACTTTGGCACGGTCAACGTGAGTACACCGTTGTCGAACTTTGCCAACGTACGATCGGGGTCGGCGTATTCCGGCATCGGGATCGTGCGCATGAAGCTTCCATGGGCGCGCTCCAGCCGGTAACAGCCGTTTTCCTCGCTGCGTACGTCCTGCTTTTTCTCTCCGCGCAGCACGATTGCCCCGTCCTCGATGCTCACCTTCAGATCTTCGCGCGCTATTCCGGGCAGTTCGGCGGTCACGCGCAGCACCGGTCCTTCATCGACGACGTCGATGCGCGCCTGGAAGCGCGATGAACTGAAGTCGCCGAACCATCGTTCGAGCGCGCCACGGCCTGCGAGCGGGTCATGAAAGAATTCCTCCACCGCACGCCACGGCTCACGTGAGAACAGTCGCGGAATGTCGGGCCACGCGG
Organism: Burkholderia sp. SCN-KJ; assembly: GCF_024656005.1. Lineage (NCBI taxonomy): Bacteria > Pseudomonadati > Pseudomonadota > Betaproteobacteria > Burkholderiales > Burkholderiaceae > Burkholderia > Burkholderia sp. SCN-KJ. Next base: position 201,562 of record NZ_JANKOG010000005.1, read on the forward strand.
CCCGCCACTGTTCGGTTGTCGGCGGGTTTTCCGGGCCTTCTCCGTCGGACTTGCGGGCAGTTCCGCGAAGGAACTTGAAGGGGTTCCACTTCTTCGGATCGGTATTCATGGCGTCCTCCGATTCAGCTTCAATCCGTTTCGAGCGTGGCGGCCAGCCCATCAGGCAGCAAGCGTGCCCCGAGCCTCGACTGCGCCGGGCACGCCGCGATCGATCGGTTGCACCGCGAACTCGAGCGCATCGCGCTGCGCTTCGGCCGCGCTCGTCCAGCGCTCGCCGAAACGCGGCAGATGCCAGTCGGCCAGCACCTCATCGTTCCGTTCGATCCGGACGATGGCGATGTAGCCTTCCGGTGCGGACATGCGTGTCGCGATCCGTCGCACGGGCACGGTGCGGACCAGCACCGCATGCCCTTTCCAGGACTCCTCAGCGACATCGGACACCGGTACCTCCCGCTCCTGGTTCGCGACGGGCGGCGGCGCTTCCCCCGCCGCCCATCTTTCCGACCGGCCGTTGCCGCAGGGTCAGCCGGTCCTGACTTCGATGCGCCGTGGGCGAGCCTCGTCGCGACGCGGGATCGTCAGCTTCAACACCCCGTCCTGGAGGCTTGCCTCGATCTTCGACGTATCGAAGTCCGGTGACAGCGTGAACGTCCTCGCGAAGTGCGGCTCCCGGACCTCGGCATGCTGCAGGCGCAGATTGGCCGGCGTCGGCACCACCGCCTCGGCCTCGATCGAGAGGCTGCTGTCGTGAACCTTGACGTCCAGCTTGTCCTTCGTCACGCCGGGCAGATCTGCCCACAGTGTGACGCCCTGGTTGCTCTCGTAGATGTCGACGGCCGGGGTGAGGGTGATCCGGCGCGTGGCCTGTTCCGCGTCGCGGCGCGTGACTGCGGACGGGTCGCGTTCAGCCAGTTTGGTCATGTCGTTCATGATCGGCTCCTGGAGTTACTGGACAGTGATGGCGCGTGGCTTGGACGACTCGCGCTTGCCGATGCTGATCGACAGGCAGCCATTTTCGTAGCGCGCCTGGACCTTGTCGGGATCGGCGGTGTCGGGCAGCTCGATGACGCGCCGGAAGGCGCCGACGAAGCGCTCCTGCGCATACGTACGCGTCTCGCTTTCAGTGTCGGGTTGCGTCGATTTGCGTTCGCCGCTGAGGGTCAGCAGGCCCTTGTCGATCGATACGTCGAGTTCGGCGGCGCTGACGCCCGGGGCGAAGGCGACGATCTCGATCGACTCGTCCGTCGCGCCGATGTTGATCTGAGGAAATGCGCCGAGCCGGCTCGCGCGGATGCTGGACGGGAAACCGCCGAAGAGTTGCGCCATCTGCTGCTGCAGGCGGTCGAACTCGCTGAAGAGATCGGTTCCGAAGTAAAGATCGCTCATGATCGTATCCTCCTGGATGGCAATCGGGAGGCGAACGGGCCTACGCGCTCCAGTTCGCCTGCCGGACTGCCGGCAAACAAATCGAAACACGCAGCGCGCGGGATGAAACGGTTCGCGCGTCTGCCTGAGCGAAACTCAAGATAGGCACTCTGCGGAAAATTTCAAGGGGCGGCGGCAGATTTTTGCACTTGAAATTTCGGTGCTGGAACCTATCATCGCAGCGGCTTGGAACTGCATGCGGAGGACGCCATGGAATTCGATACGGACTGGCTTACGCTGGGCAGGCATCGTATCCGGCTGCGCTCGACGAAGGGCTTTCCGACCGAGACGATGCGCACGGTGACCGAGGTCGTCAGGCTCGCGATCGACAACAACATGAGCGCGCGGGCGCGACTTGTCGAGATCGTCTGCCGGCAGGAACAGACCTACGACGTGCTGGTCGGCACGACAATGGCGGAGGACAAGGCTTGTGCACCGCAACTTGAAGCCGCGGTCGCGGTCGTGCTGGGCCTGTTGCCCGACCAGATCAAGATCACGGTCACCCCGGTCACGCAAAAGGAGGTCGATCTGCACTTCGGCGTGTACGAGCGGATGCTGTCGGAGAAGCTGAGTTCGACGCCGCCGATCCGCTGACCGAGCGGTTCGGCACCCTGCCGTGCGGCCGGCGCAGGTTGGCGTCTCCTGATATGCCGGCGCGCGGCGGGCACGGCGGCAACGATCGCGGAATGAGGCACCGGACCGACGCCGGACGTCGTATCGCCGATTCACCTGAACCGGCGCGCCCATGTGCATGCTTCATGTCCGTTCTCAATCGCGCGTCGGCCGAAGCGCGCGCCCCATCTCCGCGATCGGCATCGCCGCGATCGAATTCAGCAGCCGCGTCTCGCCGGCGTCCGGGCGGGCGATTGCCCGCACTTCCTCGAGCGTCTGCGCGACATGGCGATCGAGCGGTTCGAGAAAGCGCTGCAACTCGCTTGCCGCCGCTTTCTCCCTGAGCCCGAGCGCCTGACCGAACGCGATCAGCGCGGCCGCATCGATCTCGACAAGCCGCGTCGCGTTGCCGAGCGGCATCGTCAATTCGCAGTGCGGCCAGTGATCGCCGCGATGGTCGGGGCGGTGCGTCGGCGTGTGATACACGACCGTGCTGACGATGTCGTAGAACGGCGCGAGCCGGTAGCCGCGCGCGTCGACGAAGAACGACAGGTTCTTCAGGTGCGCGTCGGCATTGCCGACCACCACGTTGAACACGGTCCAGCGGAACACCGACAGGCGCGCCAGCGCGCGCGTGCTGGTGCGCTCGATCGCACGGGCGAGCTCCTGCGCGTTCGCGCGCTGGTACTTGAAGCCGCGGTCGTAGTTGAGCAACTGCATCGCGTCGATCGTATGCACGCGTGCGGCCGGCGCCGACGCGACGTCGCGGTCGAACCGGTCGATCACGTAGCACGCGGACGGCGCGCGCAGGAAGTGCACGTCGGGGACGTCGAGCCCCATCTTCTTCGCGAGCTTCATGCAGAAGAATTCGTTGATCGCCGAGTGCGGGTAGCCGGCCGCGCGCATGTCCGGCTTGAGGAGGTGCATCGACGGCTCGCTGCCGACCGGCTCGTACAGCGCGTAGTCGGGTGCATCGCCGCGCAGCACCAGCAGCAGTTTCTGCTGCGCGCCGGCCGCCGACATGCGCTTGGGCGCGGTGGCCGTCAGCGCGCGCTCGGGCATCGCCCGGATCCGGCGTTCGAGCTCGTCGAGCGGCAGCGGCTGCAGGCTGCCGGGCGCTTCCCGTTCGCCGTCGGCCAGCAGCGTCAGCGCGCCGGCCGATTCGCGCCCGAAGTACGCGAGCAGGCCCCACGCGTCGGCGGCGTCGACCTTCGCCTCGCGTGCGAGCGAGGTGCGCATGCCTTCCTCGGGCAGCAGGTTGTCGAAGAACCACTGGACCGGGCGATCGGTCGACGTGTCGGTGAAAGCGCCGGCGCGCAGCGCGAACGCCGGGGACAGCGGATAGGCGGCCGGGGACGCGAGCCATTGCGGGTCGTACGCGAACGACCAGATGCCCTTGTCGTCGGTCAACGTGCCCATGCGCACGCCGTTGGCGGACGCGATCAGCGTTCTAGCCGCAATGGCTGCTCCTGCGACGTTGCGCGGCCTTCAGCGCGGTGGCCTCCGAAATCTCGACCGACGACTCGGCGTACAGGCGCACGCCCAGTTCGCCGAGCAGCAGCATGACCTTGCCGATTTGCGCGGTCGGCTTTCCGCCTTCCACCTGGCTGATGAATTTCGGCGACAACCCGGTCGCGTTCGCGAGTTCGTCGCGCGTGAACCCCTGCTGGAGCCGCGCCGCGCGGATGAGGTGGGCGAGCGCGCCGATCGTGTCGACGGACTGGGACTCCGACATGACGTTCTCCGTGCTTCGTATCTGATCGGGAACAGTATTGCACAACTTGTCGGCATGGGCAGCATTTCGTATCCGTACAGGAACGGAGTGGCGAGCCCGGGAGCCGGTGCGTCGTTTCGTACCCGATCGGGTACCGGGAGGCGCGGAAGCGTGACGCAGGCGATTTTCGTATCCGAACGGATGCGGAGAAGGACGGGACCGTGACGGCGGCCCGGTCGCATGCGCGTGCGACGACTGAGCGGTCAGGGCGCTAGCCGTGCGCGCGGCGACACGCCGACACGGTGACACGCGCGCGAGCCGGGCCCGAACCTTGCGCCCCGCAAGCGTCGTCCCGCGGCCACGCCGCGACGCATCACGCAAGAAGATTTGCAGGGAGGGCGCGCATGGAGCCGATGCCGGTCGTACTTCAGTGGGATGCGGTCCTCGTCAGGATCGTCCTTGCGCTCGTCGCGGGCGGGCTGATCGGCCTCGATCGCAGCGAATCCGGCAAGACGGCAGGGCTGCGCACGACGATCTTCGTGTGTCTCGCCGCGTGCCTGGCGATGCTGCAGGTCAATGCGCTGCTGCTGCAGGCCGGCAAGCCGCAGGACGGGTTCTCGGTGCTCGACCCGATGCGCCTGCCGCTCGGCATCCTGACCGGCATGGGCTTCATCGGCGGCGGCGCGATCCTGCATCGCGACGGCCTCGTATCCGGCGTGACGACGGCCGCGACGCTGTGGTTCGTCACGGTCGTCGGACTGTGCATCGGCGGCGGCCAGCTGTCGCTCGGCGCGCTCGGGCTCGTGCTGGGCCTCCTGGTCGTCTGGCCGCTGCGGTTTGTCGAGCAGCGCGTGCGCAGCGTCAGGACTGCGCTGGTCACGATCGAGTACGAACTCGGCTCGACGGCGCGCGAGCGCCTGACGACCGGGCTGCACAATGCGGGCTTCGCGTGCCGCACGCGCGGTTTTCGCGAAACGGCCGCGCGTGCGTTGCGCGAGGAAGAACTGCTCGTGAAGTGGCGCGAACCGGCCGACGCCGATGCGATGCTGCGTCAACTGATCCGGATCGTCGAATCGGCCGGCCTGACGTCGATCCGCTGTTCCGCGGAGAACTGAGCCGCACGGCGCTTGCCGGAACGTCGGCGGGTTGCGTGCCTCATGCCGCATTCGGCATTCAGGATTCAGCATTCAGGATCCGGCAGCGTTCAGCGTCCGGCTTCCGCACCGGCGCCGTCGTGCGCATCGCCGTTCGTCCCCGGCCGGCTCATCGCGAGATGGAGCGCGGCCGGGTCGACCGGTTTCACGAAATGCTGCAGAAACCCGGTCGCGAGACAGCGTTCGCGATCCGCGTTGCGGCCATAGCCGGTCAGCGCGAGAAAGATGCACGGCGTGACCTCGTTGATCGCCTTCAGCCGCCGCAGCAGCTCGTAGCCGTCCATCACCGGCAGCCCGATGTCGAGGATCGCGACGTCGGGACGGTAGGCGCGGTACGCGGCCAGTGCGGTGACCGGGTCGTGCACGACGGCGACCTCGTGACCGGCCTCGCGCAGCCATTGCGCGAGCGTCGATGCGGCATCCTCGTTGTCGTCGACCAGCATCACGCGCCGGCCGGCGCGGCCCGGCGCCAGGTCGCGGATACCGGGCGGCGGCTGCGGCACGGTGACCGCCACCGTTTTCGGCCGGTATTCGGGCAGCGTGATCGTAAACGTGCTGCCGCAGCCGGGGCCGGCGCTGTCCGCGCGCACCGTGCCGCCGTGCAGCGTCACGAGGCTGCGCACGAGCGCAAGGCCGATGCCGAGGCCGCCATGCGCCTGTTTCGCTTCGCCGTCGAGCCGGTAGAACGGCTCGAAGATGCTGTCGAGGCGATCGCGCGGAATGCCGGCGCCGTTGTCGCACACCTCGACGATCGCGGTGTCGTCCGCGCCGCGCGCCGCGCGCAGCGTGATGTCCCCGCCCGGCAGCGTGTATTTCGCCGCGTTGGTCAGCAGGTTCGCGACGGCCTGCGACAGCCGCACCGGGTCGCCGTGGCAGCGCGCGTCCGGATCGGCGTCGACCTGCAGGCGGTGGCGGCGCTGCTCGAGCAGCGGGCTCGCGATCTCGACCGCGCGGTCGGCGATGTCGGCGAGCCGCACGGCCTCCTTCTTCAGCGTGATCTTGCCGCGCGTGATGCGCGACACGTCGAGCAGGTCGTCGATCAGCCGGACCATGTGATCGAGCTGGCGCTGGATGATCGCGATCTCGTTCGGCGTCGCGTGGCCGTCGCGGTTGCGGATCAGCTCCAGCGCGAGCGAGATCGGCGTCAGCGGATTGCGCAGCTCATGGCCGAGCACCGCGAGAAACTGGTCCTTGGCCTGATTCGCGTCGCGCAGCTCGCCCAGCAGCCGGTCGCGCTCCGCGTTCGCGGCGACGAGCTTCTCGCGCGCGGCGACGTGCTCGGTCACCTCGACCGCACTGACGATCACGCCCAGCCCGTCCGCGAGCGGCTGCGGATTGAAATGCAGCCGGTACACGCGGGCGCCGTCCGGCTCGGGCCGGTCGCGGTGCTCGCCGATCGTCGTCGAGCAGCCCTGTGCGCGGGCGGCTTCCAGCGCGCGCACGATCGCGGGCGCATCGCCGCCGGGCAGCACCGCCGTCAGCGGCTGGTCGACGATGTCGGTCCGGCCGCACAAGGCCGAGAAGCGGTGATTCGCGAGCACGATCCGGTGCTCGGGGCCCGACAGCAGCGCGATCGGCAACGGCGCGTGCATCAGGACGCCGTTGCGTTGCCGTTCGGCGTCCTCGCGGCGGCGGATCTCGTCGCTCAGCGCGCGCGAGCGCTGCTGCGACAGTGCCAGCGTCAGATGCAGCCCGCTTTCGTCGTCGCGCAGCGATGCGGCGGGCAGGATGCGGCGGTGCAGCGCGCATACGTGGCGAAACGTCTCCGACTGCCCGGCGCTCGTAAACGCATCGTGCGGATAGCTGCAGTAGAGCGAGAAGCGGTATCGCTCGATCAGCTCGTTCCATAGCGCTTCCACCCGCAGCGCCGCGGCGTAGCGGTTGTGCGCGCGCAGCAGCGCGACCATTTCGCCGAACGCATGCACGGGCCGGCCGGCGCGGACCGCCGCTTCGACGATCGTGCCGATCGAGCGGCGAAAGCGCGCGGGGTCGGGCAGGTCGCCATTCATGAAGCTGTCGAGCAGCGCGTGCGCGCTCGACATGAAGAGGCGGCTGCGGGCCGCGCCGCCGGCCGATGCACCGAGCGTGTGCAGGCGTTCGTGCACCGCCGCGAGGCAGGCGGGCCGCGCGATCACGATCGCGCTGCCGCCGGCGCGCAGCGCGTCGGCCGCAAACACGGCGACTTCCGACATGAGCTGCGCGTCGGACTCGTGGAACCGGACGAAGTGATCGGCCCGCATCGGTGCCGATTCCAGCAGGGGAGGGACAGTTTTCATCGCTCACGACCAGGCAATGCCGTTGGCGGCCGGCGATGCCGTGCCGCGGCCATAACCGGGCCGGCGCGCAAGCTGCGTGCCGCACCCGCGCCCATGCGCGGCGACGCCGCGGCATCGGCGCGGCCCACGCGGGCGGTGCCGGACGGCGCTGCATTTGTAAATACTGCAGAAGGCGCGCGCGGGGTGGCGGACGCCCGCCCGCCGGCCCCGCCGTCCGAGCAGCGATCTTTATCGCTGCAGCAGATAAACGTATCCGAATCGCTTCGTTGACGCAGCGCGGCGCGCGCTCGTAGATTCGCATCTTTACCGAATCAAGGGCTGTATCGTGACGACTCCCGCCATCCGCGCCGCAGTATCGACGCCCGCCGGCCATCGGCCCGCCTTGCCGCCGGAGGCCGGCACGCAGCGATTCGACATCGTCCCGTTCGATGCGCCGCTCGGCGCCGAAATCGTCGGCATCGACCTGTCGCAACCGCTCGGCGCCGCCGATTTCGCGCGCATCCATCGCGCGCATCTCGACCATCACGTGCTGGTGTTTCGCGACCAGCGCATCACGCCGGCCGAACACATCGCGTTCAGCCGCCGCTTCGGCCCGCTGCAGATCCACGTGCTGCACCAGTTCGCGCTGGCCGGGCATCCGGAAGTGCTGATCGTGTCGAACATCGTCGAGAACGGCAAGCCGATCGGGCTCGGCGACGCCGGCCATTTCTGGCACTCCGACCTGTCGTACAAGGAAAAGCCGAGCCTCGGCTCGCTGCTGCATGCGCAGGAGCTGCCGGCCGAGGGCGGCGACACGCTGTTCGCGAACATGCATCTCGCGTGGGACACGCTGCCCGCGCACCTGCGCCGCGCGATCGAAGGGCGGCGTGCCGAGCACACGTATCTCGCCCGCTATGCGGAGCTGCAGGCGCGCAGCCCGTGGCGGCCGAACCTGTCGGCCGAGCAGATCGCGCAGGTCGAAGCGGTGGTGCATCCGGTCGTGCGCACGCATCCCGAAACGGGCCGCAAGGCATTGTTCGTCAGCGAGCATTTCACGACGCGCATCGTCGATCTGCCCGAAGACGAAAGCCGCGCGCTGCTCGACGAACTGTTCGCGCACAGCGTGCGTGCGGAGCATCTGTATCGGCACTACTGGCGCGAGCACGACCTCGTGTTCTGGGACAACCGCTCGCTGATGCATCTCGCGGCCGGCACGCCCGACCATCTGCGCCGCAAGCTGTACCGCACCACGATCGAAGGTGACGCGCCGTTCTGAACGGCACGTCCTGGTTCGCCGCCTCATTCTCACTGGAGTTCCGATGTCGTTTCCGCTTTCGCCGGCCCTGCGCCGCACGACCCTGGCCGCGCGCCGCGCACTGGCCGCCACGCTCACCGCCGCGCTCGCACTGGCCGCCGCCGGCACGCCGCAAGCCGCGCACGCGGAAGGCCGCATCCGCATCGCCGAGCAGTTCGGCGTCGTCTACCTGATGCTGAACGTCGCGCGCGACCAGCAACTGATCGAGAAGGAAGGGCGCAAGGCCGGCCTCGACATCAAGGTCGACTGGGTGCGCCTGTCGGGCGGCGCGGCCGTGAACGACGCGCTGCTGTCGGGCGCGGTCGACGTCGCCGGCGCGGGCGTCGGGCCGCTGCTGACCGTGTGGGATCGCACGCGCGGCCGGCAGAACGTGAAGGGCGTCGCGTCGCTCGGCAATTTTCCGTACTACCTCGTCAGCAGCAACCCGAACGTGAAGACGATCGCCGACCTGGGCGCGAAGGACCGCATCGCGGTGCCGGCCGTCGGCGTGTCGGTGCAGTCGCGCGTGCTGCAGTACGCGGCCGCGAAGCAGTGGGGCGACAAGCAGTTCGACAAGCTCGATCCGCTCACGCAGGCGATCCCGCATCCCGACGCGACGGCCGCGATTCTCGCGAACAGCAACGTGATCACGGGCCACTTCGGCAATCCGCCGTTCCAGGAGCAGGAACTCGCGGGCAATCCGAACGCGCACATCGTGCTGAATTCCTACGACGTGCTCGGCGGCCCGAGCTCCGCGACGGTGCTGTACGCGACGGAGAAATTCCGCGACGAGAACCCGAAGACGTACCGCGCGTTCGTCGCCGCGCTCGCCGACGCCGCGCGCCAGATCGCGGCCGATCCCGAGCGCGCGGTCGATACCTATATCCGCGTGAACGGCTCGAAGACCGATCGCGCGTTGCTGCTGAAGATCCTGCGCAATCCGCAGGTGCAGTTCAAGACGGCCCCGGAGAACACGCTGAAGCTCGCGCAGTTCATGTATCGCACCGGCGCGATCCGCAACGAGCCGAAGTCGTGGCGCGACTACTTCTTCGACGATCCGGCGACGGCCGGCGGCAGCTGAGCGGCTGCGGCGCTGCGGCGCCGCGATCGACGCTTATGCGTCGACGCGGTTTCGATATGTGCAATCGTTGGTTGGGCCGCGCGCGGTGCCGCCGTATGTTGATGCTTTACCCGCAAGAGTTTCGATCGTGAACGCCACTTCTCCCCGAATCGGGCTGCCGCCGTACGCGGCGCGCGGTGCCGCCGCGCCGGCCGCCCAACCCGTCACCGACACCCGCGCCGCGAGCAGCCCTGCATCCGCGTCCGAGCCGGCCGGCGCGCACAGCGAGCGCCTGCTGGCGATCGATCGCGTGAGCCTCGAATACCGGAGCGGCGCGCGGATCGTGCGCGCGACCCATCAGGTCAGCTTCGACGTGTACGGCAGCGACCGTTTCGTGCTGCTCGGCCCGTCGGGGTGCGGCAAGTCCACGTTGCTGAAGGCGATCGCCGGCTTCATCGAACCCGTGTCGGGCTCGATCGCGCTCGACGGCCGGCCCGTGCAAGGGCCGGGCCCCGACCGCATCGTCGTGTTCCAGGAATTCGACCAGTTGCCGCCGTGGAAGACGGTCGTCGAGAACGTCGCGTTTCCGCTGCGTGCGGCCGCGAAGCTGTCGCGCGCCGAAGCACGCGAGCGCGCGCTGCACTATCTCGACAAGGTCGGCCTCGGTGCGTTCGCCGATGCCTATCCGCACACGCTGTCCGGCGGCATGAAGCAGCGCGTCGCGATCGCGCGTGCGCTGGCGATGCAGCCGCGCGTGCTGCTGATGGACGAACCGTTCGCCGCGCTCGACGCGCTCACGCGCCGCAAGATGCAGGAGGAACTGCTGCGCCTGTGGGACGAGTTCCGCTTCACGCTGCTGTTCGTCACGCATTCGATCGAGGAGGCGCTCGTCGTCGGCAACCGGATCCTGCTGCTGTCGCCGCATCCGGGCCGCGTGCGCGCGGAGCTCAACAGTCACGACCATTCGCTCGACAGCGTCGGCAGCGGCGACTTCCGCGAGCGCGTCGCGTGCATTCATCATCTGCTGTTCGATACCGACGTCGCGGACGAAACGCGGGCCGCACCGGCCACGGAGGGCATCGCATCATGAGCACGATCGATCCGGTCCTGCCGCCGCTGCCGCCCGTACGCGCCGAATACGTGCGCGCGCTCGACCCGCCGCCCGACGCCGAACGTGCGGCGCCCGCACCGCTGTGGCGCCGCATCGTCGGCGCGAGCGGGTTTCGCCGCGCGGTCATCGCACTCGTGCTGATCGCTACCTGGGAAATCGTCGCGCGCATCGTCGCGAACGACCTGCTCGTGCCGACCTTCGGCGCGACGCTGGCCGCGTTCGTGCAGGGCATCGCGTCGGGCGAACTGCTGGTGAAGACGGGCATCTCGATGTCGGTGCTGCTGCGCGGCTATGCGCTCGGCGTATTGCTCGCGTTCGTGCTGACTTCGCTCGCGGTGTCGACGCGCATCGGCCGCGACGTGCTGTCGATGCTCACGTCGATGTTCAATCCGCTGCCGTCGATCGCGTTGCTGCCGATCGCGCTGCTGTGGTTCGGGCTCGGCACCGGCAGCCTGCTGTTCGTGCTGGTGCACGCGGTGCTCTGGCCGCTCGCGCTCAGCATGTACACGGGGTTCGCCGGCGTGCCGGCCACGCTGAAGATGGCCGGGCGCAACTACGGCCTCACCGGCCTGCGCCAGATCGCGCTGATTCTCGTGCCGGCCGCGCTGCCGTCGATCCTGTCGGGGCTGCGCGTCGGCTGGGCGTTCGCGTGGCGCACGCTGATCGCGGCCGAACTCGTGTTCGGCGCGAGCGCGGGGCAGGGCGGGCTCGGCTGGTACATCTTCCAGAACCGCAACGAGCTGTATACCGACCGCGTGTTTGCGGGCCTCGCGGCCGTCATCGTGATCGGCCTGCTCGTCGAGCATCTCGTGTTCGATACGCTCGAACGCGTGACGGTGCGCCGCTGGGGCATCCCGCACTGACCGTATCGATGTGCGTGCGCATTCCCGGCGCACGCATAACCAAAGCTGAAATCGGTTTTTCACGCGCACCGGATGCGTCCCTATACTTTTCGGTGCTGCCTGCGGGCTGCGGCGACGGCCTGCGCAATCGTGCGGCGGGCCGTCGCTTTTCGACGATGAGGAACCGCTGCATGAATGCCCGTCATGGTGCCGAACCGCACGACGCGTTGCGCGTCGCGCTCGCCGCACTGCCCGAACTCGCGACGGCGATCGGGCGCGACGCCGCGCAACGCGAGGCGCGTCGCGAACTGCCGTTCGAAGGCTTCGCACTCTTTCGCCGTTCCGCGCTCGGCGTGCTGAGGATTCCGGTCGAACGCGGCGGCCTGGGCGGCACGCTGGTCGACCTGTTCGAGACAATCGCGACGCTCGCGGCCGCCGATTCGAATCTCGCGCACGCGCTGCGCATCCACTACGACCTGACCGAGACGCTGCGGCTGTCGCCGCGCACGCCGTTCAACGACGTGCAGCTCGAGCGCGCGCTGGCCGGCGCGATCTTCGGCGGCGCGTCGACCGAGCGCGGCACGTCGCGGCCGGGCGAGAACACGACCGTGCTGCGCCGCGACGGCGCGCACCATCGCGTGACGGGCCGCAAATACTATTCGACCGGCACCGCGTTTGCCGATTTCGCGCGCATCAACGTGGAGAACGAGCAGGGCGACGCGCTCGCCGTGATCATCCCGGTCGCGCGCGACGGCGTGCAGGTGCTCGACGACTGGGACGGCATGGGCCAGCGCATGACCGCGAGCGGCAGCCTGTTGCTGCACGACGTGCAGGTATTCGCGGACGAAGTCGCGGCCCGCGACGGCTCGACGCTCGTCGGCCGCCATTGCGGCGCGCTGCGGCAGCTTCATCTCGTCGCGACGGGCGCGGGCATCGTGCGCAACGTGGCGGCCGACGCGCGCCGCTACGTGCTCAAGCATGGCCGGCCGGTGCTGCACAGCCCGGCGGCGAGCGCGCGCGACGATCATTTCATCCAGCAGATCGTCGGCGAGCTGTCGGCGCACAGCCATGCGATCGACGCGCTCGTGCGCGACAACGCGCGTGCGCTCGACCGCTCCGCGGACGCGATCGAGGCCGGCGCGGCGGACGCGCACGAACGCGTGCTCGACAGCGCGCTCGCGACCGCGCGCACGCAGCTGATCGTCGGCAAGCTCGCGCTGTACGCGGCCGAACGGCTGTTCGAAGTGGGCGGCGCGTCGGCGACCGCGCGCGTGCACAACCTCGACCGGCACTGGCGCAACCTGCGCACGATCTTCAGCCACAACCCGCTGCTGCACAAGGCGCGGGTGATCGGCGACTACGACCTGAACGGCGTGACCACGCACCTGACCGAAGGACGCGTGTTCTGATTCCGCTGCGCCCGCAGCCCACTTTCCGGGAGCTCCCCGATGACGACCCGCACCGGCCACCTGCACCTCGGCGCGTTCCTGTATCCGACCGGCCATCACATCGCCGCGTGGCGCCATCCCGGCTCGCAGGCGGACGCCGGTGTCGACTTTCGTCATTACGTGCGGCTCGCGCAGGCGGCCGAGGCCGCGAAGTTCGACCTCGTGTTCCTCGCGGACGGCGTCGGCACGCGCGGCGACGACGTCGAATTCCTGAGCCGCACCGCGCACAGCTACGTCGCGCAGTTCGAGCCGCTGACGCTGCTGTCGGCACTCGCGGCCGTCACTGAACGCATCGGCCTCGTCGGCACCGCGTCGACGAGCTTCAACGAGCCGTTCCACATCGCACGCAAGTTCGCGTCGCTCGACCACATCAGCGGCGGCCGCGCCGGATGGAACCTCGTCACGTCGTCGAGCGCGCACGAAGCGCGCAACTTCAACCGCGATGCGCATTTCGATCACGGCGAACGCTATGCGCGCGCGGAGGAATTCGCCGACGTCGTGCGCGGACTGTGGGACAGCTGGGACGACGACGCGTTCGTGCGCGACCGTGCCAGCGGCCGCTTCTTCGACCCGGACAAGCGCCACGTGCTCGCTCATCGCGGCCGCTTCTTCCGGGTGGACGGGCCGCTGAACGTGCCGCGCGCGCCGCAGGGGCAGCCGGTGATCGTGCAGGCCGGCTCGTCGGCGGCCGGCACGCGGCTGGCCGCGCGCACGGCCGAGGTGATCTTCACCGCGCAGCAGACGCTCGACGACGCGGTCGCGTTCTACGCGGACGTGAAGGGGCAGCTCGCCGCGTTCGGCCGCGACCCCGACACGCTGAAGATCATGCCCGGCGTCTTTCCGGTGGTCGGTCGCACCGAGAGCGAGGCGAAGGAGAAGTTCGACGCGCTGCAGGCGCTGATCGACCCGAAGGTCGGGCTCGCGCTCGTGTCGGGCCTGACCGGCGGCGTCGACCTGTCCGCCTATCCGCTCGACGGCCCGATCCCGCAGCTGCCGGAAACGAATGCGAGCAAGAGCCGGCAGACGCTGACGCTCGAGCTCGCGCGCCGCGAGAACCTGACGATCCGCGAGCTGTACCTGCGCATCGCGGGCGCGCGCGGTCACTGGCAGCTCGTCGGCACGCCGGAGCAGATCGTCGATGCGCTAGAGGAACGGTTCGTGCATTACGGCGCGGACGGCTACAACGTGATGGCGCCGACCCTGCCCGGCGGCCTCGACGATTTCATCGCGCTCGTGCTGCCCGAATTGCGTCGTCGCGGGCTGTTCCGCAGCGACTACGCCGGCAGCACGCTGCGCGATCACCTCGGGTTGCGGCGGCCCGCGGCGCGGCGCGCGTCGGCCGTGCCCGGCGCCGCGGCGGCCTGAGTTCAGCGCCGCAGGCCGGCGTCGCGCAGCAGCGGCAGCACGCGTGCGCCGAAGAAGTCGAGATCCGGCCTGAAGTCGTAGAAGCTCAACTGGATGCCGTCGATACCCGCGCGATGCAGCCGCACGATGTAGTCGGCGACTTCCTCGGGCGAGCCCGTGATCGAGATGTTGCCGCCGATCGCACGCGCGGCCGCCTGCGCGCGTTGTTCGAAGCCGCCGCGCCACGCATGGGCGTCGCTGTCGAAGCGGTGGAAGCTGCCTTCGTCCGCATGCGCGACGATCGCGTCGCGGTACGCGCGCGCCTCGGCCGCCGTCTCGCGGCAGATCACGAGCGGATTGAGCAGCGTGCGGATCGTCCTGCCGCGCGCGGCGGCGGCCGCCTTCACGCGGGCCGTATGCGCGGGCAGCGCGTCCAGCGCGAGATCGACGTCCGGGCCGGCCGGGCTCGTGACGAACACGATGTCCGAATAGCGGGCCGCGAAATCGATGCCGGCGTCGGAGCCGGTCGCGTTGATCAGCAGCGGGCGGCCGTAGCGCGGCTTCGGCGTGACGAACGCGCCGGAGAGCCGCCAGCTCGACAGCACGGGCGCATAGCTGAAGTTGTCCGGCTGGGCCCACAGCTGGCTGACCGCGTCGACGAACTCGGCGGCCATCTCGTAACGACGGTCGTGCTCGATCCGGTTCCAGCCGAACATCTCGTGTTCGATCGCGCGGTGGCCGGTCACGACGTTGATGCCCCAGCGTCCGCGCGAGATGTGATCGAGCGTCGCCGTGAACTTCGCGAAATGCAGCGGATGCCACGGCCCGTAGAGCACGTGGCTCGTCGCGACGAGGATGATCCGCTCGGTGCGCGCGGTGAGCGCCGCGAGCGTCATGAACGAGTCGAGCGCCTGGCCGTCGAACACGCCGCCGTAGCCGCCTTTCGGCAACCACTGCGACAGCGCGAACACGAAATCGAAGCCGAGCGCCTCGGCGCGCGCGACCAGGTCGGCGTTGTAGTCGAACGTCCAGTCGGTCGAGCGCGGCAGCGTCGAGGCGCTCCAGCCGCCGGCCTGGATCGGCAGGAACAGCCCGAGCATCAGCGGCTGCGCGAGCACGCGTGACGCGGGGCTGTCGGGGAAATCGGCCGGCGAACGGACGTCGACGAACGGCGACGCCACGAGCGGCGCGTCGGCCCGGGCCGCGGCGGATGTGTCGGTCAAGGTTGGCTCCCTGCGCGGCGCGCTGGCGCCGAACGAAAAAATCCGGCACGCGATACCGGCAGTCTTGTCGGGCCGTTCTGCGTCGTGCCGGCCGGTGGATCGCGTCGCGTCACAGTCGTCCCGGCCGCGGGTCGGGCACGAAGCCGTCGCGGTTCGGCATCCTGACGCGCGGCAGCGTGCGCGCGTCGAGCGTCGTGTCGTCCGGCACGATGCCGTTCAGGTGCAGCACGTAGGCCGTGACCGCATAGACTTCGTCCGCGCTCAGCGATTGCGGCGCGTTGTACGGCATCGCGCGGCGGATGTAGTCGAACAGCGTCGTCGCATACGGCCAGTAGCTGCCGACCGTCTTTTTCGGCTTCGCGCCGGCCAGCGAGCCAAGGCCGCCGACGAGCGGATCGCCGACGCCACCCTGGCCGCCGGCACCGTGGCACATCGCGCACTTGTCGGCGAACACGTGCGCGCCGCGCGCGACCGTGCCCGCGCCGGGCGGCAGGCCGCTGCCGTCGGGCGCGACGTCGATGTCCCATGCGGCGAACGCCGCGCGGTCGACCGGCTGACCGAGGCCGAAGCCGGCACCGAACGCGGGTAGCGCAGATAACGTGAGTGCGCCCGACACGACCGCGCACGACGCGAGCCGACGCACGATCGTGTTACGCATTGCGCACCTCCCCGTCCGCGCCGACGCGCCAGTTCTGGATGCCGTTGTAGTGGTATTGGGAATTGACGCCGCGCGCGGCGACGAGCGCGTCGCGGGTCGGCTGCACGTAGCCCGTTTCGTCGGTCGCGCGGCTTTGCAGGTCGGCGGGCTCGCCGTTCCAGACCCAGTCGGCTTCGAAGCGCGTCAGCGCGCGATCGCGCACGTCGCCCGCGAGCCGCGCGGCGCGCCAGGTGCGGCCGCCGTCGGTCGAGACGTCGACCGCGCGCACCCGGCCGCGCCCCGACCACGCATAGCCGCTGATCGGGTAGTAGCCGCGCGAGGCGAGCCGGTGGCCGGCCGACGGGCGCGTGATCACCGATTTCGCGTCCATCTCGAACACGAACTGGCGGGCGCAGCCGTTCGGCAGCAGGCTCGTGTACTTCGACGTTTCCTCGCGCGTCATCTCCGGCGCGCGCACGAGCTTCAGCCGCCGCAGCCACTTGATGTTCGTGTTGCCTTCGAAGCCCGGCACGATCAGCCGCACCGGGTAGCCGTTCTCGGGGCGCAGCCGCTCGCCGTTCTGCGCATAGACGACGAGCGCGCGTTCGAGAATCCGGTCGAGCGGCAGGCTGCGCGTCATCGCCGCGCCGTCCGCGCCTTCGGCGAGCAGCCACTGCGCGGCCGGATCGACGCCCGTTTCGTCGAGCAGCGTCGACAGCCGCACGCCCGTCCATTCGCAGCACGACAGCAATCCGTGCGTGAACTGGACGGGCAGGCCGCTCGGGCCGTTCCATTCGCTGCCGGTATTGCCCGAGCATTCGAGGAAGTGGATCCGCGATTCGGACGGAAAGCGCAGCAGGTCGTCGAGCGTGAAGCTGCGCGGCTCGCGCACGAGACCGTGCACGACGACGCGGTGGCGTTGCGCATCGATATCGGGCACGCCCGCGTGATGGCGCTCGTAGACGAGGCCATTCGGTGTGATGTCGCCGAACAGGTCGGCGAGCGGCGTCATCGACGAGCCGGAGCCAGGCAACGCCGGCGTGCGCGCGCTGCGACGGATGACGTCGCGTTCGTGCGCGCCCGGCAGGCCATACGGCGGCGACAGCAGCGGCGCGCCAGGCGTGCGCGTCCACGGCGGCACGTCCAGCGGTGCGAGCGGCTGGCCCGCGAGCGCGCCGCCGGCCGGCAGCATCGCGGCGGCCCAGCCGCCGGCGAGCTGGCGCAGCGCCGCGCGTCGGCCGGCGCGGCGTGGGCGGGAAGGAGAGTCGGTCATGAGAGAAGCCGTGCCGCGCGCGGCGCGGCAGCATCCGGAAAAACGGATATTCTCGGCAACCGGGCGCGACGCGGCAAACAACGATTCCCGCTTTGCTTATCGCGCCGCGCCGGCTGCGCGAACGCTCAGAACTTCACGCGCAGCCCGCTGACGAACGCGAGCTGCCGATTCGTCGACGATGCGCTGCCGATGTTCGAGATCGCCGCGATCCGGCGATAGCCACCGGACGTCGCGGTGCTCGCATCGCCCGCGGCCAGCTGGTAGATGCCGGACAGGTAAATGTCGGTGCGCTTCGACAACGCATAGTCGAACCCGAGCGTGAACTGGTGCCAGCGCGGCTTCAGCGTCTGGCCGCCAGTGCCCGGCAAGCCGCTCGCGCGTCCGTCGGTGAACGTGTAGACGCCGATCAGCGTCGCCGCCGGCGTGATCTGGTAGCGCCCGTTCACGTCGTAGTTGTTGAACTTGCGCGACGAGCCGTCGACATAGTCGAGCTGCGTGTGGCTCCACGCGAAGCCGAGCGTCGCGCGGCCGAGCGCGTAGTTCGCGCCCGCGACGCCGATCTGCTGCTTGCGCACGCCGCCGTTCAGCCCGTAGAAGAACGCGCCGCTGTAGTCGTTGCCGGTCGTCGTGGTCGCGCCGCCCACCGCGCCGCTCGTGTTCGACGTCGCGTTCGGGTGGTTGAGCCGCATGTAGCCGGCGCCCGCCGACAGCGGGCCGTTCACGTAGTTCGCCGACACGCCCCATGCGTTGTTGTTCGAGAAGCCGGTACCCGCGCCGCCGTTCGCCTGGTTGCTGAACGCGTACAGCGCGTCGACGGTGAAACCGGCGATCGTCGCGCTGCGGAACTTCACCGCGTTGTTGATCCGGAAGCTCTGGTTCAGGTTGTCGTTGTCGCCGACATGGGTGGCCGGCGACCAGAAACCGGACCCCGCGTACTGCGCGACGAGATCGGTGATCGGCTCGTACTGGCGGCCGAACGTCAGCGTGCCGAGGTCGGCCTTGCTCAGGCCCACGTACGCGGAGCGGCCGAACAGGCGGCCGCCCTGGCCGAGCCCGCCGTCGCTCGGCCGGAAGCCGCTTTCGAGCGTGAACACGGCCGCCAGGCCGCCGCCGAGATCCTCGCTGCCTTTCAGGCCCCAGCGGCTGCCGCTCAGCTTGCCGCTCGTCTGCTGGATGTTGCTCGCGCCACCCTGGCTGTTCGTATAGGCAAAGCCGGCGTCGACGACGCCGTACAGCGTGACGGAACTCTGCGCATGCGCGCCGATGGAACCGATCGAAACCAAACCCAGGACTACCGACTTCTTGATCATGAATAACCTCTTTTTTATGGGTGAATCTGCGAGGATCACGATGCTATTGACGTCGGTGCGGTCGACGAACGTTCGATCCGTGGTTTGCAATTCGCTGCGCGAGCGAATTGCAATGCGTGCCGCTGCACGCTCGCCGCGTGCGCCGCGATCGCGTCCGGCACGCGCGCTGCGGCGGACGTATCGGCATGGATGGCGAACATCGCGCGACGGCCATGCGCGGTCGTGCGCATATCGATCGATGAAATCGTTGGATATCGCGACGAGATCCGTTCGGATGACGATGTTTTTATGCAACGCGTCTCTGTGAGACGAGCGGCCGATGCGGTAGGCACACCTGCATATCGATTCCGCAAAACGTTGGTAGGGCCGCGCGATGCAAGGCAGTAGAGTCGGGCATCCGGCCGCGAGCCGGCCAGCGCCGGGCGCAGCGCACGCTGCGTGCAGCCCGGTGGAACCACGAATATGGGAGCCGTGTGAAATGAGTCGGGATGTGTTGTTTCTGCTGGAACCGGGCTTTGCCGATCCGAAGTATCCGGGCCGACACTTCGTCTGTCCTCACGGACTGGCGATCGAAGGCCTGCTTGCGAGCGCGCCCGACCGGGCCGGCCGCCTCGACGTGCGCCGGGTCGGTTTCGAACGGCCGCGGCACGCGGTGATCGACGTGCTCGACGACGCGCATCAAGGCCTGCCGGTGCTCGTGCTCGGTAGCGCGCAACCGGCGCCGGACGACGCGCAAGCGCTCGGCACGACGCGCTTCGTCACCGACCCGCGCCGCATCCTCGATCTGCTCGCCGAGCGCCACGGTTTTCCTTCGCTGCATTGACGCACGCCGGCCGTCGAGCACGGCGGCTTCCTTTTTCCCTTTACCGTTCAATCGACAGGAGTATCCGATGGCGTCAACTTCGGCGGCACGCCGCCGCCTGCTGCTCGCCGGCGCCGCGATCGCGGCGGGCCCCGTGGTCGCGCGGGTCGCGCTTGCCGCGCCGACCGTCAACGCCGATCTTGCCGGCACCACGCTGCGCGTCGCGACCTACAAGGGCGGCTGGCGCGCGCTGCTGCAGGCGGCCGGCCTGAGCGACACGCCGTACCGGATCGAGTGGCGCGAACTCAACAACGGCGTGCTGCACATCGAGGCGCTGAACGCGGATGCGCTCGACATCGGCTCGGGCAGCGAGATTCCCGCGGTGTTCGCCGCACGCCAGAAGGCCAGCGTCCGGTTCATCTCGCGTACGCGGGAGGATCTGAACAACCAGGTCACGCTCGCGCGCAAGGACACGCCGATCCTTGGCATCGCGGACCTGAAGGGCAAGCGCGTCGGCTACGTGCGCGCGACGACGTCGCACTATTTCCTGTACCGGCAGCTCGCGGAGGCCGGCCTCGGTTTCGATGACATCCATCCGATCAACCTGTCGCCGGCCGACGGGTTGTCCGCGTACGACCGCGGCGACCTCGACGCGTGGGCGATCTACGGCTACAACGGCCAGCTCGCGCGCAACCGTTACGGGGCGCGCGTGCTGAAGACGGGCAAGGGCTATCTGTCCGGCAATTTCCCGATCTATGCGAACCCGCGCACGCTGGACGACCCGCGCCGGCGCGCGGCGACCGGCGATCTGCTGCTGCGGTTCCAGCGCGCGTATGCGTGGGCGAACGGGCATTTCGGCGCCTATGCGCGCGCGCAGAACAGCGAGACGCGCGTGCCGGTTGCCGATCTCGAGGCGATGTTCGCGCAGCGCAGCGACGACTACGCACTGCTGCCCGTCACGCCTGACGTGATCGCGCAGCATCAACGAGTCGCGGACGTATTCGCGCGAATCGGCGTGCTGGATGGGCCGGCCAACGTCGCGCCGTTCTGGGATACGTCGTTCAACGCGCTGGTGGCGTCGGCGTGATGCGCGACCGGCGCTTCAAACGCCGGTAGGTGACTGTCGCGCGGATCGAATCAGGCGAACGTCGTCGCGACCATGATGCCGAACACCAGGCCGAGCGCGATGCCGGTCAGCCGGCCGTAGATCGACGCGCGCACATTGTCGTCCAGCTCGAACGGCGAGCGCTTGTGCTTCCATACGGTGCTGAATGCCAGCGGGCGGGTCAGCAGCACGGTGCACGCGATCAGTACCGGCGTCGCGACGAGCATCGCGATGCGCGGCCCGGTCCAGTCGACGCCATGCATCATCAGCGAAACGAGCACGGCGAGCGGCACCTCGACGCACAGGCCGAGCAGCGAGCCGCCGACGAAGGAGTCTCCTGGTGATTGGAACATGGTCGGTCCGTCCGTTCGAATGAAAGCCGCGCCCGTTTTCGCGCCGCTGAAAATGGTGACCGCGGTCCTTGCTGAAGCCCATGGTCGATCGTGTGGCCGGATGTTAAGGCAAATTGTCGACCGGTTGTCGGCTATTCAAGCTATTTAACAAATGTTCGCTGGAAACCGGGTATCTTGCGCGGATCGGGACGATTCGCCGCGGTAGCCGTCGGCCACGCCGTTCCGGCAGACGGCGCCGGGGCGCCGGGGCGACGTGACCGAGCGGGTGGCGCGGACGCTTGAAGCCAACCAGGGGACTGCAACATGATTGATATTCCGGCCAACCATCCGGCGACGATCGCCTGCAAGGTGTGCGGTGCCGACGCGGACATCTGCGGCGTGGTCGATTTCTCGCGCTGCGGCGCCGACATGATTGCCGGAAAAAAGGTCGATCCGTTCGTGGGCGTGCCGATCTACTACTACGCGTGCCGGCAATGCGGATTCACGTGTACGCCGGCCTTCGACCGCTGGACGCACGACGATTTCGCGCGTCACGTGTACAACGACGACTACGCGCGCCACGATCCGGAGTATCTCGAGCATCGTCCGCAGCAGCACGCCGACCTGATCTGCACGAGCTTTCCGTCGATGCGCGAGACCCGCATTCTCGATTTCGGCTCGGGGCTCGGGCTGCTGGAACAGAAGTTGTCCGCGCGCGGCTTCGCGGATGTGACTTCGTATGATCCGTTCAGCCATCCCGTCGCGCCGCAGGGGCAGTTCGATTCGATCCTGTCGTTCGAGGTCTTCGAGCATCATCCGGATCCTCGCAGCCTGTTCGCCGACATCATCCGCTACCGGGCGCCTGCCGGCGCACTGCTGTTCCAGACGTCCCTGATCACGCCGGAGATCCTGGCGCGCGGGATCGAGCAATGGTGGTACTGCGTGCCGCGCAACGGGCATATTTCGTTCTATACGAGCCAGGCGCTGACGCTGCTGGCGACGCGGCATGGGCTTGAGTTCGGCTCGTTCAGCCCGGAACTGCACGTGGTTTTCGATCGCGCGGCGGCGCCGCGGTGGCTTGCGAAATTCTTTTAGCGAAAGGGGCGCATCGCGTCGATCGCGACATCGGCCGCGCGTTCGTCCTGGAAACGATCGATCACCCCGAACTGGAAACCGCGCACCGACACACCCGGCCACGAAGGCGTGAGGCCGGTCACGTTCACGCCTCCCGGCGTGTAGGCGGCCTGGCCGCGGTTGTGAAGCCACGCGGCACTCGCATGGACCATCATCCGCTTCGACACATCGTATTCGCATGCCGCGCTGAACTGGTCGGCATCGTCGTCGCCCGCAGTTCCACGTGCTGAAGACGCACGCCGGATTTCACGCAGCAAGCGAACGAACCGCCGCGGGAAAGCCGCCCCGGGTGAAGCCGGGGGCGATGCGGCGCTGTGCTTGATGCCGGTCACGGGAGACGCCGGGGCACCGCGTCCGGCGAGCGTGCGTCATCGGAATGAACGGGGGCGGATGGGCACACGACCGTTCCGCACCGGGTTGAAGGCGCATCACGCCGCGCACGCGGCAGCAAGCGGCGTTCGGCCCGGGCGAACGCCGCTTGCAGCACCGGATGCACGTCGGCGTGCCAGTGATCGCCGGTAAAGAGTCCGTAGTGGTCGCAATCGTCGATGTCGACGCGTCGCCGGGCATCCGCCGCGAGGCCGCTGCACATGGCCAGCGCGGCATGGGTCTGGCCGGCACCGGTGACGGCATCGCGCTTGCCTTCGACGGTCAGCAACGCGATCGAGCGCAGCGCGGCGGGCTCGACCCGCTGGCCGTGAACGTACCACGTCCGGTTTGCCAGGCAAGCGCGCTGGAACACGATGTCGACCGTATCGAGGAAGTACTCGGCGGGCATGTCGAGGAGCGTCAGATATTCGCGCACTGCGCGGCGTGCGGTTGCGAGTGCGTCGGCGTCGTCGTCCGACACCGCTCGTCGATAGCGATCGACCAGCGCCATGTAGCGTTGCGGGTAGGCGACCGCGATCTCGGCGCGCTGCAGATAGGCGGGAAATACCTGCCGCCCGTATCCGGCGAAGCCGTGCGGCACCGTATCGATCAGCGTGGCGCGACACCAGTCGAGCGAATGGGACCGGGCCGCGGTGCCGAGCGCACTCGGATTGATGCGGGCGTCGAGCGGGCCGCCGATCAACGTCAGGCTCGCCGGCAGCGCGGCGTCGCGTTGCGCGCGTAGCGCGATGGTACCGAGCGACGGAAACGTCGCCTGACAGACGGCGACGACGTGCACCGGCCGGGCGTCCGCAAGCAGGGTATCGATGAAGCGGTCGAGCATCGACACGTATTCGTCGAGGCCGAATCGGCCCGCGTCGCACGGCACGTCGCGCGCATCGGTCCAGTCGGTGACGCAGACGTCGCCGTCGGCCAGCAGGGTCTCGACCGTCTCGCGCATCATCACGGCCGCATGGCCGGCCAGCGGCACGCAGAGCAGGATCATGCGTTGCGCATCCGCGCGCGTGAAGCGGCGCAGCGTGCAAAACGGGGTGCGCGCGACGATCGACTCGTCGACGTCGACGCGCCGTCCGTCCACATCGACCGAATCGATGGCGAACCGTGGCGCGTCGCCCCGCAGGTCGAGCAGGGGTTCGAACAGGTCGGCGTAGCACGACGATGCGGCATCGGGCCAAAGACCGCGCGTGAACCGCGCCGCCGCGTGCCATGTCCGCAACCAGTGCCGTTGCTGTTCGATCAGGTCATACCACATGGCGAATGGCAGAAAATCGCGGGAAACTCGCACAAGCCTACTGTCGCCGGATCGCGCGGCGACGGGTTGACCTGCATCAGCGTCGCCTCGATCGCCGGTGCAAGCCGGCCTACGGATCGCGGACGGATGCACGGCGCGGAACATGGGCACGCAGCGATGCATGCTTATCGGTGTTTCGATGGCATTGCGTCGGACGAATCGCGGAATATTTCGATGATTCGCGTTTGCTGGATGACCTGCATCAAGAACGACTTCCCGGCACGCGCGAATATCGATGTTCGCGCATGTCGATCCGACCACGATCGACATGTTCCGTGCCGTCTGCGTCTTCACGTTCATGATACGGAAACCATCATGCGCCTCTTGTCCGCGAACACGTCGAATCGCCGGATCGATTCCCGTTCCGAAGCAGCGGCTCCGAGCGTGTCGGCCGCCACGTCTCACGTGCATCAGCCGATCGACGCCGATGGCGACCGGCTGCTGAGTCCCCACGAAATCGCGATCCTGATGGTGCTCGCCAGCGAGCCGCGGCGCCAGCAGGTCGACCCCGCCGACCTGCGCTGCCTCGTCGATCGCGGTCTCGTTCGACTGGATGCCGCGCCGCTTGCGGAATCGCCCGCCTGCCTGTCGGCCGACGGGCGCCGGATGGTGTTGCGGCTCGCCAGACGCGATCGCGCCAAGCAGCGGGGCAATGTCGACGTCACGACCGCATGTCGTGCGATCGCCGCCCAGACATCGGCCGGGATAGCGCATCACGCCGTGCGCTGACCTGCATCAATGCCACGCGGTGCAGCGGGAATTGCCGTTGTTTTCATCGGTTGCGGACAGGCGTCGATGGCCATGAAAAGCCCCAGTGGGCCGAAGAAGGACGTCGAGCAGGAATTCGAGTGTGCCCCGTCGATCGATGCCGTGCGCATCGGCATGGAAGTGCATCGCGACGTGGTCGATCGACTGACCGCTGCATGATGGCTCGGGCAGCCGCGAACATCGATCGATGGTCCGCTTCGCACCGGCCGGGAGAACGAACATGAATGCCGCGATGCTTTGTACCCGCGATGTCGCCGTGTGCTCGGCGCGGGCAACCGTCGTCGAGGCGGCGGAAATGATGCGCGAGGCGCACGCCGGCGATCTGATCGTCGTGCGGGAACAGGAGGGGCGACGCGTGCCGGTCGGTGTGGTGACCGATCGCGACATCGTGCTGACCGTGGTCAGCCCCGACGCGGAGGCCGGCTCGCTGTTCGTCGCCGACATCATGTCGGCGCCCGTCGCGACCGCGAGCGTCGACGACGACATCTGGCTGCTCGCGAAGCGGATGCGCCAGCACGGCGTCCGTCGATTGCCGGTCGTCGGCGCGGACGGCGAACTGGTCGGCATTGTCTCGCTCGACGATCTGCTGCGCGCGGCCGCGGCGCTGCTCGACGAGTTGCGGCTCGTGGCGGCCCGCCAGCCGTATTTCGAGGAGAAGCAGCGCAGCTGATCCGGTCGGTTTCCGCTTCCGTCGCGCCGTGCGTGACGCGGCGGCGGCCTCGATGCCGGTGCGACGCGCCCTTCGGACGCGCGCGACGCCATGACAGCCGTACGAGGGTCATGCCGAGCTCGGCACGATCGCATCGGCGCTCGCGCTCCGGGGACCGGGGCCGCTATGCGGGACCGGTCGACTACGACGACCATACCCGCACGTTCGGCGCTGAGCGCTCGGGCCGCTTGCCGAAGGGATTCGCTCCGCGTGCCTACGCGTGCAGCGCGGCGAGCAACGGCGCCCAGAACGCGCCGCTTTCATACGCCGCGGCATCGCAATCGGTGTCGAAACGAATCGCGATCGCTGCTTCGGCTGCGCTCAGCGGATCGGCATGCTCGATCTGCCGGGCCAGCACGGCGGCATCGGCATCGGAGGCATCGCGTCCGCGTGCCGCCCGGGCAGCGACGCGCGCGGCGAGCGTTGCCCGGCTCGCGGTGAAATCGAGCATCGCGACGCGCACGCCGAGCCGTGCGGCGAGCGCGATGAACGCCGTCCGGTTGCGCCGGTGCAGGAACGTCGCATCGACGATCGCCGTGTAGCCGCTGTCGATGACCACGCGCGCCTCCGAAAGCAGTCGGTCGTAGATCTCGTCGACCGCCGTATCCGAATAGGCCACGGCGGGCAGGCGGGTGCCGGCCGATGCCCCGGCCAGGCGCTTGCGCTCGACGTCGCTGGACAAGCGGATCGCGCCGAGCCGCTCGGCCAGCGCGCGGCTCGCCAGCGACTTGCCCGAACCGGAAACCCCGTGACACAGGAGCAACGCCGGCTGCGCATCGCGTCGTGCGTCGGCCATCGCCGACGCAATGCGCAGATAGCGGGCGCGTGTCGCTGCGTCGCCGCGCAACCGGGCGGTCAGCGCGCGCACCAGCGCACGGTAGACGAAGTAGCACGGCAGCACGCCGAGTGCAGCATGGTCGCCCGTACGCGCCAGCCAGCCGGAAAGGAGGCGGTGGGCGCAATCGTCGCGTCCGTGCGCGGAAAAATCCATCAGCGCGAACGCGAGATCGCTCGCCACGTCGATCCAGCGCAGCGCGTCGTCGAATTCGACGCAGTCGAACATCAGGATCCGGTTCCGCCAGCGCACGATGTTGTCGAGATGCAGGTCGCCGTGACATGCGCGCACGAAACCGAGCGCATGCCGATCGGCGAGCCGCGGTGCGATGCGGGTCAGTTCGGCCTCGTACCAGGCGCGCAGCACGGCTTCGTCCGGCACCCTGACGTCGAGCGTGTCGAGCAAGGGCCGGCACTGGGCCGCGACGCTCGCCGCGCTGCCGGGATGGCCGCGCGGCGCACGGCGCGACGCGTGCAGATGATGGCGGGCCAGCGTATCGGCGAGGGCGTCCGCGTCCGCGAGACCGTCGTCGTGCGATGCGCTGCGAACCGACAGCATCGCGCGTGCGTCGAACCGGCGCATGCGCACCACGTACTCGCCCGGCGCCGTCCGCTGCCGGCGCCCGCCGGTCGGCACCGGTGCACCGAACGCGCACCGCCGGCCGTGCGCGACGAGCGGCCAGACGCCCAGGTACAGCGGGCCGGCGAACGGCCGGTTGAGCGTGCACTCCGCGAGCGCGCAGCGGCGCCGCCGCGCCGGCTCCACGAGATCCACGAAGGCGAAGCGCACCGGCTTGATGCGCTTGTACGCGTAGCGCCCGGCCAGATAAACGACCGACAGATGGGTTTCGATCCGCTCGATCCGGCCGGCGGGATGGGGATAGGTATCTGGCCGGCTCAACGCGCGATCGAATTGTCTCGACTTTCGTCGTGCCTTTCCGCGACTCGGCGCGAACGGGATATGCGGCGCTCGGGACATGATGAACGGGTCGGTTATACGGGGCGCGTACGCGTTGCCGGCGCCCGGCGGGTTGGATTCGAAACGAGTATGCGCGTTCTCGTCTGCCCGATGTCGCCGGATCCGGATGGCAGACCGGGAATTGCCGACGCGACGAATCCTATTGCAGCCGACCACGGCGCATCGCGACTTGATGCCGGTCAAGCCCGACGCCCGACAGACGCGCGAGCAGACGCTTGACGCAGGTCAACCGCATTCCCCGGGGCGGCAATACAGTCGGTTCCAGCGCCCGCGCAAAGCGGCGCGTGACCGTATGCGGAATTCAGGGCCGGACGAGGCATTGACGATGAAACGACGGGCGTTGGCGATGGCTGTGCTGCTCGCGCTGGGCGCATGTGCCGGGGCGGAGCGAACCGAAACCTTCAGGACGATGGAAACACGACTGCTTGCGATGCGTCAGGCCACCTCGCTGCAGTGTTCGACACCGTCCGAGTGCGACCGTGCGTGGAGCCGCACGCGGCGCTACGTCCAGGATCATTCGTCGACCCGAATCACGCGATTCAGCGCGGACCGGATCGAGACCGCGCAACCGTATGCGGCCGGAGAAGTCTACCTCTGGGCGTCACGCGCGGAATCGGGTGGCGGCGGCTCGGTGATCCGGCTCAAGGCGATGTGCAAGGGCATGTATGACAGCAACGGCGGCCCGGGATGGCAATACGACGTGTGCGCCAGGAAGATCCTTGAAATCGAGCAAGGCTTCCGGTCGGACGAGAACCCGCCGGGCTAGCGGCGGATGCCGCCGGTTCTCGGCAATGCGGCGCCTCGCCTCCCGGTCGGCCGGATGCCGGCCAACGGCCGACCGCTTCGGCCCGCATGCGGCAACGAGCGCCAGTCGCCACGCGTGCCGGTTTCGCCGCGGCTTCCGACCGTTGACCTCGGTCAACGCCTGCCCGCGGCGAGCGCCGATGATGGAAGCGAGGCCGAACGCCGTCGGCGCGTCCGCTCATCAGCGAGGTTCGCATGTACACGAATATCATGGTTGCCACGGACGGTAGTCCTTCGGCGCATCGCGCGCTCGACGAAGGTCTCAGGATGGCCAGGCTGTGCGGCGCCCGCCTGTTCGCCGTGTTCGTCGTCGACAAGTCCACGCTGTTCGCCTACGGCGGCCGGATGGAGCCGGAAGCCTTGCTCGACGAGATCCGGCGCCACGGCGCCGCGATCCTGCGAGACGCCGACCGGACGATCTCGCGCGCGGCAGTCAACGGCGAGACGGACCTCATCGAGACCGATTTCGGCCAGGACGTCGCGGAGCGCCTGCAGCGCTACGTCGTCGATCATTCGATCGATCTGGCCGTGGCCGGCACGCACGGTCGGCGCGGGGTCAGGCGGCTGGTGCTCGGCAGCGTCGCCGAACGTTTCCTGCGCGCATCGAGTTGCCCGGTCCTGCTCGTGCGCGGTGAGGATGCCGCGCCCGCGACGGTCGCGGCGGCCTAGTGTCGCCGTCGGCCGGCGCCTACCTCCCCAGGTGATCATCATGCAGATATCGTTTCCTTCCGAACAGCCGGCGTATTGCGGCTTCGACCCGGCATTGAGCTTTCCGGCGCTCGTGGAAGGCCGGCGCGTACGCTGTTCGATCACGGCAGCCGCGCTGGAAGATCACTTCCGCGCGGCGTCGCCGCGCGAGCCGGATCTCGTCGACGCGTTTGCGCGCCATCGTCCCGCCATCGAACGGGCGGCACGCTGCCTGCTCGAGGAAATCGGCGGACGGCCGATCCTGCTTCACAGCGGCTATTTCCGGTTCTGTACGTAACCGGTCGCCGCGCTTGACGCGCATCAAGCGCATGCCGGGGCGCGCAGGTACGCTTGATCTCGAACGGGCATTCGTCCCGCGCGCGACATGCGGTGCCGCGCCATCCGATCTTCATTGCAGCCGACGCCGTCGGGACGAGCGCGACGGCTGCATGTCACTCATATGAGGAGTACGAATCATGAGCAACATGACGCGTTACGATCCGTTTTCGATCGAACCCGTATCCGACCTGTTCCAGGGGCTGTTCAGGCCGCTGCGCGGCATGGCGCTGGCCGACCAGCCCGATCTCGCATCGATGAAGATCGACGTCACCGAAAACGACAAGGCGTACACCGTCAATGCGGAACTGCCCGGCGTCGCCAAGGACGATATCGACGTCCAGGTGACGGGCAATACCGTATCGATCCACGCGAAGATCGAGCGCAACAACGAGCAGAAGGAAGGCGAGCGCGTGATCCGGCGCGAGCGCTACAGCGGTGCGATCAGCCGCTCGTTCTCGCTGTCCGGCGACATCGACGATGCGAGCGCGACGGCGACGTATCAGGATGGCGTGCTGTCGCTGACGCTGCCGAAGAAGGCGCCGGTCGGGCAGAAGAAACTCACGATCAGCTGATCGGACGACGGGCAGCGGGCGACGCAGGCACGCGTCGCCCATCGGCAGGGTCCGGCGCGCGGAGCGGTCCGCGCGCCGCTGCGCCGGGCCACGACGTGCGGCGCGCGGCATCCGTTGACCTGCATCAGCGATCGAAAGCCGCGCGTGTGCAACGCTGGCTGCGTGCGGCCCAACAGGCACGCCGCGGGCTCACAGGAGAGCAGACGATGAAAACCGACAAGCAGCTGAAAGAGGATGTCCAGGACGAACTGGAGTCCGACCCGGCGATCGATTCGACCCGCATCGGCGTCGAGGTGGCCGACCGGATCGTGACGCTTTCCGGGCACCCGCCGAGCTACGCGGAGAAGCTGGCGATCGAGCGCGCGGCGAACCGCGTGGCCGGCGTCAAGGCGCTCGTCGTCGACATGACCGTGCATCTGCCGGACGACGACGTGCGCACCGACGAGGACATCGCGAAAGCGGTGCGTTCGGTGCTGCACTGGACGGTCGGGCTGCATGACGACGCGGTCAAGGTGCAGGTCGAACGCGGCTGGATCACGTTGTCCGGCAAGGTCGACTGGGCGTACCAGAGCCACCTGGCCGTGCGCGCGATCTCGCAGATGCGCAGCGTGACGGGCGTGACCGACCACATCGCGGTACAGGGGACGGTCGGTTCGGCCGACATCGGCGGCAACATCAAGCGCGCGATCATGCGTCATGCGGAGCGCGAGGCGAAGCACATCGCGATCGACGTGCACGACGGCACCGTGCGGCTGTCCGGCAAGGTCGGCTCGTTCTCCGAGCGCAAGGCCGTGCGCGGTGCCGCGTGGTCCGCGCGCGGCGTGCGTGCCGTGATCGACGACCTGGTGGTCGAGTAAGTCCGGCACGCGCAGGAGCGGTTCGCGGCGATCCGGGAGGGCGGTCGGATGACGCTTTCAGGCGAACTTCACGACGCCGCGTATCACCCCACCTTGAGCGCGGAAAGCTGCAGCGCCTGGGCGAAGCGGGCCAGCGTGGCGATCGATCCCGTCACGCTTTCGTAGCGCTCGCGCCCGATCTGCCCGTCGAGTGTCACCAGCATGCCGGCGTCCCGGGCGAGCGCGACGAGTGCCAGCGTGTCGAGCGCGGCCGTGTCGGCCATGTCGGATGCGGCGGACCGCATCCCCGAATCGGAACGATAGTCGGCGTGTGACATGACGCTTCTCCTGGTTGTTGTGCGATCGGCGTGCCGGTCGACCGGTATCCGTGGCTTCAGTATCGGTGGCGCGCGCCCCCGATTCAATCAGCCGGCCCCGAAGTCGAGGTAGGAATCGCACCCGTTTCGTCGGCGGATTCCTACACGGAACGTGGCTTCGAAGACCCGTTGCAGCGTGCCGACGCGCGTTCGCGACGCCGCGCATACCAGCTGGCTATCGCGTCCCAGATCGCCTCGGCGGATTCGCAATACGTGAACAGTTCCAGGTCGCGGCGGTCGATCATCCCTTCGTCCGCGAGAAACGCCAGGTCGACCGCGCGGCGCCAGTACGACTCGCCGACGAGGACGACCGGCAGCGGCGCGATCTTGCGCGTCTGCAGCAGGGTCAGCACTTCGAACAGCTCGTCGAACGTGCCGTAGCCGCCGGGGAAGAAGACGGCCGCTTTCGCGCGCTCGAGCAGGTGCAGCTTGCGGATCGCGAAATAGTGGAACCGGAAGCAGAGCGCCCGCGTGATGTACGGATTGGGCGCCTGTTCACGCGGCAGCTCGATATTGAAGCCGATGCTCGGCGCGCCGCGCTCGTACGCCCCGCGGTTGGCGGCCTCCATGATGCCGGGGCCGCCGCCGGTGACGATCGCGAGCCGCGCGGTGCGCGTGCACCGGTCGGCATGGGCGACGATGCGCCCGAACGCGCGCGCGACGCGGTAATACACGCTGTATTCGACGAGCCGGCTGGCGATCGTGACGGCGCGCCGCCGGCTCGCGTCGTACGGACGCTCCGCGAGCAGGCGATTCGCGTCGTCCAGCCGCGCCTTCGCGACCGACGGCGCGACGATACGCGTGCTGCCGTAGATCACGACCGCATGGCCGATCCGTTCGTTTTGCAGGCGCTCCTCGGCTTTCCAGTAATCGAATTGCAGCCGGATGCCGCGCATGCCGGAACCCCGCAGCAGGGTCGCGTCTGCTTCGGCCGGGGCGCGGTTCGGGGATGGGGCGACGCGCGGCGCGCGGCGCGGGATGGCGTCCTTGCCGACGACGGCATCGGGCCTCGCGCGGGGCCGTTTGCCGCGCATCTTCGCGATCGTCGCGGCGGGGGCGGGGCGGCGGCGTGCGTGGCCGCGTGTCATGCCGGCGGGCGCGCGTTTGACGAGGGTCGACATGAGCGGAAGCGCCGCGCGACGGTCACTGGCTCAACACCCATTGCACGAGCCGATGCGCGTCGTCGCGAGACAGCGGGCCGCCGCGTTCGATGGCGGACGGCATCGGCGTGTCGCCCCAGTGCGCACGGCCGCCGACGCGCAGCTTGCGTTCCAGCTGCGCGGCGGCGTGCGGATCGCCGCGGTAGCGCTTCGCGATCTCGTGAAACGACGGCCCGAGGAACGTCATGTCGGGCGTATGGCAGAACATGCAGTGCTGCGCATTGACCAGTTCGGTCGGCTCGGGCACGGTCGTCTGCGCGGCGGCCGTGCCGGCTGTCAGTGCGATCGCGCAGAGTGCGGCGCAACGCATGATGTTCATGTTCGGTTCCTCGTCGAGATCAGGTGAAGGAGATCACTTCGTCGATCGGGCGACGCGGCGAATGCGGCGTATGCGGGCCGCGCCCGACGCGCAGCAGCAGCTGCGGCTCGCCGCGCAGCCCGAGCATGTGGCGCAGGTGGGCGCGCAACCCGGCCGTCTCGATCGGCTGGTTCAGGTACGACGCGGTATAACCGGCGCGCGTCGCGACGAGCAGGATCCGCTCGAGCGCCTGCCCGGCGGCGAGCCACGCCTCGCGATCGTCGCGCACGGTCGCGATGCACACGATCAGCGGCGACGCGCCGACGAGCTGGTGATGCAGCGCGGCCAGCCCGTCGCCGAGATCGAAGGTCCGTACCGCCATCGTCACGACGGGCGCGGCGAAATCCAGCAGCGCCGGCACGCCGGCCGCGAATGCCGGCATGCCGTCGGCGTGCCGGCGCGGATCGATCCAGCTCGCCAGCTCGCGCCGGAAGCGCGGGTCCGCGAACTGCTGACGGTCGGCCTCGGCAACCAGTTCGGCCACGCGCGCACGATGCGCGAGCGCGTCGACGCACGCGACGTCGGCGCCTTCCGCGACGCCGGCCGCGATCAGTGCCTGCTGGATCTCGTCCGGCACGGCCGTCGATTCGAACGGCGCGCGCGTCGTGACGCGCTCGGCAATCGCATCGAACAGCGTGCCGAGGGACGCATCGGAATAGCCGTCGTCGCAGACCCGGACGAGCGCCAGCAGATCGGGATCGACTTCGGAAGGAAACGTGCCGATCGTATGGGCGAGCCCGGCGTGATTGAGCGCAACCCGCAGGTTGAGCAACGCCGCGCCGCAGCTGATGATCAACTCGCGATCGAACGGATCGACCACCGGCAACGCGCGCACGCGGTCCGCGCAGACCGATATCGTGGCGCCGTTGACCAGGAAGCGCCACGGCTGGGAATTGTGGCTGGACGGCGCCAGCACCGCGTAGCCCAGCAGCTCCCTCAGCTGCTGGTCGGGATGGGCGCTTGCGGCAAGCGGGGGAACGGATATCATCGATCATCTCCAGGTCGCCGCGCGGGCGGCGTCGTGCCACTTCATCGTGTCAGCAACCGTCCGGCGGCCGTTGACCCACGTCAAGCGCCGGTCATCGCGCCGAACGCACGCGGGGCGGAGCGACTAGCCTTGGATGGCGAAGCGCGCGAACCCGGTCGCGCAAGGAGGCGAGCATGCTTGCGATGATGTTTGACGGCACGACGCCGCATTTGCACGAAGCGCGCGTGCCGGATCCGTCGCCCGCGGCGGGACAGCTGCTGATCGACGTCCACGCATGCGGCGTCTGCCGGACCGATCTCCACGTCGTCGACGGCGAGCTCGCGCACCCGAAGCTGCCGCTGATTCCGGGTCACGAAATCGTCGGGACGGTGCGCAGGCTGGGCGAAGGCGCGACGGGCTTCGCCGTCGGCGACCGGGTGGGCGTGCCGTGGCTGGGCTCGACGTGCGGGCATTGCGCGTATTGCACGTCCGGCCGCGAGAATCTGTGCGACACCCCCGGATTCACCGGCTATACGATCGACGGCGGCTACGCCGAGTGCACCGTCGCCGACCATCGCTATTGCGTGCATCTGCCGCAGCGCTACTCCGATCTGGAAGCCGCGCCGCTCCTGTGCGCGGGCCTGATCGGTTATCGCACCTTGCGCATGGCGGGCGACGCGCGCCGCATCGGCATCTATGGCTTCGGTGCGGCGGCCCATCTCGTCGCGCAGGTCGCGCACTGCGAAGGACGCAAGGTGTTCGCGCTGACGAAGCCCGGCGATACCGTCGCGCAGCAGCTCGCGCTGTCGCTGGGTGCCGCATGGGCCGGCGGCAGCGACGAAGCGCCGCCGGAGCCGCTCGATGCCGCGCTGATCTTCGCGCCGGCGGGGGCGCTGGTGCCGGCCGCGCTGCGCGCGCTCGACAAGGGCGGGATCGTCGTGTGCGGCGGCATTCACATGAGCGACATCCCGGGCTTTCCGTACGCATGGCTGTGGGGCGAGCGCCGCATCGCGTCGGTGGCCAACCTGACACGCGCGGATGCGCTCGAATTCATGCGGATCGCGGCCGCGACGCCGCTGCGGGTCGAGGCGGTGCGCTATGCGCTGACCGACGCGAACCGCGCACTCGACGACCTGCGCGGCGGGCGCGTATCGGGCGCCGCCGTGCTGGGCATGCGCGGTTGATCGGCTCGACGGCTTCGCGGCGCGCTCAGATCTGCCGCAGGCCTTCCGAATCGACGATCCGGATCTGCTTGCCTTGCGTCGCGACGAGCCCCTTGTGCTGGAACTTCGACAGCATGCGGCTGACGGTTTCGAGCTTCATGCCGAGATATTCGCCGATCTCGTCGCGCGTCATCCGCAGCACGAATTCGGCGGCCGAGTAGCCGCGTGCCTTGAAGCGCGCGGACAGATTCAGCAGGAACGCGGCCACCCGCTGTTCGGCGCTCATCGTGCCGAGCAGCAGCATCTGCGAGGATTCGCGCACGATCTCGCCGCCCATCATCTGGTACACGTGATGCTGCATCGGGCGCACTTCGCGGCACATCTGCTCGAGCTGGCCGAACGGGATGATGCAGACCGTGCTGTCCTCGAGCGCGATCGCGTCGCCGTTGTGGTGTCCGGTGTACACGCCGTCGAGCCCGAGCGACTCGCCGACGATCTGGAAGCCGGTGATCTGCTCGTCGCCGTCGCGATGCATCACGATGGTCTTGAACGACCCGGTTCTCACTGCGTAGATGCTGTTGAACGCATCGCCCGCGCGAAACAGCGTTTCGCCGCGCTTGACGTGGCGCGTCGTGCAGATCATCGCGTCGACGCGCGCGAAATCGTCGGGCGTCAGATCGGACGGCATGCAGACGGTACGCAATGCGCACGTCGAACAGCGGGACGCGGCGCGCTTGGGCTGATCCGTCGGTTCGACGGGATGCAGCGGGATGAACGGGCGTAACGGCATGGTCGTCGAGACTTGGGCACTGCTCTGCATGATCGGCTCCAGTTCGGGGACAGCGGCGGGCCGCCGTCGGGCGGGTCGCGCTGGCCGTTGTACCGGCGGCTTTGGTCTCTGCCGCCTTCCTCTCGGAAAAGCCCCGCCGGACGCGCCGGGAGACCGATACGCCGGTCTCGACGATGATGCGGCCATTGCTCCGGGAGGCACGTTTGCTCGTTTTTACTGATTCGAAGTATGGATGTTGCGCGGCGTCAAGAAAATCAGCCGGAATTGAAGTTGCGGTAGGTGAGACGGAAGTCTTGTAGGACGTTTCCTACAGGGGTGCGGCAACTTGTCGCGAGCGTCGCGGCGGGGTGCCGGACGCCGATGAAGGGCGCGGCGCCGCCCGCGCCGGCCCGGACGCCGTCACCGATGCCGTCAGGTCAGGGCATCGGGCGAAGACGCGACCGCGCCCGATGCCGCCGTCAGAGTTCGTCCGGGTCCTCGAACAGCTTGTGGCGCATCGCGTAGCGTACGAGTGCCGTGTCGTTCGGCATCTGCATCTTCTCGAGGATCCGCGTCTTGTACGTGCTGACGGTCTTGACGCTGACGCACAGCGCCTGCGCGATTTCGGAAATCGACTCGCCGGTGGTGACGCGCCGGAACACGTCGAACTCGCGGTCGGACAGGCGCTGGTGCGGCAGGAGATCGGTCGGCTCGTTCAGGCTCTGCGCGAACTGCTCGGCCATGGTCAGGCTGACGTAGACGCCGCCGGCCGCGATCTTGGTCAATGCGGCGACCAGTTCGGCGCTGGCGCTTTCCTTGGTCATGTAGCCCGAGGCGCCCGCGCGGAATGCGCGCACCGCGTACTGCTGCTCGGCATGCATCGTCAGCACGAGGACATGCAATCCCGGCTTCTCGTCCTTGATCTGCTTGATGAGTTCGACGCCGTTGCGGCCGGGCATCGACAGGTCGAGCACCAGCACGTCGGCATCGGTGCCGCGCATGAGCGCGATCGTCGACGCGCTGTCCTGCGCTTCCCCGACGACCTCGAAACCGCTCGCGCTCTGCAGGATGTGCCGCAGGCCGTCCCTGACGAGCGCGTGGTCGTCGGCAATGAGTACCCTGATCATGAAGGCACTTCTCCTTGCTGGATGGCGTGCAGCGGCAACGCCACGGTGATCGTGAAACCCGCGCCCGGCCGGTTGTCGATCGTCACCGTCCCGTCGAGCATGTGCGCGCGCTCGCGGATCCCGATCAGGCCGAACGACGGGCGGTCCTGCCCGTTGCGGGTGGACTCCGGCGCGCCGTGACCGTTGTCCGCGATGCGCAGCATGCAATATCCGTCTTCCACTTTCAATGCCAGTTTCACGTTCGTCGCGTCCGAGTGCCGCGCGACGTTGGTCAGCGCCTCCTGCACGATGCGGAACAGCGTGGTCGCGCCGGCGCCGGTGAACGCGGTATCGACCGGGGCGATGTCCCGCTCGACCGTGATCCGGTAGCGGCGCGTGAAATCGTTTGCAAGCCATTCGATCGCCGGAACGAGACCCAGGTCGTCGAGCATCACCGGCCGCAGGTCGGCGGCGATGCGCCGGACCGACGCGACGATCGAATCGATCAGGCGATGCATGCCGCCCAGCCGCTCGCGCACGCCGGTGTCGGGGGCGACGATGCCCGCGAGCCCCAGCTCGACGGCCGAAAGATCCATCTTGAGTGCGGTGAGCTGCTGGCCGAGGTCGTCGTGCAGTTCGCGCGCGATCCGTGTCTTCTCTTCCTCGCGCACGTTCTGCAGGTTGGCGGACAGCTCGCGCAGTTCCTCGCGCGACTGCTCGAGGGCGTTTTCCGCGCGTACCCGCTCGGTCACGTCGCGCAGCATGACCGTGTACAGCTTGCCGGCGCCGTCGCGAATCTGCGAGATCGACGCCTCGATCGGAAACTCGGTGCCGTCGGCGCGCAAGCCGAACAGCACGCGTTGCCGCCCCATCTGGCGCTCCGACACACCCGTCACGCCGAACTGCTCGACGTGTCGCGCATGGGCGGCGCGAAAGCGCTCGGGGATGAAGCGGGACAGCGGCGTACCGACCGCCTCCATCGCGCTGACGCCGAACACGTGTTCGGCGGCCGGGTTGAAGATCACGATCGTCTGGCGTTCGTCGACGGTGATGATGGCCTCCATCGACGACCGGATGATGCCCATCATCCGGGCCTCGGTGGGTTGGCTGTCGCCGGCGGGGGCAAGCGCGCGTTTCGCGACGACCTGCCGCACGAGCGCGGCCAGCGTCAGCGAAAGCACGGTGCCGGCCAGCAGGACGGCCGTCGCGGCGCCGGCCGGGGCAGCGCGCGGCGCGCTGTAGCGCAGCGCGAGCGGCGTGCCGCCGAACGTCAGCGTATCGGTTCGCGTGAGCGCATCGCGGGCGCCGGCGGCGCCGCCGACGACGAAGCCGGAACCGCCGGAATACGCGGGCGCCGCGGGATTGTCGGCCACGATTTCCACGCGCAGCGGATCGAGCAGGGAAGGATCGACGAGACGATCCGGATTCAGCGCGGCATAAACGTACCCGGTCGCCGTTGCGTGCCGCGGCCCGGACGCCGTGCCGTCCTCGGCATTGGCGTAGATCGGCAGGTAAAGCGTCAGCTCCATCCGGGCGGGCGTCGCACCGGTGCCGTCCTGGATCGCGTTCGCGGCAAGCGCGACCTCGCCGGTTTCCGCCGCGCGCTGCAGCGCCTGCCGGGTCGCCTGATCGTCCTCCGCGACGCTCGGCTCGATTCTCCCGATGCTGTGGACCGGCGACTGCAATCCGTCCAGATCGAGACCGGTGAGATAGCGGCGCCATGCGGCGCCGGATGCCGGCGCAGGCAGTGCCGATGCGAACCCTCGGGCGCCGTGCAATACGGCAGCGGCGCCGAGAAGACTGCGGCGGAGCGCGGCCGTCGCGCGCGTCGCGGATTGCTCGAACCTTGCGTGGGCGGCGTGTTGTGCGTCGTTCTGCAGTACCCGGGATGCGGCAAATGTCGCAACCAGGCCGAGCGCCAGCGTCAGCATCGCGGCCATGGCGGCATATCGCCCGGGCCGGATCCGGTGCGGACCCGGCCCGGCCTTGAAGGGGGGCGCATTCACTGTCATTGCCGTTCATCCTGACGGATTTCGTCGACGGCTGGCTGGCGGCGGGCCGGACGCGGGGCACGAAAGGCGGAGTGGGACGCAACTGCGATATCGCACGGAATTGTGCGCGTTTTGCCGACGTTCGCCAATCGGGACCGATGCGCAAGGGGGCGGCCCCGCGCGTGTTTGACCCGTGTCAACGAAGCGCCGCCTGCGAGGATCAGACTGGTTTCACGAACCGGTCGACCCCTGACGACAACTGGGAGGCGTCATGTACCAAAGGATCTTTGCGGCACTCGACGGCAGCCGTGGCGCGCGCCTCGCGCTCGACGAGGCGATCTCGCTCGCCCGCGAGTCGGGCGGTCTGGTCATCGCCATGTGCGTGGTGTCGGATGCGCCGCGGCTGGCCGATCAGCGCGACCTGGCCGGGCTGGACACGAACGAGGCCGCGGTCGCGGTCTCGGACGCGGAAACGGCGTTCCGGCTGTCCGGCGTACGCGGCATCGCGCACACGATCGACGTGCGCGGAGAGAACGTATCGGACGTGCTGGCGCGTGCCGCCGCCGAATGCGACGCGGACCTGATCGTGATGGGCACGCATGGCCGGCGCGGTTTCCGGCGCATGTTCGTCGGCAGCGTCGCCGAATCGCTGGTGCGCATCGCGGACCGGCCGGTGCTGGTCGTACGGGAAGGGCCGGGCGCGTGTGCCGGCATGTTGTGACGGTCGTGGCGGGACGAGGGCAGCCGCGAGCGGCTGCCCCGTTTTCGCTCGCTCAGTGAGACAGCAGGACCGGCACCGTCATCGTTTCGAGGATCGTGCGCGTCGCGCCGCCCAGCACGCGTTCGTGCATGCGCGCATGGCTGTACAGGCCCATCACCAGCAGATCCGCATGCAGGTCGGTCGCCCGGTTCAGCAGCGTCGCGCCCACGCTCACCGGCCGTTCGCGCGGCGTGGTCGAGAACGACGCGCGAATGCCGTGCCGTTCGAGATACGCGGCGACGTCGACGCCCGCCGGCGTCTTGTCCGGATCGGGTTGCCCGCGGGTGACCGTCTCGACGTTGACGAAGCGCGCACGGGCGAGCAGCGGCAGCGCGTCGGCCATCGCGCGGGCGGCTTCGCGCCCGCCGTCCCAGCCGATCAGCACGTTCTCGCCGAGCGTGCGCACGTCGCCCGCGTAGGGCACGACGAGCGCCGGGCGTCCGCTGCCCATCACGACGTCCTCGACGAAATGACGTGCGACGTAGGTCAGCCGGTCGTCGGGGTCTTCCTGGCCGAGTACCAGCAGATCGGCATGGCGCGCGTGCAGGACCGCGGCGGCGGTCGCGTCGCCGGCCGGCGCCTGCCACTCGACATGGTTGTGCCCCGCGCGCTCGGCGGCCGCGAGGAATCGCTCCTCGGCCTCCTTGCGCCGCTGTTCGCACAGGCGTTCGTAGACGGCCAGCTTCAGCGGTTCGTCCGGCCGCCGCAGCGGCTCGAGGAGGTCCTGGCAGACCACGTAGAGGCCGATCAGATGGGCGTTCCAGCGTCGCGCGAGCTGGAGCGCGAGGTCGACGCGCGTCGCACAGCGCTCGCTGTCGTCGAGATGGACGAGCAGGGTCTTGTAGCTCATGACGGCTCCTTTTCGGTTGATGCGGCGGTGGTTTCGGCGGGCGCCTGCACGGCGCAGCTCGCCGGTATCGTCAGGACCGGGCACGTGGCCTGACGCAGCACGCGCTCGGCCACGCTGCCGAGGAACATGCGCCGGAAACCGCGCCGGCCATGCGTGCCGATCACGATCAGGTCGGCGCCGATCTCGCCGGCGAGACCGACGATCCGGTGCGCAACGTCTTCGCCGGCCGGCGCGACGTTGGAGATCTGCGGCGTGCCGGCCACGTCGCGCGCTTTCATGCGGCGTGCCGCGTCATCCGTGACACGCAGTCCTTCCTCGCGGAATGCGTCGATCAGGATCGACGGATCGTATCCGTACGTGTCGTAGGCCGGCACCAGGAAGTCGACGACGTAGACCGGGGTCAGCCGTGCACCCGTCTCCGCCGCGAGGTTCAGCGCGGCGTCGAGTGCGCGGGACGACGTATCGCTGCCGTCGAGCGCGACCAGAATGTTCGAGTACATGACGTTTCCCTTCAACGGATGCGGATGGAACCATCATCGGCGCGTATGCGCCGCTCGCGCTGATCTGGATCAAGCGTCGCGATTGGCGCGCAGCACGCGCACCGCGGCGCGCGCCGCGACCCACGCCTCGTTGGTCGGCTCGACGACCACCGCGACCGCACTCGACGCGCACGACACGACATGCGCATGATCGGCATTCGCGCGCGCGTCGAGCGCGATGCCGAGCCAGCCGAGCGACGCGCAGATCCGCTCGCGCAACACCGCCGAGTGTTCGCCGATGCCGGCCGTGAAGACCAGCATGTCGAGGCCGCCGAGCAGCGCGGTCAGCGCGCCGGTCTCGCGCACGATGCGATGGACGTACAGCGCCAGCGCATCGCGGGCGGCTTCGTCCCCGGCCGCCTCGCGCGCGAGCAGCACGCGCGGGTCGCCCGACGCGCCCGACACGCCCTTGAGCCCCGATTCGTGATACAGCATGTGTCCCAGCTCGTCGCCGGACAGCTTGCCGGCCTCGAGCAGGTGCAGGACGACACCGGGATCGAGCGTTCCGCAGCGGGTGCTCATCATCAATCCGTCGAGCGCGGAGAAGCCCATGGTCGTCGCGACGCTGCGGCAGTCGCGCAGCGCGCACAGGCTCGCGCCGCTGCCGAGATGGGCGGCGATCACGCGGCCGTGCGCACGGGCGCCGAACGACTCGTCGAGCGCGACGGACAGGTATTCGTACGACAGCCCATGGAATCCGTAGCGGCGCACGCCCTGGTCGAACCACGCATGCGGCAGCGGCAGCAGCTGCTCGACGCGCGGCAGCGTGCGATGAAACGCCGTGTCGAATACGGCGATCTGCGGGACGTCCGGAAACGCGTCGCGCAGCACGTCGATCGCATCGAGGCTGTGCGGCTGATGCAGCGGCGCGAGCGGCGTCAGCGTGCGCAGCGCGTCCAGCACGTCGTCGTCGACGACCGTCGGCTCCACGTAGCGTGCGCCGCCGTGCACGACGCGATGCGCGATCGCGCCCAGCGTGACGTGCGGCAACTTCACGCGGATCCACGCCGCGATCCGCGCGAGCACGGCGCGGTAGGGATCGTCCGCCGTGCCGAGCGGCAGCGAACCGTCCGGCTCGGCGTCGAAGCGGATCGACACGCTGTTGCCGGCCGCGACCGCTTCGCCCTCGTGCAGCGGCCGCCGCGCGGGGTCGCCGTGCGGCGGGCAGGCAAAGAGCGCGAACTTCACGCTCGACGAACCGGCATTGACGACGAGCAGGGCGAGCGTACGCATCGGCCGGCTCAGTGCGACATCAGGACCGGCAGCGTCATCGACGCCAGCACCGTGCGGGTGGCGCCGCCCATCACCAGCTCGCGCCAGCGCGGATGGCCGTAGGCGCCCATCACGAGGAGGTCGGAACCCGTTTCATACGCGCGCGACAGCAACGTATCGCCGACCGCGGGGCCGGCACCGGCATCGATATCGAGCACGTTCACGTCGCGTGCGTGGCGCGCCAGCATCAGCGCGGCGTCGGCGGCCGGAATGCGCGTGGCCGCCGCTTCCGAAGCGCCGTCGACCACGGCCGCGACCGTCGTGCGCTTCGCGTGTTCGAGAAAGGGCAGCGCGTCGTGCGCGGCGCGGGCCGCCTCCCGGCTGCCGTCCCACGCGACGAACACCCGTTCGCCGACCGACGGGAATTCGCCCGCGCACGGCACGAACAGCACCGGGCGGCCGGCGGACAACACGAGGTTCTCCGGAAACTGGTCGTCGATGTAGGTCTCGGGATCGTTCGGGTCGCTCTGGCCGGCGATCACGAGGTCGGCCAGGCGTGCGGCGCGCGGCACGGCCAGGTTCGCGCGCTCGTCGGCTCGCACCCACGCGGCCGGCACTTTCGCGCGGGCCGTCTCCGCGTGGAACAGGCGTTCCAGCGCGGCGAGCCGCTCGTCGCGCTGTGCGCGTTGCTCGCGGAAGTAATCGGCGGACCCGGCCATCACGTAGAACGAATGCGGTTCCGGCGTGTAGACCGCGAACAGGCCGGTCAGATGCGCACCGAAGCGCCGGGCCAGACGCAACGCGAACTCGAGGCGCGAATGCGCGCGGGCGCTCGTATCGAGGTGCACGACCATGCTCTTGTAGCTCATCGGAATCGCTCCATCGACGGGGGAACCGCCAGTGCAATCCAGTCTACGGAGCAGGGTTTCCGCGTACTTGACTCAGATCAACGGCTCCCCTGCGCGATGCCCGCACAGTGAAGCGGTCGCGATGCCGATCCCGGGCAGGCGGCACGAGGCGCGATGCCAACCCATTGACCGGATCGAACGAGGGACGCCGATGAGTACGTACGCTTTGACGACACCGAACGACGCTTGCCGCGCGGGCTGCGATCTCGCGCTGCGCATGGTCGCGCTGAATAGCGACTGGCAGCATGAATGGCATGCGCTGGCAGGGCGGCGCATCGAGCGGGACCGCGCCGCGGTTCGCCACCTGCAGCAGGCGCTGGCTGACACGAACGAGTGGCCGGCCTTCGGCGAGGCGACCCGGCAGGTGATGCGCGACTACGCGATCGCGAGCGTCGCGATCTGGCAGGATGCCGCCGAGCTGTGCATGCGTGCGCAATACGAGAACGCCGGCGCATGGCGCACCTGGTTGCGCGAATACGGCGCGGGCGCGATGTCGCGTTATCAGACCGACTGGCTGCCCGACCTGGGGCGACTAGCCGTGGTCAACGAAGCCAGCATGCCGTGGGCCGACTGGATGACGGCGCTGGAGCGCGGGATCGAGGACGCGAACGACGGGGCGCCGGTTGCCGTGCGCCGCCTGAACGGCACGACCGGCGCGCAGGAGAACGACCATGTGCGCTGACCGGGTCGCGTTCGTCACGGGCGGCATGGGGGGCCTCGGGGCCGCGATCAGCCGTCGCCTGTGCGATGCAGGCATGACGGTGGCGGTGTCGCATACGGAGCGCAACGACCACGTCGCGACGTGGCTCACGCACGAACGCGAGGCGGGCCGGACGTTCCACGCGTTCGAGGTCGACGTCGCCGACTACGATTCGTGCCAGCACTGCGCGGCACGCGTGCTGGCCGAGTTCGGGCGCGTCGACGTGCTCGTCAACAACGCCGGCGTCACGCAGGACGCCACCTTCGTGAAGATGACCAAGAGCATGTGGGACGCGGTGCTGCGCACCAACCTCGACGGCATGTTCAACATGACGAAGCCGTTCGTGCCGGGCATGATCGAGGCGGGCTTCGGGCGGATCGTGAACATCGGCTCGGTGAACGGTTCGCGCGGCGCATACGGGCAGGCGAACTACGCGGCCGCGAAGGCCGGCATCCACGGCTTCACGAAGGCGCTGGCGCTCGAGCTCGCGCGCCACGGCGTGACGGTCAACACGGTGGCCCCCGGCTATCTGGCGACCGCGATGCTCGAGACGGTGCCGAAGGACGTGCTCGACGCGAAGATCCTGCCGCAGATCCCGGTCGGCCGCCTCGGCAATCCCGACGAGATCGCCGAGCTCGTCGCGTTCCTGTGTTCCGACGCGGGGGCTTTCGCGACCGGCGCGGAATTCGATGTCAACGGCGGCATGCACATGCGATGAACGCATCCGTCATGCGCATGCCGATCGAGCACGAGTCGATGCGGCCAGCGGGTACGAACGCACCGGCGTCGAGTTCGGCCGGATGCACGCCGGTCCGGCTGTCGCCCGCCGAACAATGGAACCGCGCCGCGCATGCGAACGTGGCCGCGATGACCTTCGGGCTGTCGCCCGTGTCGCTCGCGCTGGCCACGCTCGACTGGGGCGCGCATCTGGCCGTGTCGCCGGGAAAATGCTTCGAGCTTGCGACGCAGGCGTGGCTGGCTGCCGTGGCACCCGCGGCCAACCGGGAAGGCGAAGGCGAGGCCGACGCTGCCGGCACGAGCGGCCTGGCCGTGCACGCCGGGCAGGCCGATCCGCGCTTCGCCGCGCCCGCGTGGTCCGGATGGCCGTTTCGCGCGTACCGCGACGGCTTCCTGTCGATCCAGCGCTGGTGGCGCGACGCGACGCGCGGCGTGCCGGGCGTCGAACGGCACCACGAGGAACTGGTCGGATTCGTCGCGCGACAGTGGCTCGACGCATGCTCGCCGGGCAATTTCCTCGCGACCAACCCGGTCGTGCTCGACGCGACGATGCGCAGCGGCGGCGCGAATCTCGCGGCAGGCTGGCGGCACTGGCTGGAAGACGCGCACGCGCTGCTCGAACGCGCGCGCGGCACGCGGGCCCGCGACACGCGCACCTATCTGCCGGGGCGCGACGTGGCGATCACGCCGGGCCGCGTCGTCTGGCGCAACGCGTTGTGCGAGCTGCTGCAATACGACCCGACGACGGCCGGCGTGGCACGCGAGCCGATCCTGATCGTGCCGTCGTGGATCATGAAGTACTACATCCTCGACCTGCAGCCGCACGATTCGCTGATCCGCTTCCTGGTCGATGCGGGCTACACGGTGTTTGCCGTGTCGTGGCGCAA
Source organism: Burkholderia sp. SCN-KJ (assembly GCF_024656005.1). Lineage (NCBI taxonomy): Bacteria > Pseudomonadati > Pseudomonadota > Betaproteobacteria > Burkholderiales > Burkholderiaceae > Burkholderia > Burkholderia sp. SCN-KJ. The sequence goes on from NZ_JANKOG010000005.1 coordinate 246,331, forward strand.
TCCGGGTGCGGAAGCGCGCGAGCTCGGGCTCGACGATTATCTGCGCGACGGGTGCATGGCGGCGCTCGACGCGGCCCGCTCGATCTGCGGCGAAGCGGTCCACGCGGTCGGCTACTGCCTCGGCGGCACGCTGCTGGCGATCGGCGCGGCGGCGCTCGCGCGCGACGGCCGCCAACACGAGGCGTTGCGCTCCGTCACGTTGCTCGCGGCCCAGACCGATTTCAGCGAACCCGGCGAACTCGGCCTCTTCATCGACGCGAGCGAACTGTCCGCGCTCGATGCGCTGATGTGGCGGCAGGGCTACCTGGACGGCGCGCAGATGTCCGCCGCGTTCCAGCTGCTGAACGCGCGCGACCTGATCTGGTCGCGCATGATGAGCGAATACCTGCTCGGCACGCGCACGAAGCCGAACGACCTGATGTCGTGGAACGAGGACACCACGCGCATGCCGTACCGGATGCATACCGAATACCTGACGCGCCTCTTTCTCGACAACGATCTCGCGGCCGGCCGCTACTGCGTCGACGGGCGGCCGGTCGCGCTGTCGGATATCGACGTGCCGACGTTCGTGGTCGGGACCGAGCGCGATCACGTGTCGCCCTGGCGTTCCGTCTACAAGCTCCATCTGCTCACGCACCACGCGCTGACGTTCGTGCTGACCTCCGGCGGCCACAATGCCGGGATCGTGTCCGAACCCGGCCATCCGGGACGCCACTATCGCTGCGCGACGCGCGAGCCCGGCGCGCCTTACCGCAACCGGCGCGACTTCGTGAGCGAAACGCCCGCGCTCGACGGATCGTGGTGGACGTGCTGGCACGACTGGCTGCACGCGCATTCGTCGGGCGAGGTGCCCGCACGCGTGCCGGCCGCCGGCTTCGGCGCGGCGCCCGGCAGCTACGTGCTGGAGACCTGAATATGAACATGAACCTGAACCTGCATCCGGATCCGTCCGCCGGCGCGTGCCTGCCCGGCCTGTTGCCGCGCGCGGACGGCGAACTGCCCGCCCTGATCGCGCGTGCGCGCCATGCGCCGCCGCTGACGGTGGCCGTCGTGCATCCGTGCGACACGGCCAGCCTCGTCGCGCTTGCCGCGCTCAACGCGTCGCCGTTGGGCGCGTCGATCGAACCGCTGATCGTCGCGCCGCGCGCGAAGGTGTTGCGCGTGGCGAGCGAAGCGGGCGTCGATCTCGCGAAATGGACGATCGAGGACGTTCCCCACAGCCACGCCGCGGCGGCCCGCGCGGTGGCACTCGCGGCGTCGGGCCGCGCCGGCGCGCTGATGAAGGGCAGCCTGCATACGGACGAACTGATGGGAGCCGTCGTCGCCGCGGAATCGGGCCTGCGCACCGACAAGCGCATGTCTCACTGTTTCCTGATCGAGGCGCCGGCGTATCCGCGGCCGTTCATCCTGACCGACGCCGCGGTGAACATCGCACCGGATCTCGCGCAGAAGGCGGCCATCACGCAGAACGCGATCGACGTCGCGCATGCGCTGGGCGTCGCGCGCCCGCGCGTCGCGGTGCTGTGCGCGGTCGAGACCGTCAATCCGGCGATGCGTTCGACGCTCGACGCGGCGGCCCTCGCGAAGATGGCCGAGCGCGGGCAGATCACGGGGGCGCTCGTCGACGGCCCGCTCGCGTTCGACAATGCGATATCGCAGCGGGCCGCGCGCGAGAAGGGGATCGACTCGCCGGTTGCCGGCCGTGCCGACATCCTCGTCGTGCCCGATATCGAAGCGGGCAACATGCTCGCGAAACAGCTCGAATACCTGGGCGGCGCCGCGAACGCGGGCGTCGTCGTGGGCGCGCGCGTGCCGATCGTGCTGACGAGCCGCGCCGACGGCGTCGCCGTCCGGGTCGCGTCCTGCGCGCTCGCGGTGTTGCTGGCGCAAGTCCGGCATGACGCCGCCCCGATGCCTGAACAGGCCCCCCTTTCGATGGAGGAATTGCGATGAAAGCACTCGTGTACCACGGCCCCGGGCGCAAGGCGCTCGAACGGCGGCCCAAACCGGAACTGCAGTCGCCCACCGACGCGATCGTCCGCGTGACGCGCACGACGATCTGCGGCACCGATCTGCACATCCTCAAGGGCGACGTGCCGACGTGCGAACCGGGCCGCGTTCTCGGCCATGAAGGCGTGGGCATCGTCGAGCAGGTCGGCGCGGCGGTCGATTCGCTGAAGCCGGGCGACCACGTGCTGATTTCGTGCATCTCGTCGTGCGGACGCTGCGAGTATTGCCGCCGCGGACTGTATTCGCATTGCACGACCGGCGGCTGGATCCTCGGCAACCGGATCGACGGCACGCAGGCCGAGTTCGTGCGCATCCCGCATGCGCCGACCAGCCTGTACCGGATCCCGGCCGGCGCGGACGAAGACGCGCTCGTGATGCTGTCCGACATCCTGCCGACCGGATTCGAATGCGGCGTGCTGAACGGCAAGGTGCAGCCGGGCTGCTCGGTCGCGATCGTCGGCGCGGGGCCGATCGGGCTGGCGGCGTTGCTGACCGCGCAGTTCTATTCGCCCGCGCGGATCATCATGATCGACCCGGACGGCAACCGGCTCGAGGTCGCGCGGCGCTTCGGCGCGACCGACTGCATCGACGGCCACGGCGGCGACCCGGTCGCGGAAGTGATGAAGCTGACCGACGGCGTCGGCGTGGATTGCGCGATCGAAGCGGTCGGCATTCCGGCGACGTTCGAGATGTGCACGTCGCTCGTGGCGCCCGGCGGGGTCGTCGCGAACGTGGGCGTGCACGGCGTCAAGGCCGATTTGCACCTCGAGAAGCTGTGGGATCGCAACATCTCGATCACGACGCGGCTCGTCGACACGGTCAGCACGCCGATGCTGCTGAAGACGGTGGGCGCCGGGCGCCTCGATCCGGCGCGCCTGATCACGCACCGGTTCTCGCTCGACGACGTGGAAAGCGCGTACGACACGTTCGGGCGCGCCGCGCAGACCCACGCGCTGAAGGTCATCATCGAAATCGGCTGAGTGGCGGGCCGCGCGCGGCGGAAACCGGGTGCTTCCGCCGCCCGTCACGCGCGGCCGGCGCTGCGCCGGCAGTCAGGACGACAGCGCGGTGGGTTCCTGCGTGTTGTTTGATTCAATCGCGTCCAGATCGACGCACTGCTCGTAGGTCGGCACCTCGCACGGCCAATGCAGGCGCTCCGAGATGCGCCGGCGCATCGCATCCGCGGCAGCGGGTTCGCCGTGCGTGACGAAGGTCCGCACGGGCGCGCCCTGCATCGTGCCGAGCCACTTCAGGATCTCTTCGTAGTCGGCATGGGCCGACAGCGTCGTGATCGACTCGACCTGCGCGCGCACGCGCACGTACTCGCCGTGAATCTTCAGCGTCGGCTCGTGCGCGGCGAGCGCCGCGCCGCGCGTGCCGGCGGCCTGGTAGCCGACCAGCGCGATCGTGTTGCGCGCGTCGGGCGCATGGCGGCTCAGGTGATGCAGCACGCGCCCGCCGGTCGCCATGCCGCTGCCGGCGATGATGACCATCGGGCCGTGGTGTTCGGCGATCGCCTTGGACTGCTCGACCGAGCGGATCATCGTGGCCGCGTGGCCGAGCGCATTCGCTTCGGAAGCCGTCAGCCGGTGTTCGAGGATATGGTGACGATAGATTTCGGTCACGTCCGTCGCCATCGGGCTGTCGACGAACACCGGGACGCGCGCCATGCGGCCGGCCGCCTTCAGCCGCGCGATGTAGTGCAGGATCTCCTGCGCGCGGCCGACGGTGAAGCAGGGCATCACGACGACCCCGCCGCGCGCGAAGGTCTTGTCGAACATCCCGGCCAGCTCGTTTTCGGGATCCGACGCCGGATGCAGCCGGTCGCCATACGTCGATTCGACCACCAGATAGTCGGCATGCGCGGGCGGGCGCGGCGGTTGCATGATCGGGTCGTGATACCGGCCGAGGTCACCGGAGAACGCGAGCACCTTGTGATCCCAGTGCATCACGACGCTCGCCGCGCCGAGGATGTGCCCGGCCGGCAGCAGGCGGAACGACAGGGTGCCGCCCAGCGCGGTGCACTCGTCGTAGGCGACGGGTTGCAGCAGGCGCAGCGCGCGCTGCGCGTCGTCCAGCGTGTAGAGCGGTTGCGCGGGATGATGCTTCGAATAACCGTGCCGGTTCGCGAAGTCGGCTTCCTCCTCCTGCAGCCGCGCGCTGTCGCGCAGCATGATGTCGCAGAGTTCGGCCGTGGCCGCCGTGCAGTACACCGGCCCGCGATAGCCTTCGCGCGCGAGCACCGGGAGATAGCCGGTGTGATCGAGATGCGCGTGCGTGAGCACGACCGCGTCCAGCGTGTCGGGCGCGAACGGCAGCGCGCGCCAGTTGCGCAGCCGCAGGTTCTTGGTCCCCTGGAACAGGCCGCAATCGACCAGGACGCGCCGGCCGCCGTGCTCGAGCAGATATTTCGAGCCGGTCACGGTTTCGGTCGCACCGAGAAAAGTCAGTTTCATGGGTTGCCTCCCCGGGAGTCGACGGAACAGTAAGTCGATTACATCCCGAACGCGCGCGCGCCGGTTGACCGAAATCACGAATGGCGGGATTCCGATGACGAACGACGAACGGCTTGAACGCGACGCGTAAGATGCCGCTTGCGATGCCCCGAATGCAATGCGTCCGGGCGGTGCCGCTAACGCCCGGGCGGCGCCGGATCCAGCTGCGCGACGAACGCCACGATGCCCGACACCAGCGTGACGATCGCGTACGGGACGACCCGCTCGTCGATCAGCATCGCATGCACGACGCCGAGCAGCGACGCGAGCGCGATGAATACGCAGAGTGTCGCAAGCGCGTTTCGGTATCGCAGGCCCATCATGACGTTCTCCCGGGAAGCGGCCGCCGTGGACGGCGTTGCCGTCGGCGCATGCCATTGGTTGCGCAAGACATGTGCCATGATCGCGTGCCGCGCGCCGGCACGATTGATCTGTATCAACCGACGAATCCCGGCATCGCGGAATCGACCCCCGCTCAAGTCATCTGACCAATCGTCTTGCGGAACCGCGTCAGCGACAGCAGGAACAGCACGCAACCGATCGCGAACAGCGCCGCGAACTGGGCCCACACCGCATCGAACCCGGCACCGCGATAGAGGATCCGCTGCGCGAGTTCGACGAAATGCGTGGTCGGCGCGGCCAGCATGATGTCCTGCACGACGGGCGGCATGCTTTCGCGCGGCGTCAGGCCGCCCGACAGCAATTGCAGCGGCAGCAGCACGAGGACGAGCAGCATGCCGAACTGCGGCATGCTGCGCACGAGCGTCGCGAGAAAGATCCCCATCGACGTCGTCGCGAACAGGTGCAGCGCCATGCCGGCCACGAACAGCGGCACCGATCCCGGAATCGGCACGTGCAGCGCGCCGCCCACGACGAACGTCAGCGACGCGACGGCCGCCGCCGCGACGACGAGCCCCATCGACCAGACCTTCGCGAGCATGATTTCCGCCGCGGTCACCGGCATGACGAGCAGATGCTCAATCGTGCCGTGCTCGCGCTCGCGAATCAGCGCGGCGCCGGTGAGGATCATCGACAGCATCGTCACGTTGTTGATCAGCTCCATCAGCGCGCCGAACCAGACTTCGTCGAGATTCGGGTTGAAGCGCATCCGCATCGCGAGATCGACGGGCGGCAAGGACGTGCCGCGATGGCGCCGCACGAACGCATCGATCTCGCCCGACACGATCTGCTGGACGTAACCGCCGCCGGTGAACGCCTGCGTCATGCGGGTCGCATCGACGTTCAGCTGGACCGTCGCGTGACGGCCGGCGAGCACGTCGCGCTGGAAGTCCGGCGGAATGTCGAGCGAGAACGTGTAGTCGCCGTTGTCGAGCCCGCGATCGGCCGCGCCGGCGTCGACGAGCGGGGGCGGCGCGAACTGCGGCGGGAAGAACGCCGCCGCGATGCGCGCCGACAGCGGCGATGCATCCTCGTCGACGATCGCGATCGGCACCTTGTGCAGCGTTTCCGGGCGCGCGGTGGCCGCGACGTAGATCGACGCGCTGAACGTGTAGACGATCAGCGCGAGCAGGATCGGGTCGCGGGCGAGGCTCCACAGTTCCTTGACCCCGAGCCGGAAAATGACGAGCAGGCGCGACATGGTCAGCGCTCCTGCTTGCGCAGCAGCACGCCGGTCATGACCAGGATGACCGGCGCGGCCGCGAGCATCGGCCAGAACTGGGACGACAGGTCGGCCAGCCCGAGCGCCTTGTTGTAGACGCCGCGGCTGATCGCGAGCATGTAGGTGGCCGGATAGACGGTGCCGACCCACTTGCCGCTGCCCTCGAGCGACGACAGCGGCGTGAGCAGGCCCGAGAACTGCACGACGGGAATCAGCGTGCCGACGATCGTCATGAAGATCGCGGCGATCTGGCTGCGGGTAAACGTCGAGGCGAACAGCCCGATGCCGGTGGCCACGACGTTGAAGATCAGCACCGCGGCCGACAGCGTCGCGAAACTGCCCTTGATCCGCACGCCGAACACGAGGTCGGCCAGCACGACCATCAGCAGGAAGTTCAGCATGGCCAGCATCACGTACGGCGCCTGCTTGCCGAGCAGGAATTCGGCCCGCGTGACGGGCGTCACGTACAGGTTGACGATCGACCCGAGCTCCCGTTCCCGCACGACGGCGAGCGCCGTCAGCATCGCGGGCAGCATCAGCAACAGCATCGGCATGATCGCGGGAATCATGGCCGGCAGGCTCTTGACGTCCGGGTTGTAGCGATAGCGGATCGCGATGTCGACGGCCGGTGCGAGCGACACGCCGAGCCGGCGCTTCGCCTGGTCGCGCAGCCAGTTTTCGTGCATGCCGGCCACGTAGCCGCGGATCGTCTCCGCGCGCATCGGCATCGCGCCGTCGACCCATGCGCCGATCTCCACGCGGCGGCCGCGCGCGACGTCGCGCGCGAAACCGGGCGGGATCTCGAGCGCGAGCGACAGCCGGCCGTTGCGCATGCGGCGCTCGATGTCTCGGTCGTCCGCGAGTGGCGCGCGCGGCACGAAGTAGCGGGAACCGGCGAGGTTCTGCGCATAGTCCTGGCTCAGGATCGACTGATCGCGGTCGAGCACCGCGAACGTCAGGTTGTCGACGTCGAGACTGATCCCGATGCTGATCACGCACATCAGCACGAGCGAGCCGAACAGCGCCAGCGTCGCGCGCAACGGGTCGCGTCGCAGCTCCAGCACTTCGCGCCACAGATAGCTGCCGGCGCGCGCCGGGCTGAACCATGCCGCCGCACGACCGGCGCCGGCCGCCGCGGGCGGCGCGGCGAGCCAGCCGGCGTCGGACGGCGCATCGGCCGGCGCACCGTCCGCGCCATCCGCTTTCTGCGCGTCGCTCAGGTAGCCGATGAACGCGTCCTCGAGCGTGGCGGCGCCGCGCCGGCGCACCAGTTCGTCGGGCGCGGCGCTCGCGAGCACGCGGCCCGCATGCATCAGCGAGATACGGTCGCAGCGCGCGGCCTCGTTCATGAAGTGCGTCGAAATGAAGATGGTGACGCGATCGTTGCGCGCGAGCTCGATCATCAGCCGCCAGAAGTCGTCCCGCGCAACCGGATCCACGCCCGAGGTCGGTTCGTCGAGGATCAGCAGCTCGGGCTTGTGCACCATCGCCACCGCGAGGGAGAGCCGCTGCCGCATGCCGAGCGGCAGGCGCTCGGGCAGCGCGTCGAGGGCGTCGGCCAGCCCGAAGCGCGCGACCATTTCGGTCACGCGCGCGGGCACGTCCGCCTCCGGCACGCCGAACAGGCGCGCGTGCAGCACGAGGTTCTGCCGGACGGTCAGTTCGCCGTAGAGCGAAAACCCTTGCGACATGTAGCCGACGCGCCGCCGCGTGTCGATGTCGTTCGCGGCGACCGGCCGGCCGAACAGCGTCGCCGTGCCGTCCGACGCGGGCAGCAGGCCGGTGAGCATCTTCATGGTCGTCGACTTGCCGCAGCCGTTGGAGCCGAGAAAGCCGAAGATTTCGCCGCGGCGGATCTGCAGGCTCACGTGGTCGACCGCGACGAAATCGCCGAACCGCATCGTCAGCCCGTCGGCCTCGATCGCGTAGCCGGCCGCCCGATCGGCCTGGAACGGCGCGATCACGACAGGCTGGTGTCCGTGCCGGCGCGCCTCCGGGAGCAGCGCGATGAACGCGGCTTCCAGCGTGTCGCAACCGGTGCGCTCGAGCAGCTCGCCGGGGCTGCCGGTTGCCAGCACGCGGCCGGCGTCCATCGCGATCAGCCGGTCGAAACGGCGGGCCTCGTCCATGTACGCGGTGGCGACCAGCACGCTCATCGCCGGGCGGGCGGCGCGAATGCGGCCGATCAGCTCCCAGAACTGCGCGCGCGACAGCGGATCGACGCCGGTCGTCGGCTCGTCCAGGATCAGCAGGTCGGGATCGTGGATCAACGCGCAGCACAGGCCGAGCTTCTGCTTCATGCCGCCGGACAGCTTGCCGGCCGGGCGGTCCAGGAACGGTTGCAGGCCGGTGCTGCGCGTCAGCGCGTCGATCCTTCGGCGCCGCTCCGCCGCATCGTGGCCGAACAGTCTCGCGAAGAACTGCAGGTTTTCCTCGACCGACAGCGTCGCGTACAGGTTCCGGCCGAGCCCTTGCGGCATGTAGGCGATGCGCCGGCACACGCGCGCGCGATGGCGGCGCGACGACAGGTCGCCGTCGAGCGTCCAGACGCGGCCCTGCTGGATCGCGCGCGCGCCGGAAACGAGCGCGAGCAGGCTCGACTTGCCGACGCCGTCCGGCCCGATCAGCCCGATCATGCGGCCGGCCGGGATATCGAGCGTCACGTCGTCGAGCGCGGCCTTGTCGCCGTAGCGCAGCGAGACGCCGGACAGCCGTGCGACCCAGCCCGGATCGGCCGACACCGGCGCAGCGCCGGTCGCGCCGGCATCCGTCTCGACGGGCGGCGCCGCTTTCATTGCGGCACCCTGATCGCGAGGCGATCCGGCCAGCCCGCGTGCGGGTCGGTCTTCAGCCACGCCACGCCCGGCAACCCGGTCTTGACGAGCTTCAGGTGGCGCTGCAACAGGTCGCGATCGATGCGTGCCTTCACCCGGAACATCAGCTTCTGCCGCTCGGTGGCCGTTTCGACCGTCTTCGGCGTGAACTGCGCGGTGCTCGACACATAGGACACGCGAGCCGGAATCACGTATTCCGGTGCCGCATCGAGCACGATCCGCACGTCGGCGCCGAGCGGGACCCGGCCGACGGCCGCTTCGGGCAGGAAGAACGTCATGTACACGTCGGACAGGTCGACGACGTTGAGCACCTTGCCGCCTGCGGGCAGGACTTCGCCCGACTCGGCAATCCGGTACTGGACGCGCCCGTCGCGCGGCGAGGTCAGTTCGCTATCCGAAAGGTCGGCCCGCACGCGCGCCACGGTCGCCTGCGCGGCCGTCACGGCCGAGCGTGCCGCGACGAGCTGGGCCTGCGTGGCGTCGATCGCGGCCTGAGCGGCTTCCACCTGGGCCCGCGCGGCGTTCACGGTCGCGCGCAGGCTGCCGGCGCGCGCGCGATCGTCGTCCAGTTCCTGCATCGACGACGCGCCGTCGCGCGACAGCGTTTCGGACCGCGCGAGCCGCCGCGTGGCCGCATCCAGCTCGCTTTCCCGCTGCACGACGACGGCCGCGGCCGCGGCCTTGTCGCTGCGGCGCTGCGCGACCTGCGCGTCGATGCTCGCCGCGGTGTTCACCGCCTGCTGCTCGCGCGCCCGTGCCTCGTCGAGCTGCGCCTGCAGGACGACGACGTCCATGCGTGCGAGCGGCTGGCCGGCCGTCACGAAGTCGCCTTCGTCGACGAGCATCGCGGTGACGCGCCCCGGCAGCTTGGTCGCGACGTCGATTTCGGTTGCCTCGATGCGGCCGTTGCCGCTGACGAGCCCCGCGTCCGCCTGGCCGTCGTGCCAGCGCGTCCACCCGTAGTACGCGAGGCCGATCGCAAGCACGGCCGCACCGATACCGATCAGAAGAGGGCGCGGGATGGTTTTCATGGTGTGTTGTCCGAATCAGTCGAAAGGGGCGCCGTTGCCGCGGCAGTCTTGCCGGTGTCGATCATCCCGCCGCCGAGCGCGCCGTACAGCGCGACGCGGCTCGACAGCAGCGCACGACGGGTCGTGACCAGCTGCTGCTCGGCGTTCATCAGGTCCCGCTGCGCATCGAGCACTTCGAGGAAGCGGGTTGCGCCGCTGTCGTAGCGGAGCTTCGCGAGGCGCGCCCGCTCGGCCTGCGACGCCAGCGTGGCGCGCTCGATGGCGACCTGGTCGGCGAGCCAATGGCGCGCGGCGAGCGCATCGGACACGTCGCGGAACGCGCGCTGCAGCGTCTGTTCGTAGCGGGCGAGCGCTTCTTCGCGTTGCGCGCGCGCCAGTGCGAGATTCGACCGGTTGCGTCCGCCGTCGACGAGCGGCAGCGTGACGTTGGGAATCACCGACCACACGCCGGACCCCGACGACAGCAGGTCGTGCAGCGCGCTGCTTCCCGAACCGATCGCACTCGTCAATGCGATGCGCGGAAAAAACGCCGCGCGCGCCGCGCCGATGTTCGCGCGGCTCGCCTGCAGTTCGCGCTCCGCCGCGATCACGTCCGGCCGCCGGGTCAGCAGCGACGAGGGCAGGCCCGGCGCGAGCGACGGCAGCACCGCGCCGTCGTCGAGCGCGAGCGACGTGGCGCCCAGCGCCGGCGGCGCACCGACGAGCAACGCCAGCGCATCGGCCGCCGTCGCGCGGGCCTGCTGCAACTGCACGCCGAGCGATTCCGCCTGCTGCAGCAGGATCTCCGATTGCGTGAGATCGAGGCGCGAGATCGCGCCGGCCGCGTGACGAAGCCGGAAAATCCGCAGCGATTCGCGGCGGGTGTCGATCGTCGCGCGGGTCAGCGCGATGCGTTCGTCGATCTCGCACAGGGTCAGATACGCGTCCGCCACACCGGTGACGACGCTCAGCGTCACCGCCTGCCTGGCTGCGTCGCTCGCGAGGTAGCGCTGAAGCGCTGCTTCCTTCAGGTTGCGCACGCGGCCCCAGAAATCGATCTCCCATTGCGTCTCGGCCAGCTGGACTTCATAGACCTGCCCGATGACGGGCACCGGAGAAAGGAAACCGCCCGGTGTGCGAAACCGCGCGTAGGCCGCGCCCGCACCGATCGTCGGCCATTGATCCGCGCCGCGGATGCCGTACACCGCGCGCGCCTGCTCGACGCGTGCGACCGCCGCGCGCAGATCCCGGTTGTCGGCGAGCGCCTGGCCGATCAGCGCGCGCAGGCGCGGGTCGACGAAGTAAGCCTGCCAGTCGGGCACGGGCGCCGCGGGTGTCGCGTCGGCGGACGGCTCCGGAAAGGACGCGGGAATCGGCGCGGCGGGACGCTCGTCCGGTGGCGCAAGCGACAGGCAGCCCGACAGCAGCCCCATGCCCGCCGCCAGCGCAATGGCACGCATGCGCCGCACGACGGCAGGATGACAGCGAACGGGAGGCGCGGCAGCGCGCATGGAATGCCTCGTCGAATACGGAAATGCGGGAATTCGGGATGGCGCCGCCCGCGGGGCGTCGCCGCTTCGGAGTCACTTATATCCGACGATTACCGGGTTTCCCCTTGATCTGTGTCACTCGGGCGGGGATGCGTTTCGAGGGGCTGCTCGCTTGACGCGCGTGCCGGAGCATGCGTCGGACGCTTTCGCGACGGCGTGCCGGACCGGGCCGCGCAATGCCTGTCACGGGCGGCACGCCTGGTGCGGCAACGTCCGTCGCGAGCCCGTGGTTGATTGATCCTCGTCAAGCCGCCGACGCGGCCGTGCGCGATGCTGAACATGGTGCGGCACGCATTCGCTCGCAGGCATGCGGCCGGCATGGGCCGACGGGAGACCGACATGAAGTCCGATGCAGTACTCAAGCAGGATGTCGAGCAGGCGTTGTTCTGGAATCCGGCGATCGAGGCGCGCCGGATCGACGTCGAGGTTCACGACCGGATCGTGACGTTGCGCGGCACGGTCGACAGCTGGGCCCAGAAGCTCGAGGCGCAGAAGACGGCGCTGCACGTCGCCGACGCGCGCGCGCTGGTGCTCGAACTGAACGTCACCCCGCCGGAGAACGCGTGCGCGGACCAGGAACTGGCGATCGCGATCACGTTCGCGCTCGGCTGGCAGGAGGCGTTGCGCGATCACAAGATCAGCGTCGAGGTCGATCACGGCTGCGTGACGCTCGACGGCGAAGTCGATCATGCGTATCAGAGCCGCGCGGCGGAAGCGATGGTGAGCCGGATGATCGGCGTCGTCGGCGTGGCCAACCGCATCCGGGTGCGTGCCGACCATACGGTGCCCGACGTCGGCGCCCGCATCGCCGAGGCGCTTGCGCGCCGCGCGCAGCGCGAAACCGCGGGAATCTCGATCGACGCAACCGACGGCATCGTCACGCTGACGGGCACGGTCGCGTCGCTGGCCGAAAGGCGCGCCGCGTGTGGTGCGGCCGGGTCGGTGAGGGGCGTTCGGCAGGTCGTCGACCAATTGACCGTCGCCTGACCGGCTTGCCTGCATGGTCCGTTACCAGGAGAAGCCGCGATGAACCGTCCGCATACCGGCCCCGGCCGAAACCATCTGCGCCGCGACAGGCGCATGCAGCCGCATACGAGGGGCCGTCCCGACCGTCGCGACGGCGAGGACATGCTGCGTGCGCACCGGAAGCGCGACGATGCGTGAGCGGATGCTGGCCTGCCGGAGAGGTTCGACCCCGTGAAAAAATCATTCGACTACTCCGGGCTGCTGATTCCGGTCGCGTTCGCCGTGCTGGTCGCGGTTCAACTGCTGGCGCGCCAGCCGGCGTCGACGTCGATTTCCTACAGCGATTTTCACCGCCTGGTGGACGCACGGCTCGTCGACGATCTCGAGATCGGCCCGACGACGATCTCGGGCACGCTGCGCATGCCGCAAGCCGGCGCCGCGCTGCCCGCGTCCGATGCGGCCGGGGTGAAGGAGGCCGGCGCGCCGTGGCGCTTCACGACGAACCGGGTGAGCGACGAAGGGCTGGTCGCCGCGCTGACGACTGCCGGGATTCGCTACCGCGGCGCGACGGATACGGGCTGGATCGGCACGCTGGCGACCTGGATCTTCCCGTTGATCGGCTTTGTCCTGATCTGGAATTTCATGATGCGAAGGCCGGGCGGGATGCGGGATCTGAGCGGCATGGGCAAAAGCCGCGCCCGCGTCTACATGCAGAAGGAAACCGGCATCACGTTCGACGATATCGCGGGCATCGACGAGGCGAAGGCCGAGCTGCAGCAGATCGTCGCGTTCCTGCGCAGCCCCGAACGCTACCAGCGGCTCGGCGGCAAGATCCCGAAGGGCGTGCTGATCGTCGGCGCGCCCGGCACCGGCAAGACGCTGCTCGCCCGCGCGGTCGCCGGCGAGGCGGCGGTGCCGTTCTTCACGATCAGCGGCTCGGCGTTCGTCGAGATGTTCGTCGGCGTGGGCGCGGCGCGCGTGCGCGATCTGTTCGAGCAGGCCCAGCAGAGCGCGCCGTGCATCGTGTTCATCGACGAGCTCGACGCGCTCGGCAAGGCGCGCGGCGTCGGCCTGATGTCGGGCAACGACGAGCGCGAGCAGACGCTGAACCAGCTGCTCGTCGAGATGGACGGCTTTCAGGCCAATTCGGGCGTCATCATCATGGCCGCGACCAACCGGCCGGAGATCCTCGATCCCGCGCTGCTGCGCCCCGGGCGCTTCGACCGGCACATCGCGATCGACCGGCCGGACCTGACCGGACGCAAGCAGATCCTGGGCGTGCATACGAAGCGCGTGAAGCTCGCGCCGGAAGTCGACCTGGCCGAGCTGGCGCAGCGCACGCCGGGTTTCGTCGGCGCCGATCTCGCGAACGTCGTCAACGAAGCCGCGCTGCACGCGGCGGAACTGGGCAAGCCCGCGATCGGGATGGCCGATTTCGACGAAGCCATCGATCGCGCGATGACCGGCATGGAGCGCAAGAGCCGCGTGATGAACGAACAGGAAAAGCTGACCATCGCGTACCACGAGTCGGGACATGCGCTCGTCGCGCAAAGCCGCGCGCACTGCGATCCGGTGAAGAAGGTGTCGATCATCCCGCGCGGGATCGCGGCGCTCGGTTACACGCAGCAGGTGCCGACCGAGGATCGCTACGTGCTGCGCCGGAGCGAGTTGCTCGACCGGCTCGACGTGTTGCTCGGCGGACGCGTGGCCGAGGAAATCGCGTTCGGCGACGTGTCGACCGGCGCGCAGAACGATCTCGACCGCGCGACCGCGCTGGCGCGTCATATGGTGATGCAGTACGGGATGAGCGAGAAGATCGGCCTGGCGACACTCGACGATGGCGCACGCCAGGGCGGGGCGCCGGGCGTGTGGACACCGGGCGACGGCCGCTGCAGCGAGCACACGGCGCAACTGATCGACGAAGAGGTGCGTGCGCTGCTCGAGGAGGCGCACGCGCGGGTCACGGCAACGCTCGGCGCGCATCGCGACGCGCTCGAACGGATCGCGCGCAGTTTGCTGCAGCACGAATCGATCGATCACGACATGCTGGTGGCGCTCATCACGCCGCCGGACGATGACGGCGAGCCGCCCCGGGCGCCGGAAGCCGACACGGAAACGACCACGGGCGTCTCCGCCTGAAGGAGCGATCGGCGCCCGCCATCGCCCCGGGCGCTTGCCCGGACGCTCGCCGCCGCTCATCGTCTCGTTCAGCAGCCGATGCAGACAGGGCCGTCGCGCCGCGCGTGCGACGCGTCATCGGTCACGACCGACCCGAGCCGCGGATCGGGCCGGAAAATCGTGATGCCCTTGAGTCCTTCGCGCCACGCCTGGAAGAACAGCGCGTCGACCGCCGCGAGCGAACACTGGCCGGGCATCGTCACCGTCTTGGAGATACCGGCGTCGACGCACGGCTGCAGCGCCGCGAGCATCGCGACGTGATCGGCCGGCGCGATATCCGCCGCCGTGACGAAATAGCCCGGCAGCCTGACGGTGTCGCCATGCAATGCGCGAAACAGCCGGTAAGCGTGATTCTCCGCACGAAACGGCCGCACCCGCCCGTCCGCGGTGCGGACCATGCGGCGCTGCGTCCAGCCGACGGCCGGCTCGATTCCGTTCGAACAGTTGTCGCAGAACGCGAGGCTCACGCTGCCGGCCGGCGCGAACGACAGCAGGTGGCTGTTGCGCAGCCCGTGCCGCGCGATCGCGTGATGCACCTTCAGCGGCAACAGCGTTCGATACGCGGGGCCGCTCAGATAGGCGGCCGGGTCGTAGGCCGGAAACACGCCGCGCTCGGCGGCAAGCGCGGCCGACGCGGCGAACGCATGCTCTCGCATCGCGAGCGCGATCCTGCGTGCAAGCGCGCGTGCTTCCGCGCTGTCGTAGCGCAGCCTCAGCATCGTCAGCGCGTCGCCCAGCCCGGTGACGCCGACCCCGATGCGGCGCGTGCGGCGCGCCTCGTGCTCGTGCGCGGCGAGCGGCCACTCGGTCAGATCGAGCACGTTGTCGAGCATGCGGACCTGGATGCGCACCGCGTCGGCGAACGTCGCGAAATCGAAGCGCGGCTCGCCGTCGACACCGAACGGGTGCAGAACGAACCGAGACAGGTCGATCGGTCCGAGCACGCAGCTGCCGTAGGGCGGCAGCGGCTGCTCGCCGCACGGGTTCGTCGCGTCGATCCGCTCGTGCTCGCGCAGCGGATTCGCGGCGCGGATCGTGTCGAGGAACAGCAGCCCCGGTTCGGCGCTGTCGCGCGCGGCAGTGACGATCGCGTGCCAGAGCGTGCGGGCCGGCACCGTTGTGTAAAGATGGCGCCCGTCGGGCAGCCGGGGCGATGCGCCGGACGGGCAGGCCGGCGGCGCGTGGTGGAACAGCGCCCACGGCAGGTCGTGCCGGACCGCCTCCATGAATGCGTTCGTGACGCCGACCGACAGGTTGAACGTCGGCCAGCGCGCGCGTCCGCGCTTGGCCGCGACGAACGCGACGAGATCCGGATGATCGCAGCGCAGCACGCCCATTTGCGCGCCGCGGCGCGGGCCGGTGAACGGCAGCGCCCGGCACATCGCATCGAAGCGGTCGAGCGCCGCGCACGCGCCGCGTCCGGACGACAGGCGCCGTTCGTACGCGTCGGCGGGTGGCACCGGCGAGAAGTCGTAGCCGATTCCGCCGCCCATCAGCAGCGTGACCCGGGCGTCGTCGAGCGCATGCGCGAGCGCCGTGTCGAGGGCCTGCACGGGCGCGTCGGCCGGAATCGCGAGCGGATGGACGAAGCAGTTGACCATCGTTCCGCCGTGGTCCGCGCCGGCATTCGCGAGAATGCGGCCCGCGCCGATCGCACCGCGCTGCAGGTTCAGGTAGAACACGCGCTCCACCCGCGCACGGCGCTCGGCCGGCTCGGCGAGCGACAGCGCACGGGCGACGCGATGGAAGACGGCCGCGCGAGACGTGTCGCCGGGCTGTGCATAGCGCTCGGCGAACACGGTGCTGCAAAGCGGCTGCTCGTCCATGGCGGGCTCGGCGACGACGAATGACTCAATGTAGGCGCCTGCCCGAACGTGTCGTTGATCGAACGCAACCGGGCGCTTTCGCGGCACCGCTTGATGGCGGTCAACGCCGCGGCCAGCGTCGAACGTAACGTGGAGCCACGGCCGGCACGCCACGGCGGCCGGGAATCGCCACGCGGGCGCCCGGCGCGCCTGCCATCGACTGCGAGCGACGCACCATGACCGATATCGTTACCGTCACGTTGAATCCGGCCGTCGATGTCTCGACCTCGGTCGAGCACATCGTCGATACCCACAAGCTGCGCTGTACACGGCCGCGGCGCGACCCCGGCGGCGGCGGGCTCAACGTCGCCCGAACCATTCACCGGCTCGGGGGCGACTGCGTCGCGCTGTACCTGGCCGGCGGGCCGACCGGCGACGTGTTGACGCTGCTGCTCGAAGCCGAGCGCCTGCCGGCGGTGCGCGTCCGGATCGCCGGCGAGACGCGCGAGAACGTCTGCGTGAGCGAGACCGCGACCGGGCGCGAATACCGGTTCGTGATGCCGGGGCCGCTCGTCACGCAGGCCGAGTGGCGCGACTGCGCGGCCCGCATCGACGCCATGCAGCCGGCGCCGCGCTATCTCGTGCTGAGCGGCAGCCTGCCGCCCGGCGCGCCCGACGACCTGTATGCGACGCTCGCGCGGACGGCCAGGGCAAGAGGAAGCCGGGTGGTCGTCGATGCGGCGGGCCGGGCGCTGCAAGCGGCCCTCGAGGCCGGCGTTCATCTCGTGAAGCCCAGCCTCGGCGAACTGAGTGCGCTGGCCGGCGAACCGCTCGACGACACGGCGGCCGGCCGCAAGGCGAGCGAACTCGTGGCGCGCGGGCAGGCCGACATCGTCGCGTTGACGCTCGGTGCGCGCGGCGCCTGGGTCCTCACGCGCGATCGCGCGCTGCGCCTGCCCGGCAGGCAGGCAGCGGTATGCAGCACGGTCGGCGCCGGCGACAGTTTCGTCGGCGGCATGGTCTGGGCGCTGGCGCGCGGCGTGCCGTTCGACGACGCGTGCCGCTATGCGCTGGCGGCATCGGCCGCCTCGGTCGAGCATCCGGGCACGGCGCTCTGCACGCGCGACGACGTCGAGCGGATCCATGCCGAACTGGTTGCGCAGGCAAGCTGACGTCCAGGCGGCCCGACGCGTGCACGATCGCATCGACGCGCGATCGATCGTTGATCTGGCTCAGCGGATTGCGCGCCGCCATCGCGAAAAATGGGGCAGCCATTCCACGAGGTCCGCCATGGCCGTTCGCCTGACCGCCTTGATCGCCAGCCTGCTCCTGCTGTCGGCCGCGTCGCCGGTTTCGTCCGCCGACGTCGCGAGCGCGACCGGGATCGCGCGTTCGCCACCGGACACACCGAATCCGGACGTGATGACGCACGTCGATCCGCGCAAGCGGGAAAGCGTCGCTGAAGTCATGGCAGGCATTCGCGGCGGGCAGACAGGCCCGGGCAGCCGACGTGCCCGCCCGGGGCGTCGCATACGCGAACGTCAATCGGAACTGCGCGGACGATGGCCGCGCCGGAACGTCAACCGACGGTCGTTGACGAGCGCGCGCCAGTCGAGCTTCATCAACACGAACACGAGGCCGAGCAACACCAGTTGCGTGACGACGAAGTATCCGCCGAGATAAGTGCCTTCGAGTTCGGATTCCAGGTCCAGCCGGGTCGACGCAAAGCGGCCGAGATGCGCCCAGATCGCATACGTCGTTGCACGGCCGATGAAGAAGGCCACGGCGATGATCCTGAGCGGCAACCCGGACAGTCCGTACGCGATGAACAGATAGTTCGACGGAAGGGGGCTCAATGCATAGAAAAAGAACGCGCCGGCGGTGAGCGTTCGGTGCTTTCGCAGCCAGCGGGTGGCGACGTCGATATTCTCGCGATCCGATTCGCGTATCCAGCGGGAGCGGACGAGCGATCGTGCGAAGGTCGCCAGGATCACGCGGCCGGTCGTGGCCGCGCCGGCCGCCACGACGGCAAAGATGAACGGATTGCCGTCCGGCAGGTTGAACCCGACCCACGACATCGCCATCCAGGTGGGCGGGGCGAATGCCGGCATGAGATTCAGCAGCAGAATCAGTAGAAAGAGTACCGCCAGCGTCAGCACGATATCGACTCCGGGCAATCCGGTTTCACGATTCAATTTTGCTGAGGAAAGTGGCTGACGGCTTGACTCACGTCAAGCCGCGCGCCGCGCCGGCATGTCGCGGGAGGCGCGTCGTGCTGACCCATGTCAACGGTCGAGCCGCGGTGTTTCCTAGACTGGTGCCACGCCGTCCGCAACCGGAACCCGAACCGGATGCGGCGAACGCCGCCATGCGCGGCGATCGGAACAATCGTCATGTCTCGAATCCACTGGTCGATCGATCTCGTGTTGCTGGTTCTGGCGGCGGTCACGCTCGCCGCAGGAGGCGTGTGCGTTGCGTTCGACCTGCCTTCGTTCGCGCGCGTCGTCTGGCTGGTCGGTGCGCTGCCGGTCCTGCTCGCGTTGACGGTATCCGTTGCCAGGGCCGTGGCGAGACGGCAAGCCGGCATCGATGTGCTCGCATGGCTGGCGATCGGCCTGGCGATCGCGCTCGACGAGACGCTGACCGCCGCGGTCATTGCGTTGATGCTGGCCAGCGGGCGGACGCTGGAGCGGTATGCGCAAGACCGTGCGCGACGCGAGATGACCGCGCTGCTCGGCCGTGCCCCTCGGCAGGCAACCCGGTTCGAGAACGGTGAGTGGCGTTCCGTCGGCGTGGAAACGCTCGTTCCCGGTGACAGGCTGCTCGTGCGAAGCGGTGAATTCGTGCCGGTCGACGGCACCTTGACCGATGATGCGGAACTCGACGAATCCATGTTGACGGGCGAGTCGTCCACACAGCGGCGACGCTCCGGAGAAAGCGCCTGCAGCGGCGTGGTCAACGCCGGCGCGCCGTTCGAAATGGTGGCCCGCACGACGGCGGGTGACAGCACGTTTGCCGGTATCGTCTGCCTGGTCGCACGCGCGCAGCGCGAGCGCAGCCCGTCCGTGCGTCTCGCGGATCGCTATGCCGCGTTCTTCGTACTCGCTTCGCTGCTCGTCGCGGGCATCGCGTGGCTGCTGGCCGGGGATGTCGCACGCGCGCTCGCCGTGCTCGTCGTGTCCACGCCGTGTCCGTTGATCCTCGCCGTCCCGGTCGCCATCGTGTCCGGCATGTCGCGCTGTTCGAAACGCGGCATCCTCGTCAAGGGCGGGGGCGCGCTGGAACGACTCGCGCAAGCGACGATCCTGTTCTTCGACAAGACCGGGACGCTGACGGGAGGGCGCGCCCGCATCGTTGCGATCGAATGCGGCGCGGACGTCGGCACGGACGATGTGCTGCATTTCGCCGCGTCGTTGGCCCAGGCTTCGGGCCACGTCATTTCGGATGCGCTGACGGTCGCCGCGCGGGAGCGCCGGATCACGCTGTC
Source organism: Burkholderia sp. SCN-KJ (assembly GCF_024656005.1). Classification (NCBI taxonomy): domain Bacteria; kingdom Pseudomonadati; phylum Pseudomonadota; class Betaproteobacteria; order Burkholderiales; family Burkholderiaceae; genus Burkholderia; species Burkholderia sp. SCN-KJ. The sequence goes on from NZ_JANKOG010000005.1 coordinate 266,287, forward strand.
ACCGCCGTCGGTCGTCGTGGAAACGGCGGGCGAGGGCGTGACGGGCCGGGTCGACGGCCGGACCGTCGCGATCGGCAAGTTCGGGTACGTCCGCGCCTGCTCGACGGCCGCCCCGTGGAGCGACGCGTTCCTGAAACGGGTCGGCAACGAGGGCGGGGCTGCCGTGTTCGTCGGTGTCGACGGTGTCATGATCGGCGCGATTCAGATGGCCGACCAGGTGCGGCTGGAAACGCCGCGGGCGCTGCGGCTGCTGAAACGCGAAGGCGTCGCACGCCTCGTCATGCTGACCGGCGACCGGCGCGACATCGCCCAGGCCGTCGGCGAGTTGCTGGGCGTCACCGACGTGCGCGCCGAGCAGACGCCGACGGACAAGCTCGCCGCCATCCAGGCCGCGCGCAAGGAAGGCGTGACGATCATGGTCGGCGACGGCGTGAACGACGCGCCGGCGCTGGCGGCGGCCGACGTCGGTATCGCGATGGGCGCGCGGGGCGCGGCCGCGTCATCCGAGGCGGCCGACGTGGTTCTGCTGGTGGATCGGCTCGATCGACTCGTGGATGCGATGCGTATCGCCCGACGCGCGCGCCGGATCGCGCTCGAGAGCGTGGTGGCCGGCATGTCGCTGTCGATCGTCGCGATGACGATTGCCGCGGCCGGACTCCTGCCGCCGATTGCCGGCGCGGTGATTCAGGAAGTCATCGACGTCGCCGTCATCGTCAATGCGTTGCGCGTGTTGCTGGTTCGCCCGAGGCCGACGGACGCCCGGCTCGCGGATGTCGACGTCGAGCAACTCAAGCGCGAGCACGCGGCATTGTCACCGTTGCTGGACCAGATCAGGGATCTCGCGGATCGCCTGCCGCACCTGTCCGGGGCCGCCATCGCCGGCGAGCTCGTCCGCCTGATCGATTCGCTCGACGAACGGCTGCTGCCGCACGAACGCGCCGACGATCGGGACGTCTACGCGCGCCTCGCCCCGCTGCTCGGTGGCGAGGACCCGCTGGCGGCGATGAGCGGCGCACACCGGGAGATCTTCAGGATGGTTCGATCGCTCAGGCAGATGGTCGCGGACCTGCCGGGCGATGCGGCGAACGCCACGCAGGTGCAGGCGATACAACGCCTGCTGTACGGGCTGGAAGCGATCGTACGCCTGCATTGCGCTCAGGAGGAGGAACTGTTCCACGCCGTCGGAGCGGATGCGTGACGACGAGACGCATCATGCGTGCGGCGCACTCACGAGCAGGACCGGCGTTTTCGTGATGCGCGCGACGCGTCCGGCCACGCTGCCGACAAGCCAGCGCGTGACGCCGCGCCGCCCGTGGGTGCCCATGACGATCAAGTCCGCATTCCATTCGATCGCGTCGTGCACGATCAGGTGCGGCACGTCCGCGTCGGCGCGATCGGTTCGAATCAATTGCGACTGCGCGTGGCCGGCCGTGCCGTCGAGCAGCGCCATGGCTTTTTGCAGTGCGTGATGGCCTTCGCTGGTCAACGCCTGTTCCAGCGTCTCGACGGGGACGAAATCACCCAGCGACGAGGGGCGATCGAGCACGTATATCGCCCGGAATTCGGTGTCGGGCCACGAGAGTTTCAACCCCGTGCGCAACGCGTGAAGCGCAATCGGGCTTCCGTCGACCGCGAACAGCATCCGCCGCGGCAGGTGCTCGGCCACCGACCCGAAACCTTCCGGAACGATGAGCAGCGGGCAGCCGACGAGCATGCCGAGCGGGCCGGAAACCGTTCCTTCGATCCATCCGCGCAGGCCGTGATGCTGGCGTGCCCCGACGATCACGAGTTCGGCCTGCCAGGCTTGCGCACTGTCGGCCAGCGCATGCGCGATATCCCCGCCGTGCGTGGACAGGTCGACGACTTCCGTGTCGAGCGCGAGGTCGTCGCGCGCCATTGCGCGTGCGGCGCGTGACAGCGCGTCGGTTGCATCCCCGAGCAACTCTTCGCGGGCCGAGTCGAGAAACGCCGTGGATCTCGCTCCGCGCGGGACGAGCGTCCGCGGATTATCCGCAACGCTGACGATGCGTACCGATGCATTCGACGGAACGAACGCCCTGGCATACGCCAATGCCTGATCGGATGCGGTGGAACCGTCGATGGCGATCAGCACCCGCTGGAGCGCGGGCGCCGCCTGGAAGGTTGAAGTGCTGGCGCTCATGAATGTCTCCCGGTGGCAATCGGCGATCCTGCATACGCAATTTTTTGCACCTGTCGTCTCCGCGGGTTTGACTTTCGTCAAGCGCGTTTGCCTTCGTGGTCCCCGGGGCCGCATGCGGTCACGTCGACGTCTTCGATCAGTCGCGGCGGCGATGCGGTGCACGTTCGACGAGCGGCGATTCGTCTGGTTTATGGCGCCCCGGAGCGTGCCGCGTGACGCAGTGCCGATTGCGATTCGCCGATCGTGGCGTCCCGGATCGATGCCCAGGAACCGGCATGCGCCCCATGCACCGGCCCCGCTTCGCGGAATGAACCGGTTAGGTAATTTGGTGCGCCGGCGCGCGCTGCGAGGGCAGCCGCTGGCGCCGGTGCCGGCCCACGCACCGAAATGGGGAATGCGGTGCGCCGGAATTTCCGTCGACTGCCGGTACGGCAAGCGTTTCACGGCGGTGGCCCGGTTTTTGCTGGAGTACCCGCGGCCGCGCAACGGTTGCGCGCTGCCCGACGACATACCAGACAAGGAAGATTCACCGTGAGCCCGACGACTCGACCGTTCCCCCGACGCACCTGGCTGGCTGCGCTGATCGCTGCCCCCGTGATGGCGCTGTTCGCTGCCGCGCCGGCGCATGCCGACGCGCTCGACACCATCGCGAAAAACGGCGCGCTGCGCGTCGCGGTGCCCGAAGACTATCCGCCGTTCGGCTCGGTCGGCACGGACATGCAGCCGCAGGGCTACGACATCGACATGGCCGAACTCCTCGCCAAATCGCTCGGCGTGAAGCTGAAGCTGGTGCCCGTGAACAGTGCGAACCGGATTCCGTACCTGACGACCAACAAGGTCGACATGGTGATCTCGTCGCTCGGCAGGACACCTGAGCGCGAGAAGGTCATCGACTTCTCGAGCGCGTACGCACCGTATTTCCAGGGCGTGTTCGGGCCGGCCGACGTGAAGGTGAGCGCGCCTGCCGACCTGACCGGCAAGACGGTCGGCGCCACCCGCGGCGCGCTCGAGGAGATCGCGCTGTCGCAGCTCGCACCGAACGCGACGATCAAGCGCTTCGAGGACAACAACGCGACGATCCAGGCGTTCCTGTCGGGCCAAGTGCAACTGATCGCGGCCGGCAACATCGTCGCGGCGGCGATTCTCGCGAAGAATCCGCCGCGCCGGCCCGAGGTCAAGTTCGTGATCAAGAATTCGCCGTGCTTCGTCGGCGTCAACAAGAACGAACCGCGCCTGCTCGCGAAGATCGACGACACGATCGCCCATGCGAAGCAGGACGGCACGCTGGGCGCGATGTCGAAAAAGTGGCTCGGCCAGCCGTTGCCGGCCGGACTGTGACGAATCGCAGTGTCGCCTGATACATCGCCGCGGCCGGCATCGCCGGCGCGGCGGGTGTCGTTGTCCGAACCCGACTTTACTCCATCGTCATGAGCTACCAGCTTCAATTCGGCGAGCTCGCCGAATACGCCGGCGTGTTCGCGAGCGGTGCGGCGATCACGCTCGCGCTGACCGCGGTCGCGACCGTGCTCGGCGTCGCGATCGGCGTGCTCGGCGCGGCCGCGTACAGCTCCGACGCGCGCGCGGCCGTGCGGCTGCGCCCGCTGATCGGCGCGTACGTCGAGGCGATCCGCAACACGCCGTTCGTCGTCCAGCTGTTCTTCATCTTCTTCGGCTTGCCGGCGCTCGGCGTGCACATCGACGAATACACGGCCGCGATCCTCGCGATGACGCTCAATCTCGGCGCGTACTCGGTCGAGATCGTGCGCGCGGGCGTCGCCGCCGTCCCGAAAGGGCATCTCGAGGCGGCGTCCGCGCTGGCGATGTCGCGCGCGCAGATGCTGCGCCACGTCGTGCTGCCGCAGGCGCTCGCCAAGGTGTTTCCGGCGCTGTCGAGCCAGATCGTGATCACGATGCTCGGCTCGGCGGTCGTGTCGCAGATCTCGGTGGCCGACCTGACCTATGCGGCCGGCTACATTCAGTCGCGCAACTTCCGCGCGTTCGAGACGTACTTCGTCATCGCGCTCGCGTATCTGGCGATGGCGCTGCTGCTGCGTGCCACGCTCGGCTCGATGGGGCGCCGCCTGTTCTCCCGTCGCGTGCGAGGTGCGCGATGATCGACTTCACGTTCGGGCAGATTCTCGCGAACCTGCTGCTGGCCGCGCGCTGGACGATCGTACTGTCGATCGTGTCGTTCCTGTCCGGCGGCCTCGTCGGCCTCGGGCTGCTCGTGATGCGCGTGTCGAGCTCGACGCTGCTGCGCGGCATCGCGAAGCTGTACATCGAGATATTCCAGGGCACCCCGTTGCTGATGCAACTGTTCATCGTGTTCTTCGGCCTGCCGCTCGTCGGGCTCGACGTGCCGCCGTGGGTCGCGGCCACCGCGGGGCTCACGTTCTTCACCAGCGCGTATCTCGCGGAGATCTGGCGCGGCTGCGTCGAGGCGGTGCCGAAAGGGCAGTGGGAGGCGTCGGCGAGCCTGGCCATGAGCTACGTCGAGCAGCTGCGTCACGTGATCCTGCCGCAGGCCGCGCGCATCGCGATCGCACCGACGGTCGGCTTCGGCGTGCAGGCCGTGAAGGATACGGCGCTGGTGTCGATCATCGGCTTCACCGAGCTGACGAAGGTCGGCATCGCGATCTCGAACGCGACGTTCCGGCCGTTCGTCGTGTACGGCCTCGTCGCGCTGATCTATTTCGCGCTCTGTTATCCGCTTACCCGTTATGCGCGCACGTTGCAAAGGAGATGGCATGCCGCTCGTTGAAACCCGTGGTCTCGAAAAGAACTTCGGCACCCATCATGTGCTCAAGGGCATCGATTTCTCCGTCGAGCGCGGGCAGGTCGTCTCGATCATCGGCCGCAGCGGCTCGGGCAAGAGCACGCTGCTGCGCACGCTCAACGGACTCGAGAGCATCGACGCGGGCACGATCTCGATCGACGGCGAACGCGTCGATGCGCGGCACGCGGACCTGCGTGCGCTGCGGCTGAAGGTCGGCATGGTGTTCCAGCAGTACAACCTGTTTCCGCACCTGAGCGCCGGGCAGAACGTGATGCTCGCGCAGTCGGTCGTGAAAAAGTCGCATCGCCAGCAGGCGCGCGCGATCGCGGAACTGATGCTCGAGCGCGTCGGCCTCGGCGACAAGTTCGACGCGTTTCCGGAACAACTGTCGGGCGGCCAGCAGCAGCGCGTCGCGATCGCGCGGGCGCTCGCGATGAAGCCGAGCGTGCTGCTGTGCGACGAAATCACGTCCGCGCTCGATCCCGAGCTCGTCGGCGAGGTGCTGGGCGTCGTCGCGCAGCTTGCGCGCGAGGACATGACGTTGATCATGGTCACGCACGAGATGAACTTCGCGCGTGCGGTGAGCGACCGGATCGTGTTCATGCACCAGGGCAGGGTGTGGGAGAGCGGGACGGCCGAAGAGATTTTCGAGCGGCCGCAGACGGTGGAGCTGACGCGGTTTCTGGGCAGCGTCCGGAACACGGAAGCGGTTGCGCGCTGATTCGCGACGCCCGCGGGGTGCTGACAGGTTCGCCCCGATCGTCGACAATCCGGCTCGTGCGCCGCGCCCGCGCGCGCCAAGCTGCCCGAGAGAGTCCTCCATGTCCGGAATATCCGTCAGGTCCGCCCACCTCGACGATGCGCAGGCGATCGCCGATTTTCACGTCAAGGTCTGGCGGCATACCTATCGCGATCTCGCGCCGGCGCAGGCGCATGCCGTCCTCGACGAGCGCCATCGCGGCAGGACATGGCGCGAAAAGCTGGCGTCGAACGCAGGCGACCAATTGGTGCTCGTGGCGGAAACCGACGGCAGGATCGTCGGCATCGGCGCGGCCGGCGCGCCGTCGGAGCCGATCTTCGGCGGCCGTGGCGAGATCAAGTTCCTGTACGTCGATCCCGGGTTCAAGCGTCGCGGCATCGGCCGCACGCTGCTCGCCCGGCTCGCAACGCATCTGCAAACGATGCGGTACCAGGGCGCGGCGTTGAGTGTCGTCAAGGGAAACGACGCCGCGATCGCCTTTTACGCGTCGTTGAACGGCCGGCTGGCCGGCGAGTACGTCGATGCGGGGCCGATCTGGCGATCGCGGAACATCGTGATGGTGTGGGACGATTTCGCGAGTCTCGTTTCCTGACTTCCCGCTTCGTCGCAAACACGTGCGCGCATCACGCGACGCGCGCGCGCAGCCACGCCGTGAACGCGGTCACGAGCGGCGCCTCGGTCATCTCGTGACGCGCGACGAGATAGTACGCATGGCGTGACGGCACGGTTTCGCTGAAGGGCCGCACGAGCGTGCCGTCGATCAGGTCGTCGCGCACCGACAGGCTGTCGCCGAGTGCGACGCCCTGGCCGTGCACCGCGGCTTCGACACCGATGTGCGCGTTGCCGATCTCGAGGATGCGGATGCCCGGCAGCCGGTCGGCTTTCGCTTCGGCCAGCCAGCGCATCCACGAGCCCGCATGCTCGCAGAACAGCGTGCGCCCCGCGAGATCCTGCACCTTGCGGATCGCATCGGGCCCGTTCATCAACGCTGGGCTCACGACGGGGAACAGCGCCGGATGCGCGAGCAGCTCGACCGCCCGGTTGCGCCAGTTGCCTTCCCCGTAGCGGATGCAGACGTCGACGTCGGGCGAATAGACCTCGCGATCGTCGTTCGACGGAACCACCTTCAGGTGGATGCCCGGATAACGCTCGACAAAGTCGCCGATATGCCGGGCAAGCCAGCGCGACGTCAGCGACAGCGGTGTCGACACGACGAGATCGCCGGCGGCCACCGGCGAATCGAGCCTGACGGCGGCGTTCGCGATCAGGTCGAACGCGGCGCCGACCGGTTCCAGCAACGCCTCGCCTTGCGGCGTGAGCTTCACGCGGGCCTTTGATCTGACGAATAGCGCGACGCCGAGCGTGCTCTCGAGAATGCGAATCTGGTGGCTGACCGCGCTCGCGGTGACGTGCAGTTCATCCGCGGCCGCCGACACGCTGCCGCGCCGCGCGGCGGCTTCAAACGCACGAAGAGGGTTCAGCGGCGGCAGGCGATTGCGCATCGGGAGGCTCGTCGGACGCGACGATGCTGAGAAAAATTTCATTAAAGCGGATTCAATTTCTCGCTACAACAAAAAAAATTGAATGCCTACAGTGAGGGCAATCCAACCGAGTCGAGGTCGACCGCAATGAGCCTTACCGAACCGATCGAGCGCCTGTGGGGTGGCCGCTTCCAGTCGAAACCGTCGAACGCGCTGCAGGACCTGTCGCGCTCCGATCCGAGTTTCTTCCGCCTCGTGCCGTACGACCTGGCAGGCTCCCGTGCGCATGCGCGCGAATTGAACCGCGCCGGCATCGTGAACGACGACGAACTCGCGCAACTGCTGACCGCGATGGACGGCATCGCACGCGACTACGCGGCCGGCGCGATCGCGCCGTCGCTCACCGACGAGGACGTGCACACCTTCCTCGAGCGCGTGCTCACGCAGCGGCTGCCGGGCCTGGGCGGCAAGCTGCGCGCCGGGCGCTCGCGCAACGACCAGGCGGCGAACGACCTGCGCCTGTTCCTGCGCGACAAGGCGCGCGCGCTCGTGCGCGGCGTGCTCGACCTGCAGGACGCGCTGGTCGGTCAGGCGAGCAGCCACGTCGACACGGTGACCGCCGGATTCACCCATCTGCAGCCGGCGCAGCCGATCGTGTTCGGCCATCAGTTGCTCGCGCATGCGCAGTCGCTGTACCGCGACGCCGACCGGCTGGTCGACTGGGACCGCCGCACCGCGCGTTCGCCGCTCGGCGCGGCCGCGCTCGCGGGCTCGGCCATCTGCGTGTGGCCCGAGCTGTCCGCGCAGGAGCTCGGTTACGACGCGCCCTGCGAGAACTCGATCGATGCGGTGGCCGCGCGCGATCACGTCGCCGAATTCGTGTTCGTCACGAGCATGCTGGCCGTGAATCTGTCGCGCCTGTCGGAAGAGGTGATCCTGTGGACGTCGCGGCAATTCCGCTGGGTGGAACTCGACGACGGCTACGCAACGGGCAGCTCGATCATGCCGCAGAAGAAGAACCCGGACATCGCGGAACTCACGCGCGGCAAGGCGGGGCGCCTGATCGGCAACCTGGCGGGGCTGCTGGCGACGCTGAAGTCGCTGCCGCTCGCGTACAACCGCGATCTCGCGGAGGACAAGATCGCGGCGTTCGATTCGATCGATACGCTCGAGCTCGTGCTGCCCGCGATGGCGGGAATGATCCGCACGATGCGCGTGAACGTCGACGAGATGCGTCGCCAGGCGCCGCTCGGCTTCACGCTCGCGACCGAAGTCGCGGACTGGCTCGCGTTGACGGGCGTACCGTTCAGCGAAGCGCACGAGATCACCGGCACGCTCGTGCGCGCGTGCGAGCGGGACGGCATCGAGCTCGCCGATGCGAGCGCCGAACAGCTGCAGGCCGTCGACACGCGCCTCGCCCCGGCGGTGCGCGCGCATCTGACGCTCGACGCGGCCGTCGCGGCCCGCGGCGGTGCGGGCGGCACGTCTCCCGCGCGCGTGCGCGAGCAGATCGGCCGCCTGAGCGCCGCGATCGAACGCCAGGCCGCGTGGGCCGCCGACTACCGGGGGCCGTCATGCTGAGCGCCTCCGATTCGAGCCGGCTCGACGGCGCATCGGGGCCGGCCGCCCGCGCCGCGGACGACATCGCCGGGCTGGTGCGCGTGCGCCAGCGCTACTGGGGCCGCTATGTCGCGTCGATCGCGATCGTTGCCGCGCTCGCCTATGTGGCGGTCGCGTTCGCGCGCGGACAGATCGAATGGCGCGTCGTCGGCCAGTTCCTGACCGCGCGCTCGATCCTGACGGGGCTCGGCAACACGATCGTGATGACCGTCCTCGCGATGACGCTCGGCATCGTGCTCGGCGTCGCGACCGCGGTGATGCGGCTGTCGTCGAACCCGGTACTCGGCGCGATCGCGCAGGGCTACATCTGGCTGTTTCGCGGCACGCCGGTGATCCTGCAACTGCTGCTGTGGTTCAACCTCGCGCTGGTGTTCCCGACGCTGGGTATCCCGGGGATCGCGGAATTCCGCACCGTCGACGTGATGACGCCGTTCCTCGCGGCGGTGCTCGGACTCGGCATCAACCAGGGCGCGTATACGTCGGAAGTCGTGCGCGCCGGACTGCTGTCGGTCGACACCGGCCAGTACGAGGCCGCCAAATCGATCGGCATGGCACGCCTGCAGGCGCTGCGCCGGATCATCCTGCCGCAGGCGATGCGCGTGATCGTGCCGCCGATCGGCAACGAGCTGATCGGCATGGTCAAGCTGACGTCGCTCGCGAGCGTCGTCCAGTACGCGGAGATGCTGCACAACGCGCAGAACATCTACTACGCGAACGCTCGCGTGATCGAGCTGCTGATCGTCGCCGGCATCTGGTATCTCGCGGTCGTCACCGTGCTGTCGCTTGCGCAGGCGCGCGTCGAACGGCGCTTCGCGCGCGGCGCGGGCCGGGCGGCGGGCCGCAAATGAACGACACGATCCAACCCCATCGGGAGAACGTCATGACGAACGCAGTCGTTCGCGCGATAGACGTACGCAAGTCGTACGGCGATTTCCAGGCGCTGCACGGCATCACGCTCGACGTCGTGCAGGGTGAAGTGCTGTGCATCATCGGACCGTCGGGTTCGGGCAAGAGCACCTTCCTGCGCTGCATCAACCAGCTGGAGACGATCAGCGCCGGTGCGCTGTGGGTCAACGGCGAGCTGGCCGGATACCGGCGCGCCGGCGACCGCCTGTACGAGCTGTCGGAGCGCCAGGTCGCGCGGCAGCGGCTCGCGACCAGCATGGTGTTCCAGCGCTTCAACCTGTTTCCGCACAAGACCGCGCTCGAGAACGTGATCGAAGGCCCGGTACAGGTGCTCGGGCGCCGCCGCGCGCAAGCGCTGGAAGAAGGGCGCGCGCTGCTCGCGCGCGTCGGGCTCGGCCACAAGTGCGACGCGTTCCCCGTCGAGCTGTCGGGCGGCCAGCAGCAGCGCGTCGCCATCGCGCGGGCGCTCGCGATGCATCCGCAACTGATCCTGTTCGACGAACCGACGTCGGCGCTCGATCCCGAACTCGTCGGGGAAGTGCTGGCCGTGATGCGCGATCTCGCGAAGAGCGGGATGACGATGATCGTCGTCACTCACGAGCTCGGCTTCGCGCGCGAGGTCGCCGATCGCGTCGTCTTCATGGATGGCGGCCGGATCGTCGAGAGCGGACCGCCCGACCAGGTGCTGTCCGCGCCGACGCAGGCGCGCACCCGCGACTTCATCTCGGCCGTGATTGCCTGAACGGACCGGGCGCACCGCGCCGCGGCGCCCGATCGAGCGAACCGTCGACGAGACGGGCAACGCAGCCCCGCAGTACCCATTACACCACCACGACAAGGCGACATCCCCATGAAAGCATCCGTCCTGACCCGCACGCTGGCCGCTGTCGCATTTGGCGCGCTCGCGCTCCATGCGTCGTTCGCGGTCGCCCAGGCCGCGAACGCGAAGCGCACGTTGAACGTCGCGATCGTGCCGAACTATCCGCCGTTCGAATACAAGGATCCGGCGACCGACAAGCTCGCGGGCTTCGACGTCGATCTCGGCGAGGCGCTCGCCGCGAAGATGGGCGCGAAACTGAACTGGGTGGAGACGAGCTTCGACCAGATGATGAGCGCGGTCGCGACGCAGCGCGTCGACATGATCCTGTCCGGCATGACCGACCTGCCGACGCGCCGCGACGCGGTGACGTTCGTCGACTACATCGAGACCGGCCCGCAGTTCTACGTGCTGAAGACGCGCGCCGGCGAGTTCGCGCAGATGAACGCGCTGTGCGGCAAGCGCGTCGGGTCCAGCCGGCGCACGTCGTTCCCCGACAACACGACCGCGTGGAGCGCGGAGAACTGCGTGAAGGCCGGCAAGCCGGCGATCGTCGTCGTCGGCACCGACGGCTCGTCGGACGCGCGCATGCAGTTGCGCCAGAACCGCATCGACGCGGCCGTGCAGGGCGGCGAGACGCTGCCGTACCAGAACAGCCTCGAGCAGAACGCGTACGCACCGGTCGGCAAGCCGTTCCTGTCGCAATACACGGGCATCGGCGTCGCGAAGGCCAATACCGCGCTGAGCAGTGCGCTGACGACGGCGCTCAACCAGATGATCGCGGACGGGTCGTATCACACGCTGCTCGCGAAATGGGGGCTGCAGGAACACGCGGTCGCGAAGGCGACGATCAACGGCACGCACTGAGCGCGCGATGACGGACCTGGCTCCCCGCTGGCCGCACGCGCGGCGCGCGTGCGTCGCGCTCGCGTTCGACCTCGACGGCCCGACCGGCGACGCGATGCTGAACGGATCGATCTGGCGCAACCCCGCGTATTTCACGCTCGGCAGCTACGGGCCGTGGCGCGCGCTCGGCCGGCTGCTCGACGTGCTCGCGTCGTTCGACCTGCCCGCGACGTTCTTCGTGCCCGCATGGATCGCGCGGACGTGGCCCGCGCAATGCGCGGCAATCGTCGAGCGCGGCCACGAGATCGGTTATCACGGTTACCGGCACGAAGCGTTCTGGACGCTCGAACCCGCGCGGCAGCGCGAGATCATCGCACAGTCGGCCGACGTCTTCGCGCGCACGCTCGGGGTGCGGCCGGTCGGATTCCGCACGCCGTCCGGCGACTGGAGCGCGGCGACGCTGGGCGTGCTGCGCGAAGCCGGCGTGCGCTATTCGAGCTCGATGCGCGGCGACGACCGTCCGTACCTGCTGCCCGGCGCCGACGGCGAGCCGCCGCTCGTCGAGATTCCCGGCCGCTGGGAGACCGACGATTACGCGTCGCTTGCGTATCACCGCAACCCCGACTATCCGGCCGGACTCGACCGGATCGCCGGCTACGATGCGACGCTCGACAACTGGACACGCGAATTCGACGGCGTCTACCGCGAAGGGCTGTGCCTGACGACCCTGCTGCATCCGAAAGTCTGCGGCAAGCCGGGGCGCCTCGCGCTACTCGAAGCGTGGTTCGAACACATGCGCGCGCAGGACGGCGTCTGGTTCGCGCGCTGTCGTGACGTGGCCGACTGGTGGCTCGCGCAGCACGCGCACGGCAGGCAAACGACGCAATCGACGCAATCGACGCAACGGAGCCGTCCGTGACGACACTTCCAGCCTGGCCGGACGGCGCGCGCTGCGCGGTCGCGATCACGGTCGACTTCAACGACATACACGGCATCGAGACGCGCGAGCCGCGCATCGTCGGCCGCGAGAAATCGCTGTCGGCATGGCGCTACGGCGCGACGCGCGGCGTCGATCGGCTGCTCGCGACCTTCGGCGAATTCAGCGTGCCGACGAGCTGGTTCGTGCCCGGCCGCGTCGCGCAAACGCATGGCGCTGCCGTGCGCGCGATCGCGGCCGCCGGGCATGAACTCGGCGTGAGCGGCTATCGCTGCGAAGACTTCGACGTGCTGCCGCTCGCCGCGCAGATCGACGCGTGCCGTATCGGGCGCACGGCGCTCGCGGACACGATCGGCCGCGACGTGGAAGGTTTTCGCTCGTTCACCGGCAACTGGGCCGACGGCTTCGCGGACTGGCTCGTCGCGGAAGGCTTCACGTGGTCGTCGTCGTGGCGCGGCGACGATCTGCCGTACGTGCATCCGCGCGGCGAGGATCGCGCGGACGGCGCCCGGCTCGTCGAGCTGCCGCTGCACTACGAGCTCGAGGACGAGCCTTACTTCGAGTTCAACCTGTCGCCGCCCGTGCCGGCCGGCCAGCCGCGCATCGCCGCGTACCGCGACGTGCTCGACAACTGGCGGCGCGACGTCGACGGGTTTCGCCGCTTCGGGCTCTGCTGCGTGCTGCGCCTGCATCCGGAGATCATGGGCACCGCGGGGCGCATCGACTTGCTGCGCGCGTTGCTTGCGCATCTGCGTGACGCGGGCGACGTCTGGTTCGCGACCGGGCGCGACATCGCACGCTGGTGGCATGCCCGGGTGCCCGTCAACCCGCCGGGCCATCCGGTCGACGTATTCGCGCATTGCTTGGCGGAGGCGTCGGCGCGATGAAGACGGTGACGCAAACGCGCGCCACGCGGCTTGCGACGTTCGTCGCGCAGACGGCCGCCGACGCAATGCCGGACGACGTGGTCTCGAAAGCGAAGCGTCATGTGCTCGACACGTTCGGCGCGGCGCTGGCCGGTACGTTCGCCGTCGAGACCTGCAGTGCGCGGGCGCTGACCGGCACGGTCGCGCATGGCGGCGCGACGCTGTGGGGCACCCGGCGGGCCGCGGGCGCGCGCGATGCGGCGTTCGTGAACGGGATCGCCGCACACGCGCTCGAGCTCGACGATTCCGGCGGCTGCGATCATTCGGGCGCGGTCGTGCTGCCGGCCGTGCTGGCCGCGCTGTCGTGCGCGGGCCGCGCGGTGGCCGGCCGGGAATGCGTGGCGGCGGTCGTGCTCGGCTACGACGTCGGCCGGCGCGTGCTCGAGGCGGCCGGCGGGTACTCCGCCCACAACGGTGCCGGCTGGCACTCGACGCTCAGTTGCGGCGTGTTCGGCGCGGCGGCAGCGAGCGCGCGCGTGTTCGGACTCGACGCCGCGCGCACGCGCGACGCATTGGGCCATGCGGCGAGTTTCGCGGGCGGCTTGTGGGGCTTCATCCACGACGGATCGCAGACGAAGCGGCTGCATGCCGGGCGGGCGGCGGAGGGCGGCGTGCTCGCGGCGCTGCTCGCGCGCGAAGGCGTGAGCGGCCCCGCGCAGGTGTTCGACGACGTGTGGGGCGGCTTCTTGAACGCGTTCGCCGCGCAATCGCAGGTGCCCGATGCATTGACCGACGGCCTCGGCGCGCACTGGAAGGTGATGCGCTGCTCGATCAAGCCGCACGCGTCGTGCCGCAGTGCGCACGCCGCGGTCGACGCGGCGCTGCAGCTTGCGGACGGGCGCACGTTCGAAGCCGGCGAGATCGAGCGGGTGGTCGTGCGGGCGAGCGCGTTCGTCGCCCGGATGTGCGGCGGCCGCGACCTGTCGACGCTGTCGTCGGCGCAGATGAGTCTCGCGTACGCGGTGGCAGCGGCCCTTGCGTTCGGCGACACGGGGATCGATGCGTATCGCGATGACAGGCGCACCGATGCGCGCATCACGGCGCTGCTCGCGCGCATCGCGATCGAGGTCGATCCGGCGCTCGGCGATCTCGACGAGCCGACCGTGATCCTGCATCGCGCGGACGGACGGCGGGAATCGCGTCACGTGCCGATCGCGCTCGGCGACCCGCGCAATCCGCTGTCCGACGCGGCACTGCTGGCGAAGTTTCGGGCGCTGGCCGGCATGGCGCTCGAGCAGCGTGCGCAGATCGATGCGTTGAGCGACACGTGCCTGTCGCTGGAGCGGTTGACGGACGCGCGGGTGTTGAACGCGTTGCTCGCGACGGACGGAGGCGCTTCGCTTGACACGCCGAAATCATCTCCGTCATCGAAGGCATTGCATTCCAGACCAACATCCTGTCGCTGACACGGCGGCCGGCCGTTCTCGAGCCGAGATCCGCCTACTTCAAGTCCCGCGCCACCCGAAACCCGTTTGCCGAATAACGTACGCTGCTGTCGTACTTGAAGCGTGTCGAAACGGGCATGTAGCCTGCACCATCCCGCCACGAGCCGCCGCGGATGACGCGGACCTGGCAATTCGGCTCGTCCCATGAGCGGCCGTCGGCAGGCGCATTCCTGTACGAGTTGTGCCAGCAATCGCTGACCCATTCCCATACGCTGCCACCCATGTCGTAGAAGCCGAGCGGATTGGCCGCGAACGAGCCGACGTTGTCCGGTGCGTCGGCATGCCACGGCTGACCGCAGTCCTTGCAGTTGGCGTTGCCCGGGCGCATCTCGTTGCCCCACCAGTAGCGCGTCGCGGTGCCGCCACGGGCCGCGAATTCCCATTCGGCCTCGGTCGGCAGCCGGTAAGACTTGCCGCTGATTTTCGACAGCCACTTGACGTACAGTTGCGCATCGTCCCAACTCAGGTCGCGCACCGGCGCGTTCGCCGCCGTGTTGCTGTCGTTGGGCAGGCGCGGGCAGGCGCCTGCATCGCGGCACGCGTTCCACTGCGCAACCGTCACGCCGTACTTCGCCAGCGCAAACGCGTGATCGAGCGTCACGCGATGCGCAGGCTTTTCCGACGGATCGCCCGAATTGCTGCCCATCGTGAAAGCCCCCGGACTGACCGCCAGCATGGCGGGGCAGGCAGGGCAATCGTGGATTTCATTGGCGGTCGTCGCGCCGCCTTTCTGCGGCGGTGCCGACGGGGCCGCCGCGGCAGCGGGCGGCGGCGCTTTCGGCGTCGAGCCGGACGTGTGCGCGGGCTGCGCCGGCGCAGGTGCCGGAGCCGGAACCGAAACGGCGGCGGGGGCCGGCGCGGCGCTCGCCGTCTGCGCGGGCGCGGACGCCGCGGGCGCCTTGGGCGCGGCCGCGCGCAGTCGTGCAAGACGAGCCTGCGCCAACTGCGCGAAGCGGCCGTTCGGGTAGGTCTTCAGATAGGCTTCGTAGTCGCCCGCCTCCTTGCTGTCCTTGATCGACTCCCAGAACGTGATTTCGTACTGTTCGGCGCTGTCTTTCGGCATCACGCCGCGGCTATCGAGCGCCACGACGCCGACGTCGGCCAGCACGTCGGATCGTTGCGCCGTGCCGCCGCCGGCATGCGCGTCGCCGGTTCCTGTGCGACGCGCCCCGGTGAACGCCAACGTCGCTGCCGCACCGGACAGGGAAGACGCGATCCACGGCGTCTGCCGATGCCCGGTGGCGCGTTCGACCATCGCGCCGGCACGGTCGACGACCTGTGCGATCCCGAGCCCCGGCACCGCGAGCGTCTGCAGCAGCGCTGCCGTGTAGACACCATGCGCCGTACCGTCGGCCGCACCTGCGCCCGGCGCTGCCGCGTATGCGACGAGCGTATGCGGCGGCGGCTCGGGGGCCGCCACGTGGCCGGCACCGGGAGGCGCGATCAGACAGGAATCCAGAATGATCAGATCAATCCGGTCGCCGCGCGGCCGCGACGTCGCAGCGAACACGGTTTGCAGGTCGATACCCGTTCGCGACAGGCCGGCCGGCGCGCCGACGTCGGCATCGACCGGCGCGAGCCATGTCGCTCCGCCGACGCTGGCGCCGTGGCCCGCGAAATAGACCAGCCCGGTGCCGCCGGCCGCGCCGCGGCGTTCGAACGCGGCAAGCCCGTCGAGCATCTGCTGCCGGGTCGCATTGCGCAACGTGATGACGTCGAAGCCGAGCGCGCGCAGCGCGTCGCTCATTGCATCGGCGTCATGGACGGGATTGGCGAGCGGATGATCGCGATAGGCGCCGTTGCCGATCACGAGCGCGACGCGCCGCGGTTCGACTGACGGGGCGCGCGCGGACGCCGACGGCGGTGCGGGAAAAGCATGCATGTCCTCGCCGGAGCACGTGCTCGATGCCACCGAGATCGACGCAAGCAGGCATGCGGGCAGGAGTATTCGCCACATGTTGAGCCCCCCAGGGTGCGCCGTCGGACCGATGCCGAAGGCGGAGCGCAGCCAATGCCGGGTGTTCGGTCGCGGCGAGCGCAATGCCGGCTTGCGGCAGGCACGGCGCGGCCGGGACACATTCAAGATAGCACGTGCGCCTGGCGGCGATCACCGGATCCACCCGCGGGTCTTGCAAAAAACAGACATACGCATCCGCGCATCGCGGCCGGCCCGTTACCCTGGAACATCGTTATGTGCCTTCCTGTCGATTACGTCCTAAGCTGTTAGACACGCTCCACTGTCCGACGCCGCGCGCCGCCATCCACGCGAGGAGCAACACGATGCGAAGAAGGGCTACCTTGTTGGCTTTGGCCGCCACCGTCCTGGCGCCGAGGATCGCGTTCGCCGCCGGGCGTACGACTTCGCCGCCCGGCGCCGAGGCCTACATCATCTGGCCGTCCGACGGCGCAACGATCACGGGCGGCAAGTTCTGGGTGCGCATGGGCCTGCGCAACATGGGCATCTGCCCGAAAGGCATCGAGCGGCCGAACGTGGGCCACCATCATCTGCTCATCGATACCGATCTCCCGCCGCTGGACCAGCCGATACCGTCGGACCGGAATCACCTCCATTACGGTGCCGGTCAAACCGAGGCGCGTATCGAGCTACCACCCGGCAAGCACACGCTGCAGATGCTGATGGGCGACCACGACCACGTGCCGCACGATCCGCCGGTGTATTCGAAGAAGATCACGATCACGGTCAAGTAGCGCGCCATCCCGCGCCTGCCGCCCGAACCGGGAATTGCCGCCATGAACAAGCTCATCCTCTTCGCCGTTGCCGTGACGCTGCTATGGACGGGGGCGGCGACCGCAGAGACCGGCACGCATCCCCCGAAGGCCGTCGTCTACATCGGCTGGCCCAACGATGGCCAGGTGATGCCGGCCGGACGTCCGTTCCGCGTGTGGTTCGGCTTGCGCGACATGGGTGTCGCGCCGTCGCATGTGCAGTTTCCGAACACGGGCCACCATCACCTGCTGGTCGATACGGACCTGCCGCCGATGGACCAGCCGATTCCGTCCGACCGCAATCACCTGCATTTCGGCGCGGGCGAGACCGAGACCACGCTGGAGCTTCCGCCGGGCAAGCACACGCTGCAGCTCCTGATGGGCGACGCCAACCACGTGCCGCACAATCCTCCCGTCTACTCGAAGAAAATCACGGTCTACGTGAAGTGACGTCGCGCACGCCGATCGGCGATCGCTGACGTACGCGCGCTCGCGCTCACGCGAGCAGGTGAGCAGGCGGGCGCCGGACGGCGACGCGGCCGCCCGATGCGCCAAGTGTCGGCGCACACCCGACATCCCGAGCCCGAACTGTCTGCGACGCCCCATCACGCACCGCTGATCCGGGTGCCGCGCGCACGTCGCTCCAATTCCCGCCTTCGTGACCCGGACCCGCGCCGGCAAGCCTGCCGGCGCGATTGCCGCCGCCCCGGCGAGCGGCTGGCATGCCCCATGCGAGATGAGACGCGAGCGTGCCACGCTGCAGCATCGACACCAACACTTCCGCCGATCCCGCATCGTCGCCGCGTTCCGCCCAAGGAGTCGATCGTGAACACCTGCCTGTCGCCGACTGCCACGCGCAACTGCCGCGGCCTCATGCGTTCGCTGGCCCGCATCGCCGGTTCCGCCGGCGCATGCGCGGCGTTGCTGTCCGGCTGCATGGACCTGAACGTGCCCGTCTACCAGCGGCCCGAGATGCCGGCAAAGACCACCTGGGCGCATGCGCACGGGCCGGTATCCGCGTCGGACGCGGTCAACGCCGAATGGTGGAAGAGCTTCGATGATCCGACGCTCGACGCGCTCATCGACAAGGCCATCGCGGGCAACGTCGATATCAAGGTGCTGGCGGCGCGCATCGGCGTGGCCGGCGCGCAGGTCGGCGAAGTCCAGGCGGGCGCGCTGCCGAGCGCCGATCTCGGCGCGGGCGTGGACTTCGAGAAGAACACGCATCAGACGCTGTCGAAGTCCTACAACCTCGGCAGCCAGGTGAACTGGGAGATCGACATCTGGGGCAAGGTCGAGAAAGGCGTGCAGGCGCAGAAGGCCGAATACCGCGCGACCGAGGCCGACTGGCGCGCCGGCTACCTGACGCTCGTCGCCGACGTGTCGAGCACGTATTTCCGGATCCTCCAGTTCGACGACCAGATCGAGCAGGAACAGCGCACGCTCGACAAGAACCGGAAGATCCTCGCGATCTATCAGTCGATGCTGGCGAACGGCATCGCGCCGCAGACCGAAGTGCTGCGGCAAAGCGCGGAGATCAACGGGCTGGCGAACGAACTGATCGAACTGCACCGCTCGCGCGACACGGCCGAGAACGCGCTCGCGACGCTGCTGGGCGTGCCGGCCGGCGAATTCAGGATGCCTGCCGGCCATCTCCGGCAGCGCGTCAAGCTGCCGGACGTGCCGATGGGGCTGCCCGCACAACTGCTGGCGCGCCGGCCGGATGTCGTCGCCGCGCAGTACCGCGTGCTCGAATCGTATGACGAAGTGGGCGCGGCGAAGCTGGCGCAGCTGCCGTCGATCAGCCTGACCGGGCGTGGCGGCACTGCGGCGTTCGCGCTGTCGGATCTCTTCAAGGCCTTCACGTTCAGCTTCCTGCCGAGCATCAACCTGCCGATGTTCGACCCGGGCGTGCGCGCGCACATCAAGACGACCGAGGCGCAGACCAAGGTCGCCGAGCAGCAGTACCGGCAGACCGTGTTTACCGCGTTCAAGGAGGTGGAAAATGCACTCGTCGATCTCGACGCGCACAAGCAGCAGCGCATACAGCTTCAGCAGCAGAGCGCGCGTCTGCGCACCGTCGCAGCGCAGGTCGAGGCGCAGCTCAAGGAAGGGCTCGTCTCGCAACTCGAGGTGCTCGAATCGGAGCGTTCGGTGGCATCCGCGGAACTCGCGCTGCTCGCCAATCATCAGCAGATTCTGAGCGACACGGTCACGCTCTACAAGGCGATCGGCGGCGGCTGGCGCGCGGTCGAAATCTCGAATGCAGGCAGCGAGCCGGCCGGCCACGCGCTGCAATGAACACGCCAGCCCTGCGCAGCCGCGCGATCGGCGCCAGCCGATTGACTACCGCCATCCGTCGCCTAAACTTTTTTCACGATCGTGCCGCCACGTGCGTTGGCGGTGCGGCTTCACTCAGGTGGTTCGAAAGCGCGTCGCGTTGCCTGCGCCGCGTCTCCATTGGCGGGCGCATGTCGATCGTTGGCCGAATCATGGTTCCAGACGCCGCTTCGATTGCCGAGCAACGCGCCGCGCTCGACCGGCAGTTCGACATCGTGCTCAAGCCGGTTTCGCATCCGGAGCTGAGCGAGATCCGGATCGACCACGCGCTGTTCGCCGTCGGGCGGACCAACACGCCGTTCGCGTCCGCGAGGCCCGAACTGGTGGCCGACCTGTCGCGCCGCCATGCGCGCATCTTCTTCGAAGGCAGCGCGGCCTACGTCGCCGATCTCGGCAGCAAGAACGGTACGGCCGTCAACGGTGTCGAGGTCGGCGACAAGCCGCACCTGCTGCGCGACGGCGACGAACTGCGCTTCGCCGGCGCGCTGGCGTACCGCGCCGCGTTCGTGCCGCGCGCGACGCATCGGCCGGCGCGGCCTGCCGTCGTCACACTCACGCCCGAGCGCGGCGATCTCGGCCTGCAACCGGTCATCATTACCGCCTTCCCGTTCCTCGTGAGCAAGACCGACGACACGTTCGCCTGCTACCGGAACGCGTATCCGCATCAGGTCAACTACCTGTCGCGGCGTCATGCACACATCTACGTGCAGGACGGCGACGTCTTCGTGGAAGACCTCGGCAGCACGAACGGCACGTTCGTCGACGGCCGGCGCCTCGACGAGCATGCGGTGCCGCTCGGCGACGGCGCGCTGCTCGCGTTCGGTGGCGATCATTTCGTCTATCGCGTCGGGGTGCAGCGCGAGCCGGGGCCGGACTCCACCGTGACGGCCGCATCGTCGCCCGGCGCCGCCGCGCATGCGGCCGCCGCGGACCCCGACCGGACCACCTTCGTCGATACCGCGCATTCGTTCCTCGACATCTTCTGCACGGTGCCGGCCGTTCAGCCGGACGACGAGGTCAACCCGCACGCCGCGCATGGCGCCGCCGAAACCGCGCATGACGCGCGCCGCCGGCGCGGCCGGATCGAAGTCTTCCTGTCGGAGCTGAGCGAGGCGTTCGGCGGCAGCGGGCACGTCAACCTGCGCCGGCTCGGCGGGTGGAGCGGCGCACTGCTCGCGGCGATCGGCCTGCTGGTCGCGACGCTGTATTTCCAGGACGCGCCGCTGCGCGAGATGCACGCGCTGCTGGCGCGCGGCGACGCCGCGCAGGCGGCGCAACTCGCCGACCGTCATCTGGCGAGCCATCCGGACGACCCGGCGTTCGTCGCGCTGGGCACCGAGGCGCTCGTCCGGTCGAAAGTGCCGGACTGGATCGCCGCGATGAACGCGCGCGCCTTCGACCGCGCCCGTGCCGTCGTGCAGGACATGCGCACGCTGGCGCGCCACAACGCCGACGCGCGGCCGCTCGTCGACGAAGTCGCATGGATCGGCGAGCTGCAGGCGTTCGTCGCCGGGCGCGGCGGGGCGGAAGCGCCGATCCGCATCTATCGCGACGAAGCGCCGATCAAGGCGCTGACCGGCCGCTGGAACGACGACCCGGGTGCGCATCAGCGGCTGCTCGACCGGATTTCGTCATACGTTCCCGCGTTCGGCGCGCTGTATGCCGACGCGCTCAGTCAGCTGCGCCGGCTGCAAAGCGACAACTCCGTCTACGTGGCCGCGCTCGAGCGGCTGCAGCGCGCGATCGCGTCGGCGCTCGACGACGACCGGCTCGACGGTCTCCCGGCGCTGCTCGCCGACGACGAGCAGCGCTATCCGCGCCTCGGCGGCCTCGACGCGGTGCGGGCCGACCTGCAGCAGTACCTGCAGTTCGAGAGCGACGCGCGGGCCGGCCATGGGCCGGCCGTACTGGATCGCCTCAGGCAGTTCCACTTCGCGACGCCGCAATTCGCCGCCCATGTCGCGACGCTGGAGCGGCTCGCTTCGTCGGGAGGGCACAGTGAAGCTCGATAGTCTGCTCAAGCGCGCGCGCCAGGCGCCGCCGCCGGAGCCGCCACGCTCGCTGGGCGAGGCGCTGGAGGATCACAGCGTCGAAGGGATCGCGATCCTGACGGCGCGGCCGTGGCGGCTCACGCAGGCGACCATCATCGCGATGGTCGGGCTCGTCGTGTGTGCGCTGCTGTGGTCGTTCGTCGGCCGTGCCGACGTCATCGTGACGGCGCAGGGCGCGCTCGCGCCGGAGTCCGAGGTGCGCCGCATCTACGCGCCCGTCGACGGCGAGCTGGTGGACATCTACATCGCCGAAGGCCAGCCGGTCGAAAAGAACGACGTGATCGGCCGGATCAACGCGCGCGGCGCGATCGAGGCGGCGACCAACGCGCTCGATGCGCGCCTCAAGCTCGACGATGCGGAGCGCGAATGGAAGCAGTTTCCGGACAAGAAGCAGCTGATGGAGCGCAAGGCCGAAGCGCTGAAGCAACAGATCGAGGTCGAGGAGCACCTGCACCAGAACCGCATTGCCGAAGGCACCAGCAAGCTCGCGCAATCGCAGCACGCGCAGATCGACGAAGCGCGCAGCAATATCGACAACGCCCGCCACGCACTCGATCTCGCGAAGGACGAACAGGACAAGTACGCGCGCCTGTTCGCGCTGCCGGGCGGCGGCGGCGTGTCGCAGAGCCAGGTGGAACAGAAACGCAGCGCCTACCTGCAGGCCCAGGACAGCTACCGCGTCGCGCAGGCGCGGCTCACGCAGCTCGAGGCGCAGCAGAGCCACGAGTTCGCGCAGGCGAAGGCGCAACTCGAAGGCAGCGGCGAGACGCTCGCCGGGCTGCGCATCCAGTACGACGCGACCGTGCGCGACATCGCGAACACCGAGGAGAAACTGCGCCTGCAGGTGCAGACGGCGCGCCTCGCCGCGGATGCCGCCGCGCGGATCCGCTTCGAGAACATCGACAAGGACAATTTCCTGCTCGTGCTGGCGCCCGTCTCCGGCGTGATCACCGATGTGACCACGACGCAGCCCGGCGACAAGATCCTCGCCAACACGCCGCTCGGCAGCATCGCGCCGTCGGATGCGCGGCCGGTGGTGAAGGTCGCGATCGCGGAGCAGGACCGCGCGTTCCTTCACGAAGGCCTGCCCGTGAAGCTCAAGTTCAATGCGTTTCCGTATCAGCGCTACGGCGTGATCGACGGCACGCTCGAATACATTTCGCCGGCGACGAAGCCGCAAGCGCAGACGAAGGAACCCGTCTACGAGGGCCGGGTGGCGCTCGTGCGCAACGCGTACACGATCGCCGGCACGACCTACCCGCTGCGCTACGGCATGACGGCAACGGCGGAAATCGTCGTGCGCGAGCGCCGCCTGATCGGGTTCGCGCTGGACCCGTTCAGGCAGATCGCGGGCTGACGGGCGCCGCCACGGCGTAGCGGAACGCAGGCAAGCGGTGAGGCGAGGCACCGGCGGCGCATCAGGGCGAACCGCCGCTGACAGGGATCAAGGGGAACGAGATGACGGCAATAGTGCGTATCGACGACGAGGTGATCGGCACCGACGACTTCATTCGCGTGCTGAAGCTCAGCGGGCAGTTCGAGGGCCTCGTCGAACAGCAGGTTCGCGACCGGCTGACGGTGATCGCGGCAAGGAAGATGGGCATGCAGGTCACGCCGGAAGAAATCCAGGAGCGTGCCGACCAGTTTCGCCGCGTGCGCGGGCTGCACCGCGCCGCGGACATGAACCGCTACCTGGACGTGTTCGGCGTCAGTCTCGACGAGTTCGAGCGCTTCATCACCGATACGCTGTACCAGGAAAAGACGCTCGACACGGTGTGCAGCGATGCGGCCGTCGACGCGTACTTCAAGCTCAATTCGCCGAAGTTCGACAGCATCGAGGTCAGCCACATCGTGCTCGATTCGGAGGGCAAGGCGCGCGAGATGATGGCGATCCTCGAGGACGACCCGGGCTGCTTCGGCGACATGGCGCGCGAGCATTCGATCGCCGACACGAGCGAGCGCGGCGGCGTGATCGGCAAGGTGCTGCGCGGCTCGCTGAAGACGGATATCGAGGCCAAGGTGTTCAACGCGCACGTGGGCGACCTGCTCGGGCCGTTCGCGGCGCCCGACGGCACGTTCTTCGAAATCTTCTCGGTGACCGCGAAACACCCGGCCGCGCTCGACGCCGACGTCGCGTCGGAGGTGCGTCGCCTGCTGCGCGAGGAGTGGCTCGCCGAGCGCGCGCAGGAACACATCATCGAGGCACGCTGATCACGGAGAACCGCATCGATGGACGCACAAGCCCCCGCCCCGGCCAGCACCCCGTCGCTCGCGGCGTTTCTCGCGTCGGTGGAGCCGCTGTCGCTCTTCTCGCACGACGAACTCGATCGCATGGCCGCCCATGCGCAGGTGCGCACCTATGCGTTCGGCGACACCGTCTGCAATCGCGGCGACCTGGCCGAGGGCCTGTATGTGCTGCGCAGCGGGTCCGTGCGCCTGATCGCCGACGAGCGCGGCAAGGAAACCAGCGTCGGCGTGCGCAAGGAACGCGAGGTGTTCGGTGAAATGGCGATGCTGCGCGAATACTGGCACGAGGTGTCGGTGCGCGCGTCGACGAAGACCGAGGTGCTGTGCATCCCGCGCAGCGCGATCGAACCGATCCTGCGCGACAACCCGGCCGCGCAGTCGTTCGTGACGAGCTATGTCGCGATCAGCTCGGCCGGCGGTTTCGTGACGCGGCTGTTCGACCTGCGCGGCAAGCTGACGCGCGCCGAGCTCGAGGAATACGTGTCGAGCGTCGGCGTGAAGCGCGTGCCGGCCGGCAAGGAGATCGTCCGGCAGGGCCCGGGCGGCGACCTGCGGCTGTACGTCGTGCGCCAGGGCGAGGTCAGCGTCTCGTGCCGCGAGGACGGCAACGACTATCCGCTCGCGACGCTCGGCGCGGGCGAGATCTTCGGCGAGCGCGCGTGCCTGCTGCGGCAGGAGCAGGCGGCGACCGTCACCGCCGTCACCGATACGCGCCTGCTCGTCATTCCGGAAAAGACCGTGCACTTCATGCTCGAGCGCAACCCGAAATTGCGCGAGGTGCTCGAGGAGCGCATCCGCTTCGTCGACCAGGAACTGCAGCGGCAGAAGAAGCTCGCCGAACGGCGCCGCCATCCGCTGCAGATCGACATCGGCGCCGACGCCGCGTTCGGCGAGCGCATGATCAAGCGTTTCGTGCTGGTCGAGCAGGCGGAGGAAATGGATTGCGGGGCCGCGTGCCTCGCGATGATCTGCCGTCACTACGGCGTCGCGATGACGCTCGGCAAGCTGCGCGATCTGGCGAACGTGACGACCCAGGGCGCGACGCTCGACAGCCTCGCGCGCACCGGCGAGGCGGTCGGTTTCGCGACGCGCGGCGTGCAGTGCACGTACGAGGCGCTGCTCGGGTTCGACCTGCCGTTCATCGTGCACTGGGAGGGCTACCACTACGTCGTCGTGTACGGCGTGTCGAAGTCGTGGGTGCGGATCGCCGATCCGGCGCTCGGCTTCAGGAAGCTGAGCGTCGAGGCGTTCGAGCGCGGCTGGAGCGGCACCTGCCTGCTGTTTACCGCGAGCGGGCCGGCCGCGGCGCCGGTCGAGTCACGCTCGCCCTGGGTGCGCTTCATCGGCTATCTGCGCCCTTACCGGAAGATCCTCGCGCACCTGTTCCTCGCGACGTTCGTGATCCAGATGCTGGGCGTCATACCGCCGCTCATCATCCAGAACATCCTCGACGGGGTCGTCGTGCACCAGAACGTGAGCCTGCTGCATCTGCTGATCGCCGGGCTCGTCGTTTCGCACGTGTTCACGCAATTGATGACCACGATCCGCGCGCATCTCTCCAACTTCATGGTGCGCAGTCTCGACTTCGCGATGATGTCGCAGTTCTACAAACACACGATGTCGCTGCCGTATTCGTTCTTCGCGCGCCGCAAGAGCGGGGACGTGTTCGCGCGCTTCCAGGAGAACCAGACGATCCGGGCGTTCCTGACGGAGTCCACCGTGACCACCGCGCTCAATCTGCTGATGATCTTCATCTACTTCACGATCATGTTCCTCTACAACGTGAAGATGACGCTGGTGCTGATCGCGTTCGTGATCCCGATCATGGCGCTCACCGCGCTCGCGACGCCGAAGCTGAAAGGCTATGCGCGCGAGGTGTTCGCCGCGTCCACCGATGCGAAGTCGCTGCTGATGGAGACGCTCGGCGGCGTCGAGACCGTGAAGGGCATGGGCATCGAGCGCTCGGTGCGGCTGAAGTGGGAGCGCAAGTATGCGAAGGCGCTCGACGTCCAGTACCGCGCGCAGGCATTCAACATCCTGGTCGCGCTGGGCAGCCAGCTGCTGAATGCGGCGACCACCATCGTGATCCTGTGGGTCGGCGCGAACCTCGTGCTCGCCCATGAACTCAGCATCGGGCAACTGATCGCCTTCAATGCGTTCATGGGCAGCGTGCTGGCGCCGCTGATGGGACTCGTCGGCATGTGGAGCCTGATGAACGACGCGGCGGTGGCGATGGAACGGCTCGGCGACGTCCTCGACATCGAGCCCGAGCAGCAGCCGTCCGGACTGGCCTCGCGCGTGCTGCTGCCCGACCTGCAGGGCGACATCGGCTTCGAGGGCGTGTATTTCCGCTACGGCGGCAACGAAACGCCTTATGTGCTCGAGAACATCAACTGCACGATCAAGCGCGGCGAGATGGTGGCCATCGTCGGGCGCAGCGGTTCGGGGAAGACCACGCTGGCGAAGCTGCTGGTGGGATTCTATGCGCCCACGGACGGCAAGATCGTGGTCGACGGATACGACATGAGCGCGATCGACAAGGCGTACTACCGCCAGCAGATCGGCTATGTGATGCAGTCCAACCTGGTGTTTTCCGGCTCGATTGCCGAGAACATCGCCTGCGGCGACACGAGCCCCGACTGGCGCCGCATGGAGGAGGTCGCCCGGATGGCCGACGCGCACGCCTTCATCAGCAAATTGCCGCTCGGCTACGAGCAGGTGGTGGGCGAGCGCGGCGTGGGCCTGTCGGGCGGCCAGATCCAGCGGCTCTGCATCGCGCGCGCGCTGTATCACGACCCGCGCCTGCTCGTGTTCGACGAGGCGACCTCGTCGCTCGACACGCAGTCGGAGAGCAACATCCTCGCGAACATGCACGAGATCCTGCAAGGGCGCACGGCGGTGATCATCGCGCACCGGCTCAGCACCATCATGCGGGCCGACAAGATCCTCGTGCTGTACGAAGGCGCGATCGTCGAACAGGGCTCGCACGACGAGCTGGTCGCCCTTCAGGGCATGTATTACCAGCTCGTGCAGAAACAGCTGGGCGCATCATGAAACTCTTCGACCCGCACGGATTCGGCAACTCCGCGGTCTCGTATGCCGGCCTGCTCGAGAAGATCGAGATCCTGCGCTCGATGCTGCGCTGGGCGCCCAAGCTCGAGCGTGTCGACATCGAGAAGCTGCTCAATCAGGCGAACGTGCTGCGCGACGAAGTGATGCAGATGTCGCGCAAGGAGCGCTTCGTCGAGGCTGCCGTGGCCGCGCCGCAGGCGCCCGACGCAGCCGATTCGGCCGATGCGCCGGAGGCGCCCGCGCCCGCGGTGCAACGACGGCGGCAGGCGCTGATCGAGCGCAGCTTCATCTTCGAGGGCATTTTCGGCGACAACCCGAAGCTGCTCGCCGCGCTCGAAATCGCCGAGAAGGCCGCGCCGACCGATCTGCCGGTGCTGATCGACGGCGAGAGCGGGACCGGCAAGGAACTGATGGCGAAAGTCATCCACGCGAACGGGGCGCGCGCCGACCGGCCCTACATCTCGGTGAACTGCGGCGCGATTCCAGACAACCTGCTCGAATCCGAGCTGTTCGGCCATCGGCGCGGCGCGTTCACCGGCGCGTCGAACGATCGCAAGGGCAAGTTCGAGAGCGCGCACACCGGCACGATCTTCCTCGACGAAATCGGCGAATTGCCGCTGTCGGGCCAGGTCAAGCTGCTGCGCGTGCTGGAATCGCACGAGATCCAGCGGGTCGGCTCGGACGAGCCGATCAGCGTCGACACGCGCATCGTCGCCGCCACCAACAAGAATCTGCGGCAATTGAGCGAGCAGGGGCTCTTTCGCGAGGACCTGTTCTATCGCCTGAGCGTCATTCATCTGACGTTGCCCGCGCTGCGCGAGCGTCGCGACGAAATCCCGCTCTTGCTCGCCTACTTCGGCGACGAGGCGGCAGGGGCACTGAAGCGCAGGCCCCTGAAAACGACGCCGAAGCTGCGCGACTTCCTGCTGACGTACGCGTATCCGGGCAACATCCGCGAACTGCGCAACCTCGTCTACCGTCTGTCGTGCCTCGCCGGCGAGGTCGCGGATATCGAGCACTTGCCCGAGGATATCCGGCCGAAAACCGGGTCGGCCGCCGTTCGCGCGACCGATGACGGCGCGTCAGGCAGGCCGATGTCGCTCAGCGACGCGAAGCGTGCGGCAAGCGACGAGGCGGAGCGTGCATTTCTCGAACGCGGGTTGCAGGAGACCGGCGGCACCGTGGCCGAACTGGCGCGCCGTTGCGAGATGAACCGGTCGCACCTGCAGATGCTGCTCAAGAAGCACGGCATCCGTTCGAAAGCGTTCCGTCATCAGGACCCCGCGACGCCCGACAAGGACGCGTAGGCGTCGCGCGATCGTTCAGCGTCGCACGGAAGGATTGGCGAGCGTCCGGTCCGACGCATCGGGATCGGACGCGCGGATCACGACCGCGGTGACGTTGTCCCGGCCGCCCGCGCGCAACGCGAGGGCGACGAGCTCGTCCGTTGCGCGCGCGCAATCGCCGCAGGCGAGGGCGGCCGAGATGTCGGCTTCGTCGAGCTCGTTGCTCAGGCCGTCGCTGCACAGCAGAAACATGTCGCCGTCGCATACGTCGATGCGTCGTTCGTCGAGCTGCAGCTGCTCGGCGGCGCCGACCGCGCGCGTGATCACGTGCTGCGACGGGTGATGGCGCGCCTGCTGTGCGCTCAGGTGGCCCTGCGCCTGCAGTTCCGCGACGTGGCTGTGATCGAGCGTGAGTTGCGTCAGGCGCGCGTCGCGGTACAGGTAGATCCGGCTGTCGCCGGCCCACAGCCAGCCGCATTGGCGGCCGCTCGCGAGCAGCACCGCCACCGTGCTGCCGATCATGCGCACGCCGCGCCGGGCGGCCGATTCGCGCAATTGCGCGTTGACGGCATCGAGCGCGGTACGCGCCGCCGCGATGAAGTCCGCCAGCGTGGCCGGGGCGGCCAGCCGATCCAGCGCCTGCACGATCATCCGGCTCGCGAGGTCGCCGGCCGAATGTCCGCCCATGCCGTCCGCAACGGCCCACAGGCCACGGTGCGGCAACGCGAGGCAATCGTCTTCGTTGATCTCGCGAACCCGGCCCACGTCGGTGCGTGACGCCGAAGTCCATTGCAGTTCTGCGCTCACGGCGCGCCATTCCTTTTCGTTCAGGGCGGGTTCATGCCGATCAGGGCTTGCGAACCCGCGTTGCCGGCTGGCTTGAAACCGGCGCTAGACGAGCCGGTTCCTGCCGTCCGCGCCGACCCCGACCACGATGTTCGCGCCAGGCGCCGAATTCGCGACGTCGATGTTCTGGATCTGGTTGAGAACCTGGTTCGCGTAGAACGTGTTGTACGTCTGATAGAGGTTGACGACCGGCCCGAACGCAGGCGCCGGCGGCGTGTAGGGCTGGATCCAGCCGAATACCCACGGCGCGCCTGCGCCGCGGATGAACGACATCGTCTTGCGGTCGATGTCGCGCTGCATGTGAAGGTCGGTAATTGCGAGCGTGGTCATGATGCGTCTCCGAATGGGGCTTGCCGACGAACCGGGTACCCGATACGTGCAAACCCCGTGCCATGCGTGACACGACCCGCGTGCGTGGCCCGGGCGCGGGCGTCGATCCGCCCGGGCGCCACACGCGGCAAGGCAAGGCGCGATCGACACGCGTTGCTTGCATCCTAGTGCGTCGCGGCCTCGTCCCGCAATGGTTGTACGCGAGCCAACAGTCGGGGCCACGAACGTGGCCGCGAAACCGACACGTGCTCCGGCACATGCAGACGGCGGTCGGGCGCGCCGACTGGTGCTGCCGCACCAACAAAATCCCCGGTAAACGGTTGGCCGCGCGGCGACAGCGCGGTGCGCGGTTCGCCGGGCGCTTCCCGCCAGGCCTTGCACGGCGGGCGCCGCGAAGAGTGGCACGCTTGATGCAGGTTAGTTGGCAACCGGCTGACCCATGAGCAACACGGGCGGCCGCCAACCTGCAGACGGAGCCCGTCATGGAACGCGACCTTCAACCAGTGAACAGCGCTGCGGACGCAAGCGCGCAGGCGGCTTCGCTGTCCGGCGGCGTCGACGCGCTGCCGCTCGGTGCGCACCTGGTTTCCGATCGCGGCGCCTACAGCCATCACGGCATCTACGTCGGCGACGGGCGCGTCGTCCACTACGCGGGGCTGTGCACGTCGCTGCATCGCGGCCCGATCGAGGAAGTCACGCTCGAACGCTTCGCCGCCGGTCACGCGGTGCGCGTCGTGCCGCATCCGTACGCCGCCTATGCGGGACGCACCGCGGTACTGCGCGCGCGTTCGCGTCTGGGCGAAAACCGCTATCGCCTGCTCACGAACAACTGCGAGCACTTCTGCACGTGGTGCGTGGAAGGGACGGGCCACAGCGAGCAGGTTCGCACCTGCGTCATGCATCCGCGGACGGCCGTCCGGTTCGCGCTGTCCGTCTGCCGCGCGCTGCTCGCGGCGCGGCGCGCGGGCGCACGAGGCGCCGCGGCCGCCATCGCCGTCGCATGAGCGACGTCCCGGCGCGTTCGACATCGTCATCAGGGGGCTCAAATGAACGGAACCGAATCCTCGCTGCGCATGCAGGTCGACAAGTGGCTCGCGCCGAGCGCGCGCGTGCCGGCGCGCATCGTGCGCTTCAGCCGCCTGCCCGCGCAACGGCGGCGCTTCGTCTGCGTCGAGGCCGTGCATCCGGCCGGCACGATCGCGATCTTCTTCTTTCGTCACGACGATGGCTCGTGGTGCGTGTTCCCGCCGGCCGATCGGCGGCCCGCGATGACGCCGCAGGCGGCCTGACCGTGCGTGGCCGGCCGGGTAGTGTGTCCGTCAACGCAACAGTGTCGGGCGCGCGGGGGACACCGCGGCTTCGGCCGCCGGTGCATGCTTCAACGCGGCCCCGCGGGCATCGGTGTGCAGATAGGGGAAAGGCTGCGGCGCGAGCATCGTCTGATGCGCACGGACCCGCGCGCCACCGCTGATGGCGGCCATCGCCTGGCGGTCGAGGTCGACGCTTTCGGGAAGATCGTTGATGACGAGCACGCCCATGGTTGACTCCGCGAAGTCGGATGAAAGAGGGGCAGCCATGCAGCATCGTGCGATGTGCCGACGTACCGGGAATCTGTCCAGTATAGGTTCGCCGCACGGCCGCGCGCGCTGGAAAATCGACCCGGCAGCGCGGGCGCGCGTGGACGGCGAAAACCTGCAGCCGGTCGGCGATCGATCGACGTGAATTCTAGTTCCGGCACCGATTGCACAGGGCGTGAGCGCAGACTAGTATGATTTGTTAGACGTCCTGTCAGAAGGCCTGCGGCCGGTGCGGCGCGCAGCCGGATTCGTCTGACGATGACGTGGCGGCGCGTGCAGCGTCGATGGTGTCCGGTGCATCACCGGCATGTCGCGCTGCACGGGTACGTCATCGACAGTCCTTGCCCTGGCGGCGCCGCGGGACGCCGAAGCGGGTCGGCAAGCTGAAGCTGAGTAGACGGCATACGAATGATGAGCTTTGCGCAGCTGATTCAGACATTCCAGAGCGGGACGCTGTCGCAGGAAGCGTTCTTCTCGGAGATCGACCGTGTGCTGGCGACCGATCAGGTCGATTGCGCGCGGTTGCGCGAAGTGCTCGACCAGACGCAAACCACGCAGCCGTTGTCGGACGATATCTATGCGGAAGTGCTGAAACGCCTCGAGCGGTGTCGCGACAGAACGGCATCCGCGGGCGACGCGACCCGGATCCAGGAGAGCCCGCTTCGGCCGGACGCGCGTCCGGGCATCGCGCCCGGGCCGTCGGGCGACGCACTGTCCATTGACGGCGAGCACGTGAAAGGCATCGGCGACACGCTGAACGGGCGCTTCGTGCTGGAGGAGTGCCTGGGCGTCGGCGGCATGGGTACCGTGTACAAGGCGCTCGACCTGCGCAAGCTGGAGGCGTCGGATCGCAAGCCGCACATCGCGATCAAGGTGCTCAATGTGCAGTTTCGCGGCCAGCCGACGTCGCTGATCGCGCTTCAGCGTGAGGCCCGCAAGGCGCAGACGCTCGCCCATCGCAACATCGTCACCGTCTACGACTTCGATCGCGACGGTCCGCTCGTCTACCTCACGATGGAGTATCTGTCGGGCCGGCCGCTCAGCAAGGTGCTGCGCGCGCCGGACTTCAAGGGCGTGCCGATCGATGCCGCGTTGCCGATCATCGCCGGCATGGGCCAGGCGCTGGCCTACGCGCACGAGCGCGGCTTCGTTCACTGCGATTTCAAGCCCGCCAACGTGTTCCTGACCGACCGCGGTGAGGTGAAGGTGATCGACTTCGGGATTGCGCGCGCATTCCAGCGCCGCGACGAGGATCCCGACGTGACCGTGTTCGACCCGGCGAGCCTCGGCGGCATCACGCCGGCCTATGCGAGCCCGGAGATGTTCGAGCATCTCGAGCCGGATCCGCGCGACGACGTTTACGCGCTCGCCTGCGTCACCTACGAATTGCTGACCGGGCACCATCCGTTCAATCGGCTGTCGGCCACCCAGGCGCGTCACGACCACCTGCGGCCCGAG
This sequence comes from Burkholderia sp. SCN-KJ, assembly GCF_024656005.1. NCBI lineage: Bacteria > Pseudomonadati > Pseudomonadota > Betaproteobacteria > Burkholderiales > Burkholderiaceae > Burkholderia > Burkholderia sp. SCN-KJ. Next base: position 298,896 of record NZ_JANKOG010000005.1, read on the forward strand.
CGTCATCCCGGTCTCGATCGCACGCAATGGCGAACCTTGAGCGCCGCGTTGTCGTTCGACCGCGCGGCGCGCACGCCCAGCGTCAACCAGTTCCTGGAAGGCATGGGCGTGCTCAAGCAACCCGCCCGGGCATCGGGCGTACGCGTGGGGGTGGCCGTGGGCGCTTGCACGGCGGCGGCGGTCGCCGTGCTCTGGTACGGCTACCAGGCGCTTTCGCGCAGCGGTCACGGGCGCCCCGCCGCGGATACGGTCGCGCACGCGACCGCCGGCGGCGGGAATGGCGCGACGGCGAGCGCCGGTGCCGGCAGCGCGCCGGCGGCCGCCGCGAACGCCGTGCCCGCTGCTGCAAGCGTGCCGCCGCCGGCAGCACCGGCACCGGCACCGACACCCGCACCGGCGATCTCGCTGGCGGCCGTGACGGCTGCGCTGGCGCGCGTACCGTGTTCGGCGCTGGTTGCGTCGGTGCAGGATCGCGTGCTGCAGGTGCGCGGTTATACGGAAGCCGGCGTCGGCATCGGCCGCGTGCGCAGCGCACTCGGCGGCCTGGCTGGCGGGCAAGCGGCGAGGCTCGACGTGCGTCCGGTCGATGCTCGCGATTGCGAGGTCGTGAGCGCGCTGGCCCCGTACTGGCGATCGAATCAGGCGTCGTCACACGCCGCGTCGCTCCGCACGCGAGCGCCGGACGCGCATCTCGCGGAAGGCAGCCCGCTCGTCATCGACATCACGACACCCGGTTACGAGTCGTATGTGAACGTCGATTACTACGTGCTGAACGGGAGCGTCGTGCATCTCGTGCCGAGCAGCCGCGAACGCGACAACCAGGCGCCGCCGAATTACGCCGCGACGATCGGCAGCATGGGCGAGTGGGTGATCGGCCCGCCGTTCGGCACCGAGATGATCGTGCTCCTCGTCACGCCCGCACCGCTGTTCGACGGATTACGGCCTTCATCCGAGCCGCGCGCCGCCTATCTCGCGGCAATCGGGCGGCAATTGAAGCTGTTCGAGGCCAGATATGGCGAGGGGCGCATTGCTGCCGATTTCATCCAGATCACGACGCATGCCAACGGCCACTGATCGGGCGGAAGCGCCGGTCAGCGGCCCAGCGCTTGCGCCGCCTGGTGAATGGCGCGGCGGATGCGGGGAAACGTGCCGCACCGGCATGCGATGTTCTTCATGGCTTCGTCGATCTGGTGGTCGTCGGGGCGAGGGCAGCGCATCAGCAGCGCCGTGGCGGCAATCAGCTGGGCGCTCTGGCAATAGCCGCATTGCACGACGTCGACGGCAATCCACGCGTTCTTCAGTGCCCGCGCTTCGACGCCGTCCAGCCCTTCGATGGTGGTGATGCGCGCGCCGTTCAGCGTACCGACCGGCAGCTGGCACGCGGGCACGGCCTGATCGTTCAGGAGCACCGTGCACGCACCGCAGACGCCGACACCGCAGCCGAACTTCGTGCCGGTCAGCTTCCGTTCGCACCGAATCACCCAGAGCAGCGGCGTGTCGGGCTCGGTATCGAGGTCAGTGGTTTCCCCGTTGATACGGACTGACACCATCGGTCGTCTCCTTGCCCGGGCGGGCTCGGCTTGATGAGCGGCAGGGTGCGATGACGCACACCCGTGAGCGCATACAGCGCATTCGCCACGGCCGCCGCGATCGGCGGCGTGCCCGCTTCGCCGACGCCGTGCGGCTCGGTCCCGCCGGCCAGGACTTGCGTGACGATCTCGGGACACGTCTCCATGTTGACCAGCGGATAGCTGTCGAAATACTGCTGCGCGACTTGCCCGTTCTCGATCGTGATCGCCTGCTCCAGCGCGGCCGACAATCCGAAGATGATCCCGCTCTCCATCTGCTGCTCGACCAGGTTCGGATTCACGGCCAGCCCGCAGTCGATCACGCAGAACACGCGCGTCACGCGAAAGCCGTCACCGTCCTGCCGGACTTCGGCGACTTGCGCGACCACGCTGCCGAACGATTCGTGCATCGCCACGCCGCGTGCGCGCCGCGCGCCGGTCTCGTCACGCCACGCCAGCGGCGAACGCCAGCCGGATAGCGCGACGAGCGCCCGCAACACGGCCACGTGGCGCTGGTGCGCCGGCTGCTTGAGCATGTCGAGGCGAAACTGGATCGGGTCCTTGCGTGCCAGCACCGCCATCTCGTCGATGAAGCTCTCGACGAAGAATGCCTGATGCGAGTGTCCGACGGAGCGCCAGTAGCCGACGGGAACCGGGAGCGTCACCGTATTGTGCTGGACCAGAATGTTCGCGCATTCATAGGGCAGGTCGAATGCGCCTTCCGCCGTGGTGGCGTCGGGCAGCCATTTCGCGGCGAGGCCCGGCATGCCGAAGGTGCGCGGCATCGCCTGCGCGCTGATCGACTGGCTCGCCGACACGCCTTTCCAGGCAACCAGCCTGCCGCTCGCATCGATGGCGCCGCTGTATCTCGCCACGCAGGCCGGGCGGTAGAAGTCGTGCGTCATGTCCTGCGGGCGCGACCAGATCGTCTGGACGGGCCGCCCCTTCGCATGAAGCGCGATGGCGGCCGCCTGCGTGATGAAGTCCACCTCGAGCCGCCGGCCGAAGGCCCCGCCGATCAATTGCTGGTTCACGACCACCTTGTCTTCGTCCAGGCCCAGCAGAGCCGCGACTGCCCGCCGTGCCACCATCGGAACCTGCGTGCCGCACCAGATCGTTGCCGCGTCGTCGTCGACCCGCACCGTGCAATTCATCGGTTCCAGCGGCCCGTGAGCCAGGTAGGGCACTTCGTACTGCGCGACGAACGGCTTCGCGTGGCCCAGCGCCGCATCGGCGTCGCCGGCGGCGTAGAACACGTGGCGCCCGTCGTCGCCGTCGAGGGCGCGCGTCAATGCCGTGCGGACGTCCGCGGTATTCACGCCCGCAGCCGGCCCGTGATCCCATGTGACCGGCAACCCGCACAACGTCCGCATCGCGATGAAGGGATTGTCGGCAATGACGGCAACGCCTCCCGTTCCGCCGTGGTATGGCGCGATCGTGAAGACACCGGTCACGCCCTTCAGGCCGGCGACCCTGGACCGGTCGACCGCCAGCGCCGTTCCGCCGAGTGTCGGGCACATCGTGACGCTCGCATACAGGAGCTTGTCCGGAAGCACATCGATGCCATAGCGCGCGCTGCCGTCGAGCTTCGCGTGCGCCTCGATGCGGCCCAGCCGTGTCCCGACCAGCGTGAACGCCTTCGGGTCCTTCAGCGCGACATGTGCCGGGCGCGGCACATCCCGCGCGCGCTCGACAAGTTCGCCGTACGTCGCCGAGCGTCCCGACCGATGCAGCACCACGCCGGCTTTCGTCTCGCATTCGGCGACGGGCACCTGCCAAAGCTGCGCCGCGGCGCTGCGCAACATGATGCGGGCCGTGGCGCCCGCTTCGCGCATGGGCCCCCACAGATCGATCATGCTCGTCGATCCGCCCGTTACCATCGAACCCAGATAGCGTGCGCCGTGGCGCACCACGGCCGCCGCGCCGCGCGCGAGGAGGCTGTCGTCATCGGGACGAAACGGCAGGCCGTCGGCCAGTGATTCGCGGTCCTTGTAGATCGTGTCGAGCGGAGACATGACGATGCGCACGCGCGACCAGTCCGCATCCAGCTCTTCGGCCAGCAACATGGCCGCGCCGGTATGTACCCCCTGGCCCATTTCGGATTTGCTCATGACGATCGTCACGTCGTTAGCGGAACTGATCATCACCCAGCCGTTCAGCGGCACATCGACGCGCGACATCGCCAGCTGCGCGGGTATGGCCAGCCGGTCGTCGCGGCGCCACCACGCCCAGCCGATCACCAGCGTGCCCGCCACGCCCGCACTGCCCAGCACGAAGGTTCTGCGCGTCAACATGAGGTGGCCGCCGACATGTGTTGATCGAGTCACGGCGCCGCCGGCGAATCACGCCACGCGCCGCCGGCATTCAATGTTTCGAACACAATCCGACATTTCATTGCAGCTGCAATCACCTATATTAGTCACTGATCTCGGCAACCGAGAACCTGAATGTGAGGTTCGTTTGAAACAAGCGCTGAAGACGCGGCCTGCCGCGACCGGAACGACATGCGTGGGGTTCCGGGACGCGAAGCACATCGAGCCGGCCGCTTCGGATGCACCACCGCCGGAGGCCGTCGATGCTCGTCGATGAGGTTCACGCGTTGCTGCTCGGGTTGCCGGCGCCGTGGCGAGCAGCGTTCGAACGTCACGGTCTCGACCTGTCCGATTCGGGCACGCCCGAGGAGACGGCGAAGCGACTGAGCCGGCCGCTGTCGATCGACTGGGACGATCCGCGCATTCACGATCTCTGCCCGGACACCACGCGGGCGATCGAGCCCGGCGACCCGGCACGCAGCCTGGTCTATCACATGCTTGCACTGTCCACGTGCCCGGCGCCGGATGCCGGCGTGCGCCTCGAGGCAATCGACTTGCTGGAGAATTACATCGATGCGCTGGCGCCGTTGCCGCCCGACTGGCAGACGCTGGACATCGCGGTGCTGGCTTACCAGTACCGGCCCGCGCGCCGTACCGGACATCAGCAGCATGCGGACCTCGTGTTCTCGCGACTCGGCATTGCCCGCAACGGCGACGTCGACGCAAGCTACGACGAGCAGACCCGCAGCTTCGTGCCGCACGTGCCGGACGGAGTCGAGCATGTCCGCGCGATGCCGGCGCGCTATGGCGCGTTTCTCGTGCGCCGGGTCGCCGGCCCCGGCACGCTCGCGCTGATCGAGGGCAGGCAAGCGGGCGACGATCGGCGAACCTTCATCGAACCGGTGCGCAAGCTGTTTCCCGATGAATGCCTGCCCGGACGCCGGTTGACGTTGCAATATGGCCATTGCCATCGCGGCGAGAAGCTGAAGCGGGCCGTCGAGGCGCGCTGGGGCGTGCGACCGTCGCCATCCGGCAATCTGGGCGGCGCACCGTATGCGATCTGCTCCGAGGACGCCGGCACGGCCCCGCCTGCCGGCGCGAGCACCCCGGCAGTCGCACTGAAGCGTTCGGGCGCGGCCGTGCTCCTGATCCCGGCCGCGCGGCCGCTGATCGAGCCGGTGAACGCGGCCAACTTCGGCGTGCACGGCTTCGGCGTGCCGGCTCGATGGCGGCTGGCCCCGCTCGCCAACCGCCGCTTCACGACGATGAGAATCATCACGAATCTGTGGAAGCTGGTGCTGGCCGCCCTCGACGACGTCCGGCAGCACTATTTTCCGCATTTCGCGCCCGCCTGGCTTCGATTTCCCGAACCGCGCAATGCACCGGAGTTCATCAACATCCGGCACAAGGCGCATGAGGACGGCTCCTGCACGGATATGCGCGCGCATCCCGTCGACCGACAGGCATTCCTCGGGGAAGTCGGCAAAGGCGGCTATCGCGCGCAGCTGTTTCTGGATCACTGCAGCGAAGGCGTCGTGACGATCCGTATCGCCGAGCTGGCGGGACACGCGGTACACCCCGCCTATTCGGTCGTTGCCGCGCCGGACTTCTACCCGTATGCCGACCAGGCGGAACTGCAGCGCTGGTTCAAGGACCGTCGGATCGATCCGAAGTCGCAGTTCAGGAGCGGCTCGCCGATATCGCTCAGCGCCGAGCGCCTGCCGGCCAATCCCCATCACGTCGATCCGTTCAGCCATACGCAGGCGTTTTCGCCGCGTGACGAGACGGTCGCCGTCGCGTTCAGCCGGGCGGCACGCTCGGCGCGGCGGCGGGACCGGGACGTGCAGATGCCGCGCATGACCTCGTTTCTGTCGGACGCGTCTTCGGGCGTGTTTGCGCCCGGCTGGGACGTCACCTATGCGGGCAACCGGCGCGGCATCTTCCTCGCCACCTTCGGGCTCGGCAGCCCGTTCGCCGAAGATATCAAGCTGTGCGCTGCCTCCAACAGCTTCTGGCCCGCCGTGAGTCCTGATGCGTCCAGAACCTTCAACCGGAGCGACGCGCCGACCGCGATCCCGATGCTCGACCATGAACTCGGCCTGCATCCATGTCATCCGCTGGTCGCGCGCGGCGACGAGTCGAACACGCGGCGCGGATGGGACGGCGAATACGGCCCGTACCTGACGCCCGACGGCAGTGTGGATTACGCGGACATCGAACGTTCGGACTACGTCGCCAACGCGCTGCACGGCGAGATGCTGTACGGCGCGTTCGAGCATGTCGATTCGGCCGAGCTGATCCGGCGCATCGGTGCATTGCGCCATGCCGTCGCCGCATGCGACCACGGACAAACGCCGTCGCATACGAAGCTGTGGCTGGTATCCGCGCGGGCACTTCGCGAAGCCGACGCCGCGGACGCATCGGGCGTTGCCGCGCGCTATCGCTTTCTTTTCGTTCTGCCTGCTGCCGATGCGACGCCGGCGCAGCACATGCCGGGACGGCTGCGCGTGCGCTACGGTGAGGCGATCCGTTGCGATGCGACCGAGGCCCGCGTGATCGGCCCCGTGATGCGCTGCGCACCGGGGCCGGACGCGCTCGGGCTTTACTGAAGGGAACCGCGATGAATGCGATCGACGTGCTCGTGGTCGGCGACGGGCCTGCCGGATGCGCTGCCGCGATCGCGGCAGCAAGAGCGGGCGGCAACGTGTGGATGCTGGGCCGCGGGCGTTCGCGGGCGGCGCCGGAATGCGTGTCCGGCGCCGCGCTCGCGCTGCTCGATCGACTGGCGCCGAGTCTCGCCCGGCAACCGCATACATGGCTCGATGATGTAGCCGATGCGCAGCGGGGACGTGCGGTCATCCGCTGCCGTCTCGACGACGGCCTGCGTGCCGAAGCGCTGGCTGCCGGCGTTCGCTATGCGCGTGCGCCCGCCGGCGGGGTTCTCGCGCGTGTCGAACACGGCGCGGTCATGGGCATCACGCACGGCGACGGCGATGTCGGCGCAAGCACCGTGATCGATGCAACCGGCGTCAACGGGTGGCTGCGTCGCGCGATGCGGCTCGAGGTGGCGACCGACTCTTCGCTGTTCTGGCTTCGCCGCGGCTACGCGCGCGGGCCAGGCACGCACCCCGGCACATACTGGAACATCGCGCGCGGCGGCTGGCTCTGGATGAGGGCGACGTCCACGTTCCGGATCTGGACGTCGCTATCGACGCTGCGCGATGGCGAGATCGCGTGGCCGGCGGACACGACACCCGTCGGACCGGTGTGGCGCGAGGGCAGGCGCTGGCAGTGCGTGCGCCGGACCGCGGGCCCGGGCTATATCGTGTGCGGCGATGCGGCGGGTTATCTCGACCCCGCGACAGGAGACGGTTTGCGTTTCGCCATCGCTTCCGGCCTGCGCGCGGGCGCAATGGCCGTCGACGTTTTGCGTCATCCCGGACGGGCAAGCGTGCTGGCCGCGCTGTACTGCGACTGGGTGACAGACAGCTACGAGCGCAGCAGAGCCGTGTTGGCACGGAGTTACGCGCGTGCGGGGCTCGATCTCGGATGGCGCGAGGCAGTCCGCTGCGCGGCAGTGGATGCGGCATGAAGGCCGGTTGCGCTTTCGACCATGCAAAGAAGCCCGCCAGCGGGACCTGGCGGGCTTGAAACGCCGCGGGACGAACCCGCGGCGGGCTGAGGAACTTCGGTACGACTCGATCGAAACACTGCTGCGACTGCGAGCTAGCATCGCGAAACTTACAGGCCCAGCTTCGCGATGACCTGGCCGCCGAGGTTGTTGATCGAGTTGGTCACGCTGGTGAGATCCTGGTGGGTCGATGCATCGACCTGCGTCACCGGCGCCGTGATGGTATTGGCGCTGGCGAACGAGAATCCGCCGCCGGTCACGATGTTGTTGATACCTGCGTTCTGGAACACGCTACCGCCGCTGACGGAAGCCATTTCCTTGCGGCTGAGTTCGTGGGCGTGGGACAGATCGTTGATCATCAGTGCGGACATGGTCAATCTCCTTGAGTGTGCTGCGGTTTGGAAAGAGCACGTTTCGTTGCGCTCGCAGCTATCAATGCACGGCGCGTGCCAGGCTCTGCTCATGCGCGCGGGAAACACATCCAACCTCATGAAAACAAACGCAATTCAATCCGCTCGACGCGATTTCACCGGGTTCGCCGGGCAAGATCGGAGCACGGCGGTGTCGGGTTCTTCCAGACGGTTTCCGCGGCTGCTGTTCTATCCCGGCCAACAGGAACGGGACATGACGCTTGCGATTCGCATCGAAGGCATCGACGGGCAGCCGCAGCGTGTGCGCGCCTGCGCAGGAAAGCCCTCGACGCGATGCTGCGCCGACGGTCGGCGGCAACCGGCATTGACGCAACGATCGTCACGATGTACTTCGGATCACTGAATTTAACGCGTACCATCCGGAATGGCACAACGCATCGGGACTGCCGCGCCGACGGCCAACGACGCATCGATGCGACCACGCGGCACCATGACTGGCGCCGCGACGCCATCCGCCTCGACGAGGCGAAGCGGATCCGCATGCAGGGAAGGGAGGTCGAAGGCGCGGCGGGATCAGCCCGGCCGCTGATGGGCGCGGGCGGTGCTGTTGACGGGGCGTCGGCCCGTCTGCCCGTTCATGCCGGCTTCGTTTTTATCATGCAGGGAAGCCCGCCAGGGAATACGGCCTGGCGGGCTTTGAACGCCGCGAGGACAACCCCGCGGCGGGCTGGAGCGTTTCGGTACGACGCTGTCGGACACGGTTGCCGCTGAGCGGACATCCGGCGCAGCTTAGAGGCCCAGCTTTCCGACGACCAGGCCGCCGAGGTTGTTGATCGAGTTGGTCACGCTGGTGAGATCCAGGTGGGTCGATGCATCGACCTGGGTGACCGGGGCCGTGATGGTATTGGGGCTCGCGAACGAGAAGCCGCCGCCGGTTGCGATGTTGTTGATTCCGAAGTTCTGGAACACGCTACCGCCGCGAACGGAAGCCATTTCCTTGCGGCTGAGTTCGTGGGCGCGGGACAGGTCGCTGATCATCAGTGCGGACATGATAAATCTCCTAAGTTTGCTGCGGTTTTGGAAGAGAGCACGTTTTCGTTGCGCTCGCAGCTACAAATGCATGGGGCGTGCCAGCCCGCATCACGCCTGCGCAATTGGCGCTTAACCCAATGAAAACAAAGGACATTTCATCCAGCTTCCGATAATTCGCCGCGTGCGCCGGGCAAGCTCGCGGAAAGACGATGTCGGGTGTTGCCAAACAATTTGCCGGGCAACTGTTTCGCGTCATCCAACACGAAGGCGGCGTGGCTGCCCGCATCGGCTTCGCTCCGTCCGGCCTCGCGATGCCGTCGGAAATCCGGGGATGCTTCGGCTCGTTCGTATCGGAACCGTGGCGCACCTGCGTCAGGAGATCGTCGTCATGAGCGCGCTTGAATACGATGTCGTCGTGGTCGGCAGTGGCTTCGGGGGCGCGGTGGCGGCCTGCCGCCTCGCGGAAGCGGGATGGAGGGTGCTGGTGCTGGAGCGTGGCCGGCGCTGGACGCCGAACACGTATCCGCGCGACGAGACCGACCCGTGGCTCTGGAACCAGCAGAACCCGCAACGCTTCCACGGCTGGGCCGACCTGCGTGTTTTTTCCGACATGTCGGTGGTGACTGCCGCGGGCGTCGGCGGCGGGTCGCTGATCTACGCCAACGTCTCGGTCGAGGCCAAACCCGACGCGTTCGAGCATGGCTGGCCGCCGGAGATCACGTACGAGGCGCTCGAGCCTTATTACCAGCGCGTGGGCTGGATGCTGTCGGTCCAGGAGGTGCCCGACAACCAGATCAGCGAACGCACCCGCTTGTTGCGCGACGCGGCCGACGCCTGCGGCTGGGGCGATCGGTATCGCAAGTTGCCGCTCGCCGTGTCGTTTTCGTCGACTTACGATCCGTCCTTGCCCGACGCGCGCGACGACCGGCATTCCGTCAGGCACGTCAACGTGCACGGGGTATCGCAAGGCACGTGCGTACACTGCGGCAATTGCGACATCGGATGCCAGGTGTCGGCGAAGAACACGCTCGATCTCAACTATCTGGCCGTGGCCGAGCGCCATGGCGCAACGATCCTGCCGCTGCACGTCGTGCACAAGCTCGAGCCGCTCGGCCAGGGATGGCGCGTGCATTTCAACGTCATCGATCCGGCCGCGGGCAGTTTCATGCCCGGATCCGTCACCGCGACCAGGGTGATCGTCAGCGCCGGCTCGATCGGCAGCACCGAGTTGCTGCTGCGCTGTCGCGACGCGCATCGCACGCTGCCGAATCTGTCGCCGCGGCTCGGCTGGGGCTGGGCCTTCAACGGCGACTTCGTGACGCCGGCCTTCTACGGCAGCCGGAAGATCTCGCCGTCGCACGGCGTCACCATTTCCGCCGCGATCGACCTGCTCGACGGGGCTGCCGACGGTGGTCAGCCCTTGTTCGTCGAGGATGGCGGCGTGCCCAATCTTGCGCATGATTTCGTGCGCCGCCACCTGCAGCGCTCGCACGGCACGGCGATGCGCACGTTCTGGCGAGCCTTCGCGCGCCATTTCGATTGCGACGACCCGGTCGAGAACATGATGCCCTGGTTCGGCCAGGCGATCGATCCGGGAGACGGGCGCATGCGTCTCGGTCGCTGCTGGTTTGCGCCGTGGCGTCGCGTGTTGCGGCTCGACTGGTCGTACACGCGATCGCAGGCGGTGGTCGATGCGATGGTCGACACGCACCGGCGCCTGTCGGCCGCCACGGGCGGCGAACCCTTCGTCCCTCCGACGTGGAGCGACTTCCACAGGCTGATCACCCCGCATCCGCTCGGTGGTTGCAACATGGGGCTCACGCACGCGGATGGCGTGGTAAACGCGGACGGAAAAGTATTCGGTTACGACGGGCTCTACGTGATGGACGGTGCGACGATCCCGCGTGCGCTCGGGCTGAATCCGTCGCGCACGATCGCCGCATTGGCCGAGCGCAACGTTGCCGTGTTGCTTGGCCGGCGTTAAGCGAAGGTGTTCCGGATCGGCAACGGTTGACGGGGCATCCTGATCGTCACAATGGATAGCGTGAAACGCGCGCCGAACGCATCGGGATCGGGGCGAATACCGATACGATTTCCACGCGCGTACCGATCGGCGGTCCGGCCTTTGCGAAACGGCAGGTATTGCAGGAGGCAAACACCTATTGTTCGTTGCAGGACGGAGCGATATTGCTTCATCACGAGCAACCGGGTAAATCTGCGCTGCACGGTGGCTGCGGCGAGGCGGAGATTGCGTTTGATCGTCTGAAGGCAGGAGAGCCGATGCTCAAGCGCCCGGCATCGAGGGCGATGCGACAAATGGCGTTGTGTCGAACCGGGTCGAGGTCACCAAGGTCAGGGAGAGTCCAAATGGGACAGTGCCGTCGCAACTATGCGCGCTTCTTCGTCGCCAGCTCGATCGCCGGTCTGGTCATTCTGGCAGGCGCGGGCCACGCGCACGCCGAGGACAGTCCTGCGAGCTCGCCGGCCGGCTTCAAGCCAGCGGAAAGAAAGATCGACGTCTATGCGGTGTATGGCGACGGCCGCGCGACGGAGGGCGGCGACATGCATTGGCGTGCGTACGAAGTCGGCTTCGGCGACGTCCTGAACGACTACTTCTCCGTCTATCTCGCGTATCTGAACGAGGGCCATCCGCTGAATCACCACCGCGATGGCTTCGCCGCGCTGGGTTCGTTTCGTTGGCCGCTCGGCAATCGCTTCGCGCTCGAATTGTCGGCCGGGCCGTATTTCAGCATGGACACGACACACGTCGACAATCAGCCGCGCAACGACAAGCGATGGGGCGTGCGTGCGTCTGCAGCGGTGCGGTATTACGTCGTTCCCGACCGCTTCTTCCTCAAGGTGCAGTACAACCACGTGCAGATGATCGGCGGATTCAACTCCGACGCGGTGCTCTTCGGCATCGGCTCGGATTTTGGCGGCGATCCGGGACCGGCGTTTTCGGACGGCAAGACGCAGGTCGGCGTGTGGGCCGGGACGTCGCAGACGAACCGTCCGCAAGTGCCGATCGAAAAGGGCTACATGGTCGAAGTCAAGCGGCCGCTCGGCAATGCGTGGGCCTATTCGGCGAGCTTGATCTACGAGGGCAACAACGGCGTCGCCGGCCGACGAGGCGTGGCAGCGCAAATCTGGTACGTCGCGCCGATCAGGAGCAAATGGACGCTTTCGGCAGGCGTAGGTCCGTACCTGTCGCGTGATCGGGACGAGGCCTCGAGCACAACGAGGCTCAACGCGTTGCTCAGCGCACAGGTGACGTATCAGGTCACGCCCGATTGGGCGGCGAGCTTGCGCTTCAATCGCGTCGCAACCGGCAACGACAAGGATCAGGACATGTTCATGGTCGGCGTGGCACGCAATTTCTAGCGCTTGTTTTCAAGCGCAGGCGCATTCTGCTCATGAGCCTTGCTCGACGAGGCACAGGACCCGGCGGTCGGCGAATCGTACGGAGGCACGGGCAGCGCGCTCGAGCACGGGTGGCGCCTCGACGTTCCCGCGATGCAAATCGAGACGCATGCCCATGCGCGGGCCGGTGCGCCTGTCGGCAATAGCGTGTCGCGGCGCAACGGCACGACCGGCGAATGAATTCGGGGTCAGGGTGCCGACTCATGGCTCGATCGCCGCGTACAATACGCACGAGCGCCCGTGCAAGGTCTCGCGAGCACGAATGGGCTGCCGAATATCCATCAGGCGCTTGGACGAAACCGGCTTCACCGGGCGATATCGCGAGTCCGTGCGGTCGCCTTCGAGCGCGCTTCCGATAGCCGGCTGCCAACCTGATAGAGTGCATGGCCACGAACAGGCCCGGCCCGTTGCGGAACTGCGCCCCGATCCATGTGACGCCCCAACGATTGGCGCCCGACAGGCGACGTCCAGCTACAGCATCAGGAGAAAATCAATGTCACGGCAAGAGCCGACCCATCAGGAGCAGCCACACTCGTCCACCACGGTGAAGAGCGATCTGCCGTTTCCGGTTGTGGGCATCGGGGCATCCGCTGGCGGCACGACGGCCTTGCAGACCTTCTTCGAGAGCGCGCCGACGGGCATGGACATGGCGTTCGTGGTCATCGTCCATCTGGCACGAGAACAAGTCAGCCATATGGACAACGTCCTGCAGCACACGACGGGTATGCCGGTGCATCAGGTCACGACCACGGTAGCGATCGAAAAAAACCATATCTACGTGATCGCGCCCGGCATGCAGCTGGAGATGTCCGACGGTTGCCTTCGCTGTAGCCCGCTGAGCTCCGCCGAAGGTGCCGCGCTCTCGATCGACCACTTTTTCCGGACGCTGGCGGACGCGCACGACTCGCGCGCGATCGGCATCGTGCTGTCCGGTACCGGCTCGGACGGCGCGGCGGGCTTGAGCCGGATCAAGGAGGCGGGCGGCATCACGCTCGCCCAGACGCCGGACGATGCGGAGTACGCGGAGATGCCGCAGCATGCGATCTCGACGGCGCGCGTCGATATCGTGCTGCCGGCGGCCGAGATGCCGCAAAAATTGCTGGACCTCTGGGCGAATGCGCGGCGCATCGAGCAACAGACCCTCGAACTCACGCAGATGCAGCAAATCGGCGATCGGCCCGGCGCCAATGATCCCGAACGGGCGCTGTCGGACATCCTGATGCACCTGCGGGTACGCACCGGCCACGATTTCAGGCTGTACAAGCGGGCGACGGTGCTGCGACGTATCGAGCGGCGCATGCAGGTGAACGGCCAGCGCGACATGCTCGCGTACCGCGACTTCCTGCGGACCGCGCCGGACGAGGCCAACGCGCTGCTGGCCGACATGCTGATCGGCGTGACCCAGTTTTTCCGCGATCGCGAGGCCTTCGACTTCCTCGAACGCGAGGTGATCTCCCAGTTGTTCGTGCCGGAATCCTCCGAGGAGCAGGTGCGGGTCTGGGTGGCCGGATGCGCGACCGGGGAAGAGGCGTACTCGATCTCGCTGCTGCTCGCGCGGGCACGCGAGGCGTCGATGTCGAGCCAGGCGATCCAGGTATTTGCGACCGATATCGACGAAGCCGCGATCGTCCGCGCACGCACGGGCTCCTACCCGCTGTCGATCGCGACGGACGTGCCTGCGCCGCTGCTGCAGCGCTACTTCACGCGCGAGGGCGCGCACTACGTGATTGCCAAGGCCGTGCGCGAGCGCATCCTGTTCGCCGCCCACAGCCTGCTGCGCGATCCGCCGTTCTCGCACCTCGACCTGATCTCGTGCCGCAACGTGCTGATCTACCTGGAGCGCGCGGTGCAGCGGCAGATCCTCGAGTTGTTTCATTTCGCGTTGCGTCCCAACGGCTACCTGTTCCTCGGCACCGCGGAATCGGCCGACGCAGCCGACGATCTGTTTACGGTCGTCGACAAGAAGCGGCGGATCTACCAGGCGCGCGTCGTCACGCATCGCGCGAAACCGGTCACCGGCTTCCCGCCGCTTTTCCAGGTCGAATCCGGCGGGGACGAGCGTTCCGCGCCTCAACCGCCGATGCGGGTTCCGGCTAGCCCGGCCCAGCGCAACTTCTCCTATTCGGAGCTTCATCAGCGTGCGCTGGAAACGTATTCACCGCCGAGCGTCATCATCGACAAGGAATCCAACGTGGTTCACCTGTCGGACAACGCCGGGCGATTCCTGCGGCATGTCGGCGGGGAACTGTCCAGCAACATCATGACGCTGGTGCTGCCGGACCTGCGGCTCGACTTGCGCACGGCCATTTTCCGCGCGCTGCAAACGGGCACGAGCGTCGAGGCGCGGCGCGTCAAGTGGACGCACGAGGCCCGCGTGTCGTGGATCAACATGACGGTCAGGCCGTTTCACGACAAGGTCGCCAATTCGGAATTCCTGCTGATCGTGTTCGACGAGGTGGCCGGCCGCATGACCGAGGAGGATCAGGCGGAAGCGAGCGGACAGGATCCGGTGCTCGCGCAGCTCGAACAGGAGTTGCAGCACAGCCGCGAGCAACTGGCGACGATCATCGAGCAGTATGAAACGTCGGTCGAGGAGCTGAAGGCGTCGAACGAGGAGCTGCAGGCGATCAACGAGGAACTGCGCTCGACGAGCGAGGAGCTCGAAAGCAGCAAGGAAGAACTGCAGTCGGTCAACGAAGAGCTGACCACCGCGAACGCCGAAATGCAGGCGCGCATCGAGGACACGGCAAAGGCGAACGACGACCTTCACAACATCATCGCGTCCAGCGAAATCGCCACCGTCTTCGTCGACAAGGAGATCCGCGTCAAGCGCTTCACGCCGAACGCGACGGCGATCTTCAACCTGATCGATACGGACCTCGGCCGGTCGCTGTTCCATATTACGCACGCGCTACGGTATCCGACGCTCGCGGACGACGTCCGCCAGTCGTTCCAGTCGCTGCGCCTGATCGAACGCGAGATCGAGAGCGAGACGGGACGGTGGTACCTGATGCGGCTGCTGCCTTATCGCACCGCCGACGATCACATCGACGGCGCCGTGATTACGCTCATCGACATCACCGACCGGCATCATGCGGAAGAAGCGGCACGCGCGGGCGAGCAACGCCTGCGGCTGGTCGCGCAGTCGACCAAGGACTACGCGATCATCATCCAGGACAACAACGGATCGATCGTCAGCTGGAATGCCGGCGCCGAACGCATCTTCGGCTATACGGAAGACGAGATGATCGGTCAGGACGTGGAGCTGATCTACGAACCGAACGACCGGCAGGCGCTCGTGCCGGCGCGCGAGCGCGACATCGCGACCCGGGAAGGGCGCGCGGACGACGAGCGCTGGCACCGTACCAAGGACGGGCGCCGCATCTTCTGCAGCGGCGTCGTCACGCCGATTTCGGACACCTCGTTCAGCGGGTTCGCGAAGATCGTCCGCGATCTGACGTCGCGCAAGCAGAGCGAGGATGCGAACCGGGAAGCGCTCGCGCGGGAACAGGCCGCACGCGAGCAGGCCCTGAGCTCGAACCAGCTGAAGGACGAGTTCATCGCGGTGCTGTCGCACGAGCTGCGACATCCGCTCAACCTGATCGGCGTCAAGTCGGAGATGCTGCCGCGCCTTCCCGAGACGCGCGACATTCCCGCCGTGCGCGAGGCGGCCGATTCGATCCGCCAGGCCGTACGCGCGCAGGCCCAGATCATCGACGACCTGCTCGACCTGTCGCGCATCCAGACCGGAAAGCTGGCACTCGACGTATCGCGGGTCGACCTGACGGCCATCTTGCGCTCGATCGCGGATACGTGCGAGGCCGACGCGCACGCGCGCGGGCTGGTTCTGAAAACGGAGTTGCCGGCCGCTCCGGCCATCGCGCTCGCCGATCCGGTGAGATGCGAGCAGATATTCTGGAACCTGATGTCCAATGCGCTGAAGTTCACGCAGCCGCATGGGCAGATCGTGGTGCAGTTGACGCACGAAGGGCGGATGCTGCGTGTCGACGTCGTCGACGACGGCCAGGGCATCGATCGCGAGATGCTTCCGCATGTATTCGACATGTTTCGGCAGGCGCCGCGCGACAGGGCTCGCGGTGGCCTCGGCATCGGTCTGGCGCTCGTGCGGCAACTCGTCGAGATGCACGGCGGCCGGATTTCGGCGGCTTCCGATGGTCAGGGGCAAGGCACGCGGATGACGGTATGGCTGCCGGCCGCGGCGGACGAGCGCGCGGTGGCCGCCACCGGCGGTGACGTGTCGGAGCGGAGCATCGCCGGCCTGCGCGTGCTGCTCGTCGAGGACGACCAGGAGACGGCGCTGTCGCTCACTGCGCTGCTGGAGTTGGCGGGTGCGGTGGTCAGCACCGCCGAAACCGCCGCCTCGGCACTGGAGCTGCTGCCGACGACACCGATCGACGCGATCCTGTCCGACATCGGGCTGCCGGACATGGACGGCTATGAGTTGCTTCGCAGGATCAAGGCCGACCCCCGGTGGGCGAACCTGAAGATCATCGCGTTGACCGGCCGTAACCGCCAGGACGACGTCGACGCTGCCGCAGACGCCGGATTCGATGCGCATCTCGCCAAACCGCTGGATTTCGGGATGCTGCTTGCCGCATTGACCGACCTTCAGTGAAGTCGCGCGCCTGTTCAATTCGCGTGTGACGGGATGGCAGCGGACGACGGTCCGCTGTCGTCCATCTGCATGCGTTCGTCCCCGCGTCGAGGTCGTCTATTCGAGCGTCGGTCGGCGCTTCGTGCCGCCTGCTCGTGCGTGGTTCATTCGGCGGGATCCCGTATCGGGCACTAATCTTGCTGCACCATCCGCATGGGAGGTGCCATGAACCACCGAGACATTGTTGTCATCGCCTCGTCCCGCGGTGGCCTCGCGGTACTCCGGACGCTGGTGGCGGGCGTGGCTGCAGATCTCCCGGTGCCGATTTGCATCGTGCAGCACATTGGCCGGCATCGGACGATCCTGCCGGAGCTGCTGACGCGATGGGGTCCCTTGCTGGCAAGCCAGGCGATGCATGGGGAACGCCCCCAGCAGGGAAGGATTTACATCGCGCCGCCGGATCGGCACATGATTCTACGCGGCGGGATCTTCTTGTTGCTCGATACCGCTGCCGAAAACTACACCCGTCCGGCCGCCGATCCGCTGTTTCGATCGGCGGCACGTGAATACGGTGCCGGGGCGGTCGGCGTGGTGCTCAGCGGCGATCTGGACGACGGCGCAGCCGGACTGGCCGCAATCCGGGCCCGCGACGGCTACGGGATCGTTCAGGACCCCGATGAGTGCGACGCGCCTTCCATGCCGCGCAGCGCGCTTGCCGCGGCGGGCGCCGATGCGATCGCCCGGGCCGATGAACTGCCGCGGACCATTCATGCAGCGGTCTACGGTGCCCGTGTGGAGGAGAAGGACAAGATGGCAGAGTTGCGTGATCTGGACGAAGAGGCCCGGCTTGCGGAGCGCGGCCTCGTGACGCCACAGCTACTTGATGCGATCGGCGAACGCTCCGCGCTCACATGCCCCAGTTGCCACGGCGTGTTGTGGCGCATGAGCGACGATCGCCCGTTGCGCTATCGGTGCCATACCGGGCACGCGTTCTCCGTGCTTTCGCTGGAGGACGCGCAGGCGCAGAAAGCGGAAGACACGATATGGGCGGCGATCCGGGCGGTTCACGAGCGCATGATCTTTGCGCTCGAGCGCCAGAAATGGGCCCGACAGAGCGGCAACGCCGAGGACGTTGCAATCGAGCAGGCCCGCATCGATGAGAACGAGCAACTCGCGGAGGTCCTGCGCAGCGCCGTGGGGGCGACGATGCACCGGAGCGAAACGCAGTAAGCGGACGCTGATTGGAGACGCGGCAGACGACGTATGTTTCAGGTGGCCTTGATTTCCGTTCAGTTTTCCGATGAGAGCGATCTCGACCGCATGCGGTCTTGCGAACCGCCCTAATAGACATCGGTTTTAGATCAAACGGTTGTTGTCTGGATGGCAACGCGTGGGCAAGGACAACGTGTCGTCAGGCGATATCCACGTGAAGACGCGCCACGGCAACGTCGTGCTGACGGGCAGTGTGCCGGACCTGCAGCAGCGCACGCTCGCCGTCAATACGGTGAAGCAGGTCGATGGCGTGCAGCACGCCCACGACCAGCTCACGATCCGGCCCAGATGACGGCGCACGTTTCCATGCTGCTCTCCTGCGACGATGCAACCGCCGCGTGTCAGCGCTGGCGTCCGTCGTGCCCAGGAACATTTGGCGCCAGCTGATCTTCAGGCATATCGGACCCGAACTCGTCATCGACGCTCCAGTGAGGCACGCTGCTGTAGTAGTCGCGGATCGGTCCGGCCCATTGCGGATCGACCAGAGCCGGCCAGTGGTCCTTGTCGAATCCCGGTGCGCTGCGAACCTGTTCGATTGATACCGACAACACGAAGCACTTGTGCGCAGCGTCAAGCGTGAGCTCGTTCCATGGAATTGCGAGCAGCTTGTCGCCAATCCCGAGCAGGCCGCCGCTCGACAGCACCGCATAGGCGACTCGACCGGAACCGACATCGAGCATGATCGCCTTGATCCTGCCGGCGTGGTCGCCGTCCGCGGTGAGCACTTTGTCGCCTTCGAGCGTACTGGCGGCCATGAAGTCGGGGCCAGGGCCGCGCGCAGTTTCACGTTCCTTGCGAATGATGCGGGTTCTGTGGTGGTCGGGGGTGTCCATGGTGATCCTACTGGCTGGCGCGAATGTCGACTGTGTCGGGCAGCGTTTCGCGCGGGTGAGTTTCCAAATCGGCCGGACGCGCCGCGCATCGTCGACATGCGGCTCCGAACGATACGCATGCGTGCCGCCGTGATACGCCTGCGGCGGCGTCGAATGTATGGCGCGCCGGCCTGGGGCCAACGCGTCGTCGCCGGCGTGGTGGGGTTGGGTCGTATCGGATGCTCCTTCGGGGCACGCGTTCGCCAGCGCAACGGACGTTCCCGCGGCGGCGTGGCTATGCCGCTTGCGGCAGCCCCTCCCATCACATCACGACGCCGGCGCCGCGGCCGGCCGGCGGAGCGAGCCTGCGGGCCGCAACATGGCAACGCCGTGCAACGCCCGCAACGGCGGCGTCGACAATGCAGGAGGGCGCCACGACTTGGCCGAAACCGACACATCCGGTCCACTACGAAGTCAACGTTCGCGGCGGTGGATTCGATGCGGTCAGGAGACCGTTTTCAGGTTTGGAAGCACGAGCCGCTGGTTTCGCGGCCCGACAGGCTGATGTTCGAGGGCAAGAGGGAGGTGCGGTGGCTCGGGAATGCCGGCTTCGACGATACCGAAGCCGTGCGTCGGGCGTTGCAGTCGGCGAGCCGTCCGCAGGACGATTTCGCACTCGCCGAGTGGGAAAAGCAGTTGGACGATCGTGGTTCTTCGACCGGAACAATCGACAAGTCGAACAGGCACGCTCGATCGAATCCGACGCCGACGAGCGCGCGTGAAGCCCCGCAGATGCCCGCAAATGCACAGTCGATCCGGGCGTGGTCCGCGATGGAAAATGCCCGCTTGGTCGCGTGATGTGCGGCGACAGGCTGCGGCACTGCCGGCCAAATCATCGTTTCGCCGCGCGCTGCTCCTGCTCGATCGCGCGCCTGGCGTTCTTCGACACCGCGGCCGCCGCCACATCGACGGTGCTTTGCGCGACTTCGACCGCCTGCTGCCCGGTTTTCCCTAGCGTCTGATAAAACTCGTTGGTGGCATCGATCGCGGAGTTCAAGGCAGCCACGGCCGCCTCGGAGCCGCTCGGCGCGTGTTTCGTCGCGTTTTCCACGAAGGTCTGGACACGACGAACATACGCGTCGCTTCCCGCCTGCGCGGCCTCGAGCATCGACGTCTGAGCGGACGACATGATTCCCCAGAACTCGCTGCTGTAGGACTGAACGTTCTCGGCCATCGGCGCGACGGTCGCACTCTGGATCGCCAACCAGTCTTGCGGCTTGACGATCGCGTTCTGTCCGATCTCCAGCGCGCTCTTCAGCGTCGACCGCGTGAAGCGCGCGTTGAGTTCAGCCAGTTTCCCGACACCATCGACCATCGTGCCGGCCAGATCGAAAAAAGTGTCGAGATTGGCGCGCTGCGCGCCGGAAACCAATTCATGGGTTTGCATGATCAACAATCTCCTGAATTGAATGAATTACCGTGGATGTTCACCTGCTCGGCGCGCGGACGTCGGCCACGTCACGGCTTTTCGCCTGTCGCGCCTGGCCGCCATGACCCGGTCGGTCAACGGAGGCTGGTCAATGTGCCCGCATCACTGCACGAAGCAGTAATTCGCCGTCATCCGTCACCGAGGGACGCCGCACGCCTGAAGCGAGCCGCTCGAGTATGACGAGTTGCTGCTCGAGCAGCGTATCGAGTTCCTCGCGTTCCATGTCGATCTGGTCTGGCGACGACTTGATCAGCATGAGCGCCGCCAATTCGTGAGGGCTCAGCATTTTTGTCTCCTGGAATTTGAAATAGGCGTTTTTACCGATCCACTGCGTGTCGGTCGTGACGACCGCAAACCGGGACTACGTCGCGCGCTTTGGCGCGATCATTTGCGCCTGGAGCGCGTGACGTGATCCGTGACACCTCCGGCCAGCGTCAGCCGCGGACCTGAGCGTACGCGCGCGAATGGACCGACCGCGTCACGTGCGCCGCCCGTCCCCGATGCAGGCTCGGCTCCGGGATTCGAGATCACCGTCAAATGAAACGGCGAGATTCTCATTTCGAGATGCGTGTCGCCGAGCATGGCGGCGATGTCGGCTATGCGCATCGGATGGGCGCCGACAACGTCGACCGTCATCGATTCGATGCGGGTCGTCCGATCGACTTCGATTCTCCAACGACACACTCTCATGCCGATTCTTCCAAGGCATTGCCAGACCGCGATGACCTTCAGCTTGCCGAAGTCGGCACGAATCGAAAGCCTTTGAACAATCATCGCGAATTCCTGTAAGGGGGTGTCCGAGCCGGGATGAGACCGTACGTAGCATAGGCCAGGGACGGTCGGGAGTACACGACCTGAACATGTCCGTATGTTGAGCATTACGGACAGCTGCGCCGACCGCAGGCAAGAGCGATTTCTCGCGCGTCGATACGTTCGAGCGTGAGAATGCGACGCCTTCGGTTGTCGATAGCGAACAAGTAGAGACGCCGCGTAGCCCGGATCCAATGGATACGTTTCCATCAGGCACATTCATGACCGTTTTTCGTTGCAATATCCCGCGCATCGGAGATTTCAGTTTGGGCAACGGTCTGCGCAGCTGTTTCGTGAGATGTATGACGATCGATGTGTTGGGCGTACCGCGGAAAAAAAATACTCGCCGGGGCGGTGCGGCGACCCTGCGTCGCGGCAGGGGAAGAGGCGGGCGGCAGCCCGTCGCGCGGGGCATGACGGCATGCGGCAAAAATCTTGCAGTCGATGCTTCTCGAAGGATAATGGAAGTTTACTGCGCATCTTGGTGCAAGCGGGCCAGGAGCCTGCCTGACCTTGGCCGCGAATACCTATTCTTCCGAAAGGATCAGCAGCGATGTCGAAAAGACGCGGTCACATTCTCCCAAGCCAGGCAAATCATCCGATCGTCGGAATCGGCGCATCGGCGGGCGGGTTGAGTGCGCTCCTTGAATTTTTCGAAGCGCTGCCGACGCACACGTCGATGGCGTTCGTCGTGGTCGTGCATTTGGCGCCCGATCACGAAAGCAACCTGGCTTCGCTGCTGCAGAAGGCAACCGGCATGCCCGTGCTCCAGGTGACGAGCGCCACGCCCATTCAGCCGGATCACGTCTATCTGATCGCACCGTCGCTCGCGCTGACGATGGTCGACGACTATTTGCGCGTCGCCCCCAATCAGCCTGAGGAAGGGGGGCGCAAGGCCGCGATCGATCTGTTTTTCCGGACACTGGCGGAAGCCCACCGCGAACGCGCAATCGGTATCGTGCTGTCCGGCGCCGGCTCGGACGGGTCCGTCGGGCTGTCGAGAGTCAAGGAAATGGGCGGCATCACGCTTGCCCAGGACCCGGCGGAAGCGGAATACGACAGCATGCCGTGCAGCGCGATTGCGACCGGCATGGTCGACTTCGTGACCACTGCGGCGGAGATGCCGCAGCGGCTAATGGACCTGTGGCTGACTGCAAAGGAAATAAATCTGCCGGTGGTCGAAAACGAGGAACACCTCTACGATCTGGGCAACGAGGCGGCAGAACGGGCGCTGCGCGAGATCATGATCATCCTGCGCACGCGCACCGCGCACGATTTTCGTCATTACAAGCGGGCGACCGTTCTGCGACGGATCGAGCGCCGCATGCAGGTCAACGGCATCACCGATCTGCAGGCGTACCGCGACCACCTCCACCTGCACCCGGAGGAAACCCAGGCGCTGCTGCAGGACATGCTGATCAGCGTCACGAACTTCTTCCGCGACAAGGAGGCGTTCGACGTGCTGGAGCGGGATGTCCTGCCCGGTATCTTCGATGGGCGAGACGAGCAGGACCGCGTCCGCGTATGGTCGGTCGGATGCGCCACCGGCGAAGAAGCCTATTCGCTGGCGATGCTGCTGCAGGATCGATCGCTGAAGTCGCCCGAGGGCAATTCGTTCCAGGTCTTCGCGACCGATATCGACGAGCGGGCGATCTCCTTCGCGCGCGCCGGCCTCTATCCCGATTCGATCCTCGCCGACGTGACGCCGGGCCGCGTACGCCAGTTCTTTACCAGAGACGCCGCGCACTATCGGGTCAAGAAGGAACTGCGCGAGCACATGCTGTTTGCGCATCACAACGTGTTGAGCGATCCACCGTTCTCGCGGCTCGATCTGATTTGCTGCCGCAATCTGCTGATTTATCTGGATCGGGACGCCCAGATTGAAATTCTGAAGATGTTTCATTTCGCGTTGCGTCCGGGCGGCGTGCTGTTTCTCGGCAGCTCCGAATCGGCCGACAGCGTCAGTGCGCTGTTCACCGTCGTCGACAAGCGCAACCGCATCTACCGTGCGAACGTGGCGGTGCGCGGCGACATGCTCGTGCCGGCGTCGATTTCCGGCACACTGAGCGCGCGGCCGATCGTTTCGACGGTGCAGCCGCCGGGACGCCGCCGCCTCTCCTTTGGCGACCTGCATCAGCGTCTTGTCGAGCAACATGCACCGCCCAGCGTGCTCGTCAGCCGCGATTCCGAAATCGTTCACTTGTCCGATCGCGCAGGGCGCTTCCTGCAGTACTCGGGGGGCGAACCGTCTCACAACATCATCGCGGTGGTGCGCCCCGAGCTGCGGCTCGAACTGCGCACCGCGATCTACCAGGCCTTGCACACGAATCGCAGTGTGGAAGCGCGACGTGTGAGGATTGAGCGCGAGGCACGTTCGTATTTCGTCAACATGACGGCGCGTCCCGTGCACGATCCCGAGGCCAATGCGGATTTCGTGCTGGTGTTGTTCGATGAAGTCGAAGACAGCATGAGCGGATCGGAAACATCGACGGCCGACGCGCAAAAAGATCCGATCATCAACCAGCTCGAGCGCGAGTTGCAGCGCACGAAAGAGCAGCTTCAGTCGACCATCGAGCAGTCGGAAACGTCGACGGAAGAGCTGAAGGCCTCCAACGAAGAACTTCAGGCCATCAACGAAGAACTGCGTTCGGCGACAGAAGAGCTCGAAACCAGCAAGGAAGAGCTTCAGTCGATCAACGAGGAATTGACCACCGTCAATGCCGAGCTGAAATCGAAGGTGGAGGAAACCGGCAAGATCAACGACGACTTGCACAACCTGATTGCCGCGAACGACATCGGCACGATCTTCGTCGATCGCAATATCTGCATCAAGCGTTACACGCCGCGTGCGACCGATGTCTTCAGCATCATTCCTTCCGATATCGGCCGATCGTTGCTGGATATCACGCATCGGCTCGAATACCCGAAGCTCGCCGACGATGCCGCGGAGGCGTTCGATTCGCTGCGCGTCATCGAGCGGGAACTGAAGAGCAACGATGGGCGCTGGTATCTCGCGCGCTTCGTTCCCTACCGGACGACGGAGGACCGCATCGACGGCGCGGTGCTGTCGTTCGTCGACATCACGGACCGTCGTCACGCGGAAGACCGGCTGCGCGAAGGCGAACGGCGCATGCGTATCGTGGCCGAGGGCACCAAGGACTACGCGATCATCACGTTCGACGACGACGGCCTCATCACGAGCTGGAATGCCGGTGCGAAGCGGATCTTCGGGTACACGGAAGCGGAAATGATCGGGCAGTCCGCCGATATCCTTTCGACC
Organism: Burkholderia sp. SCN-KJ; assembly: GCF_024656005.1. Classification (NCBI taxonomy): domain Bacteria; kingdom Pseudomonadati; phylum Pseudomonadota; class Betaproteobacteria; order Burkholderiales; family Burkholderiaceae; genus Burkholderia; species Burkholderia sp. SCN-KJ. Next base: position 323,508 of record NZ_JANKOG010000005.1, read on the forward strand.
GAGGAGGACCGTGTCAATAACGTTGCCCGGCGCGAATTCGCGGAAGCCCGACTGAATGGGCGCACCGAGGAGGAGCGCTGGCATCAGCGCAAGGACGGCACGCACTTCTTTGCGAGCGGCGTGCTGGCGCGTCTGGATGAACCGGGCATGAGCGGATTTGCGAAAATCGCTCGTGACCTGGGGGAATTCGCCGAGTCCGCAACGGCCGCCCGCGCCGCAAAGCCCGAACTCGTTCGAGAAGCCAGCGAGCGGGATACCCAGCGGCGGCGCGACGAATTCCTTGCCGTGGTATCCCACGAACTCAAGCATCCGCTCAATCTGATTTCGGCGAGCGCGGAGCTGATTGCGCGCGCGCCGGAAACGCGGCAGAACCTGAACCTCTTGCGCGCAACCGACACGATCCGGCGCACCGTGATGGGTCAAGCCCAGATCATCGACGATTTACTCGATATCTCGCGCGTACGGACCGGCAAGCTGTCGGTAGTGCGCACGCCCGTCGACCTGCGCGAGGTCGTCCGTCGTGTCACCGACGCCGTTCAGGCCGAAGCGAACCAGCGCAGCCTCGCGCTCAACGTCACGATGACGGGCTCGCCCGTCATCATCCACGCCGACATCACGCGGATCGAACAGACGGTCTGGAACCTGATCAGCAATGCGCTGAAATTCACGCAGCGCGGTTCGGTGGATGTCTCGCTGCAGGTCAACGAACATGCCGAGGCCGTGCTGCGTGTGGCAGATACCGGCAGCGGCATCGAGCCGTCGCTGTTGCCGCACATCTTCGACATGTTCCAGCAAAGCCGGGACTCGAACGCACGCCGTGCCGGCCTCGGCATCGGCCTTGCGCTGGTCAGGGATCTCGTGAGCCTGCATGGCGGCGCGGTACGCGCGGAATCGGAAGGCGTCGGCCGCGGTGCGACGTTCACTATCACGCTCCCGACCCATCGCGCTGTCGCCGATACGAGCCCAGCCGGGGGGATCGCGGCCGAATCGTTGCACGGCCTGCATATCCTGATGGTCGACGACGACGCGGAAACCGTCGAAACCTTCAAGGTCCTGCTGGAAAGCGATGGCGCGATCGTTCAGACGGCAACCAGCGGAGAAGAGGCGTTGTCGCTGCTCGACGGCCAGATACCGGACCTCGTCCTGTCCGATGTCGGCATGCCAGGCATGGGTGGGTTGGCGTTCATCGCGAAACTGCGCGAAGCGCCGGCGCTCAGATCGGTGACCTGTATCGCGCTCAGCGGCTTTGGCCAGGAGGCCGACGTGAAGGCGGCCACGAATGCCGGCTTCGATGCGCATCTGCGGAAACCGGTGGCGCTGGACGACTTGCTGTCCGTTCTTGCGCGTTCGCGTCGTTGATGCCCGCTCCAGGACACCGTCGTGGCTCGCACTTATTTCTACCTCAACAAACCCGTCGATCGTCAGGATCCGGAAAAGGAGTTGTTCGAGCTCGACAAGGCCGGTTACACCGTCGTGCTCAGCCGCACCACGATCGAACATGTGCACCCGTACGTCGCAGCAGCCGGTCGGCCGGAACTGAAAGGTCTCTTGCGGCGTGTTGCGCCCGGCGATTCTCTGGTCGTACTCGAACTCTCCGCGCTCGGGTGCAGCGCGCGCGATGTACTTTCGACGTTGATGGAATGTCGCGACAAAGGAATTTCCGTCCTGTGCGTCGAGCTCGGCAACGTGGATCTCGCAGGCCGTCCCGAACGGCAAGCGGTCAAAACGCTGCGCGCGATCGTCCAGATGGAAATCGCGACGAGAAGCCAACGCAGCCAGAACGGCCTGAAGTTCGCGCAGGAACGCGGACAGCATACTGGCCGGCCAGCCTCGCTGTCGCGCCACGATCAGGAGCGCGTCATGCGTTCGCTCGACAAAGGCCTGTCGGTCAGCGAGGTCGCACGTAAATTCGGCACCTCGCGTCAAACCGTCATGCGGATACGGGCGTCTTCCGCGACTGCCGCTACGGAAGATTGACGGTCGCGCAAGCGCGTTGCGCAGCGTGACGGGCCCGGTCGCGGCGATCCGCGATTTCAACAAGCCCGAGGACGCGCTCGCCGTTCAATGCCGGCTGCTGCCGCGATAGCTTTCCACTTCCGCGTCGTACGCGGCGAGAAACGCCTTGCCGAATACCGACGCGAAATCGTCTTCGATCGCGAACACCGTGTCGCGATGCGTCGCCGCGTAGCGGTCCCACATCCTCGCCTTGTACAGCGCGGGCACGCGCTTCTCGTACCAGCGCATCGCATCGTCGCGCTCACGCAGCCGTTGCGGCGAAAAGCGCGTCAGCAGGTCCATCAGCGCGGCGCGCATGCCGGCGACCATGCCGATCTGGTGCGCGTGCAGATCCTGGAACGCGTCGCTGACCGCGCTCTGCGGCGACATGAAGCCGGGCAGCGGCAGCCCGAACATCTGGCGCAGCACGGCGCCGCCGTCCGGCAGCAGCTTCAGCGGATTGTTCTCGCGATCGAGCAGCATCGTCATGTGCGCCTTCACCTCCCGCTTCAGGATGCTGCGCGACGACAGCAGCTCGACCGTGCCGTTCGCGAACAGCGCCAGCAACTGCCCTGCGATGTACAGCTGTTCGGCCGACCATTGATGCGACCCGGCGGCGGTATCGAGTCCGGCGCCTGCGAAGAACGCGTTCAGCAATTCATCGGGCGTCGGCACGCGGTTCGCCGGCGGTGCGGGCTCGTCGATGGGACGTGGCTCGGCATGCGCCGTCGCCGGTTGCACACGCACGTGCTGCGTCCACTCGGGCGCATGATCGGCTTGCGTCGCGGACGACGCGCCGCGATCCGCCTTGCCGCGTTCGGACGGAGACGCCGAACCCGATCCACCGATATCGGGCGACGACGGTACAAACAAGTCGAGCGGGTCGGTCGATAACTGATTCAGATCGCGTTGCGATGGCACCGGCGGCGCGGCGCGGCTCGCGGGCTGCGCCGCCTCCCTGCGCGCCGCCGTGCCGGATCGCCTGCCGGTGTCCGCTGCTTTGCCGCGCGGAGCGAGGCGATCCTGCAGCAGGCCCCACAACCGGTTGCCGGTCGTCTTCGCGTCGACGTGCGCGTGTGCGGCGGTTCCCGGCGTGCCCCGCAGGTCGGCGCGCGCGCTGGAAGCAGCGGTGGGCATGTCGACGACCGGCGCGTCATGTCCGTCGTCACGCTCGGCACGCAGCACGTAGGGTCCGATGCGGATGATGTCGCCGGTATTGAGCGGGCGCTCCTGTGCGTAGCCGACGGGCTCGCGGTTCACCTCGATCGTCGACACGCTGCTCAGGTTCTTCAGCAGGCACGCATCGTCACCGACCTGCAGCAGGGCCTGCAGCCGGGAAATCTGCCGGGTGTCGTCGCGCAGCACGAGATGGTTGTCGGTCGCCCGGCCGATGGTGCCGCCGGGCGGGTGGAACACGACGGCGTCGTAGGAGTCGCTTTCGACCGGCTCGCCGGCATGTTCGATCACGATCAGTTGCATGTCACACGTCGCTCGGTAAGGAAACGCTCGCGGGGATTCCGGTTCGGTCAGGACGACGACGCATGTCTGCGGCGCGCGAACTCGAACGCGGGCCCCCAGACCGGATGTCCCTTCTCGGCCGGGGACAAGTCGAAGCGCGGGTTGAGGTCGAGAATCTTCGAGAACTCGGCGCGGCACTGCGCGATGCGGTTCGTCACGCAATAGCTGAACGCGAGCAGCTTGTGCGCGGCGACCTGCGTGTCGGTATCGGCCCCGTCGATCTCCTTCGCTCGGCTCAGGATCGCGATCGTGCGTCCGTAGTCGCCGGCGCCATACGCCGCGCGCGCGCTGTCGACCGCGGCGCGCGCCGCCGACTGCGTGGGCGACGTGCTGCATCCGCCGATTCCCAGCAGCAAGGCGCCGAGGAAAATCACGATCGATGAACGGCCTTTCATTTTGAAATGAAATATTTGCGTTATTGGAAGGTGGCGCACAAGCGCTGTTGGATTCTAGTGCCAATCAGGGCTGGTGATGTCGCCGTTACGTTTTGTTTCAACTTGGGAATTGCGTTCGAGTTGCCACTCAAATCGATTCCGGGTTTTCGACTTGTTAATCCATAAAATCGATTCTATAGTTCGCTGTGCTTTTTTGGGATTCGTCAGTTGTTTGCCCGGCGCCGGTCAATGATCGTAAAGACCGGCCTGCCGTTCGGGCAACGCAAACAGCGTGACACGACCCGCAGGGCGTCGCCACCCATCGCCGACGGCCGTCAGGCTTGGGTTCAGCGTCCATACAGCAAGTGTCCATGCAATAGAACCGGGCCGCCGTGGCGAACCGGCCGGATTAACACGCCTTTTCAAAATGACAGAAATCAATTCATCGCCATCTCCCCAATTTCGATTCCGTCCCGTAATTGGAGATTTGACCCGTCTTTTTACAAGAATAAATTGCCGAATGAAATTTGAGTGGAAGGATATGCAGGCCACGTAATTACCGGTCAATTAATCGTCCCCTTTTAATTCGATGCGTCGATTTCGCGTACGGAAATCGACGGGGGGATTATTGCGCTGCGAGGGTGAAATATGCGCTGGCGGTCGAGCGAGTTCATCGTATTGGGATGTGCATTGCTGTTGCCCGGATGCGGCGCCACCGAGCGTGCCGCCGCGGTGCCGTATGCGATCACGGTCGACGTGGCGCCCGACGTCAATCCGGACCTCAACCGCAAGCCTTCGCCGATCGTACTGAAGGTGTTCCAGCTGCGCGCGGCATCGGCGTTCGACGGCGCCGACTTCTTCTCGCTCCAGGACAAACCCGAGAATATCCTCGGCGCGGACCTGCTCGGCACCGACCGCGTGATCCTGCGCCCGGGCGAGTCGCGCACGCTGCATTACCGCGGCAACGTCGAGGCCGGCGCGATCGGCGTGATCGCCGAATACCGGATGCTCGACAAGAACCGCTGGCGCCTGACGGTGCCGCTGCCGCGCGCGAAGCCGCTGAACGTATACAAGTTCTGGCAGACGTCGCCCGGCGAGCTGAAGCTGTCGATCGCGATCAGGAACGGCGGTCTCGCGCTGAACGACACGCGGGGGCGCCCATGACCGAACCGACGATGTCCGCGACGCCGGTCGCCGCATTGCGCCAGCGCGTGGTGTGGACCGAAGGGATGTTCCTTCGGCCGCAGCATTTCCAGCAGCTCGAGCGGCACTGGGAACGCTACGTCGCGCTGCGCTGCCTGCCGCTGCAGGGCTTCTACTGGGGCTTCGACACCCTCGAGATCGACCGGGAGCAGCTCGCGCTCGGCAAGGTCGCGCTACGCGCGGCGGCGGGCGTGATGCGCGACGGCACGCCGTTCGACCTGACGCATCCCGACGATCTGCCCGAGCCGCTCGATGTGCCGCCCGATGCGAAAGGTCAGCTCGTCGTGCTCGCACTGCCGCTGTGGCGCGGCGGCGGCGAGGAGGTGTCGTTCGGCGTGGACGCAGGCGGTAACGGCGGCGCGGACGTCGCGCGCTACGTCGTGCGCGAATACGAAGTGGCCGATGCGAACGCGGTCGCGCTCGGCCCCGCACTGCTCCAAACGGGGCGCCTGAACGTCCGGCTGATGCTCGACACCGAGCTGACCGGCGACTGGCATGCGCTCGGCGTCGTGCGGATCGTCGAGCGGCGCACCGACGCGCGGCTGCTCGTCGACGACGGCTACATTCCGCCGCGCCTGGTCGCGCAGCGCGATGCGGCGTTGCTCGCATACACGCGCGAGCTGCACGGATTGCTGACGCAGCGCAGCGACGCGCTGGCCGAGCGACTGTCGGAGCCGGGGCGCGGCGGCGTATCGGAAGTCGCGGATTTCCTGCTGCTGCAACTGGTGAACCGCTACCTGGCGCTGACCTGGCACGCGCAGCAGGACGTCGCGACGCATCCGGAGGCGCTGTTCCGCGACTGGCTGAAGCTCGCATGCGACCTCAGCACGTTCACGGCGGCCGGCCGGCGCCCGCAATCGCTCGCCGTCTACGTGCACGACGACCTGCGCACGAGCTTCGCCGAATTGATGACGGAGCTGCGCCGGTCGCTGTCGACGGTGCTGGAGCAAAACGCGATCCAGATCGAGCTGCGCGACGCGGGCAACGGCATCCGGGTCGCGACGCTCGCCGATCCCGCGCTGCGCGACACGGCCGGCTTCGTGCTGGCCGTGCGCGCGGACGTGCCGGCCGACAGCCTGCGCGCGCGGTTTCCCGCGCAGGCGAAGCTCGGCCCGGTCGAGCGGATCCGCGACCTGGTGCAGTTGCAGCTGCCGGGCATCACGATGCGCCAGTTGCCGGTCGCGCCGCGGCAGATCCCGTATCACGCAGGGCATACGTACTTCGAGATCGACAAGGGCAGCGACCTGTGGAAGCAGCTGGCGCGCTCCGGCGGTCTCGCATTTCATTTCGCCGGCGAATTTCCGGGGCTCTCGATGGAGTTCTGGGCGATTCGCGGGTGAGGGCGGGGCAGCGCGATGAATTCTTCCTCCGATTCGATTTCCGCCGGCGCAGGCGGATTCGTGCCGCCGAATCCGGGCGGCATGCATCCGCCGGCCGCGGCCGGTGCGGCCGGGCCGACGGCCACGCAGCCGCGCCCGGGACGCTGGGCCGCGAGCGGCACGAACCCGCTCGTCGCGGCCGCGAACCCGCTGCTCAATCTCGTGCCCCAGATCCGCTCGACCGTCCATCATCCGAATCCGGCGTGGCTGCGCGAGCATCTCGTCGTCGAGATCCGTCAGTTCGAGGCGCGCGCGCAGGAAGCCGGCGTGCCGTCGGAGGCGATCATCGGTGCGCGCTACTGCCTGTGCACGGCGCTCGACGAAGCAGCCGCGCTGACGCCGTGGGGCGGCAGCGTGTGGTCGTCGCACAGCCTGCTCGTCTCGTTCCACAACGAAACCTGGGGCGGCGAGAAGTTCTTCCACCTGCTCGAACGCCTGTCCCAGCAGCCGCGCCAGCACCTCGACCTGCTGGAGCTGCAGTATTTCTGTCTCGCGCTCGGCTTCGAGGGCCGCTATCGGGTGCTCGACAACGGTCATGCCGAGCTCGACGCGCTGCGCTGGCAACTGGCTCACACGATCCGCTCGGTGCGCGGCGAATTCGAGCCCGCGCTGTCGCCGCACTGGCGCGACGTCGTCACGCGCGACGTGTCGCGTCGCTTCATCGTGCCGCTCTGGGTCTGCGTGGCGCTTGCGCTGCTGATCGGCTTCGGCACGTTCGTCGGGCTGCGCATCGCGCTGGCCGGACATTCGGACCGGCTGTTCGCGTCGATCGACGCGCTGCACGTGCCGAAGCTGCAGCCTGCCCAGGCATCGCCGCGCGCGGCGCCGGCGCCGCGCGTCGCGAAGTTCCTGGCGCCCGAGATCGCGGCCGGCCTCGTGTCGGTGCGCGACGACGCCGATCGCAGCGTGATCGTGCTGCGCGGCGACGGGCTGTTCAAGTCCGGCTCGACGTCGGTGATCGACCGTTACGCGCCGGTGCTCGCACGCGTCGCGGATGCGCTCGACCAGGTGCCCGGCAACGTGCGCGTGACCGGCTATACCGACGACACGCCGGTGCATACGGCACGCTTCGCATCGAACTGGGACCTGTCGCGCGAGCGCGCGGAGGCCGTGCGCGGCATGATCGCCGCGCGCCTCGACCATCCGGAGCGACTCGCGGCCGAGGGGCGCGGCACGCTCGATCCGGTCGCGCCGAACGATACGCCCGCGAATCGCGCGCTGAACCGGCGCGTCGAGATCACGCTGCTGCCGGCGCCCGGCAGTGCCGCCGTCGGCGCGACGCAGGGAGCGCACTGACATGAACCAGGCCGTCGCACGTTTCGTCAGGCCGTTGCCGTCGCGGGAGATCTGGACCTTCGCCGGTCTCGTCGTGCTCGCGTGTTTCGTGTGGCTCGCCGGGCCGCTGTTCGCGTTCGCCGAGATCCGGCCGCTCGAGAGCGGCTGGGCGCGCGCGGTGACGATCGCGGTGCTGTTCGCCGCGTGGGGCGCACGCGTGGCGTGGCGAAGCTGGCACGCGAGCCGCCTGAACGCGCAGTTGCTGAACCAGTTGCGCGAGGCCGCGCCCGGGCCGGCCAACCCCGACGATCCGGCCAAGGCCCAGCTCGACGAGCTGCGCAGCCGCTTCGACGAGGCCGCGGCGCTGCTGAAGAAAGTCCGCTTCGGGCAGGCGGACACCGCGCGCAAGGGGCTGGCGCGCTGGTTCGACCGGATGTCGCGCCAGTATCTGTACCAGCTCCCGTGGTACGTGTTCATCGGTGCGCCCGGCTCGGGCAAGACGACCGCGCTCGTCAATTCCGGGCTCAGTTTTCCGCTGGCCGAGCAGTTCGGCCGTGCCGCGATTCGCGGCGTGGGCGGCACCCGGCACTGCGACTGGTGGTTCACGAACGACGCGGTGCTGATCGACACGGCCGGCCGCTACACGACCCATGAAGGCAACCGCGCACTCGACGAAGCCGAGTGGAAAGGCTTCGTCGAGCTGCTGAAGAAGTACCGCACGCGCCAGCCGCTGAACGGTGCGATGCTGACGATCAGCGTCGCCGATCTGGTCGGCGCGTCGGAAGCCGAGCGCACGCAGCACGCGATGGTGCTGCGCAAGCGGCTGCTCGAGCTGCGCGCCCAGCTCGGCATCCGGTTTCCCGTCTACCTGCTCGTGACGAAGGCCGACCTGCTGGCCGGCTTCGCCGAGTATTTCGGCGGCTTCGGCCGCGCGGAATGCGCGCAGGTGTGGGGCTTCACGTTCCCGCTCGCGCAGAGCGAGGCGCCGGGCTTCGACCTGCGCGCCGCGTTCGACCGCGAATACCGGCTGCTGCACCAGCGGCTGAACGACGGGCTGCCCGAACTGCTCGCGACGCAGACCGATGCGCGCCAGCGCGAGATGGCGTACCTGCTGCCGCAGCAGGTCGCCGACTTGCAGGACATGCTCGGCCAGTTTGTCGCCGAAGTGTTTTCCGTGTCGAGCTTCGAACCGATGCCGATGCTGCGCGGCGTGTACCTGACGAGCGGCACGCAGGAAGGCACCGCGTTCGACCGCGTAATGAGCGGCATCAAGCGCTTCCTGAAGATCGAGGGCGTGCCGCCGGTTGCCCAGGTCGGCTCGACAGGGCGCAGCTTCTTCCTGAAGTCGCTGCTGCAGGAGCACATCTTCCGCGAAGCCGCGCTCGCCGGCAGCGACCTGCGCTGGCATCAGAAGCGGCGCGTGTTGCAGATCGCCGGCTATGCGCTGCTCGCGCTCGTGAGCGTGGTCGTGCTGGCTGCCTGGCTGCGCAGCTATGCGAACAATCGCGCGTATCTCGACCGGATCGCGCAGCAGGTACCCGCCGTCGATGCGCAGATCGCCGGCGCGAAGTTCTCGGATGCGACCGACATCGCGCGGCTGCTGCCGGTGCTCGATGCGCTCGGCGGGCTTGCGAATGCCGGCGGCGTCGACCGCTCGCATCCACCGCTCGCGTACCGCTGGGGGCTGTTTCAGGGCGAGAAGATCGACGAGGCCGTCGACGCCGTGTACCGGCGCGCGCTCGACGACGTGCTGCTGCCGATCGCCGCGCGCCGGATGGAGGCCGCGCTGAGCGATGCACGGCCGGACGAAACCGACTACGCGTATGCGGCGCTGAAGGCCTACCTGATGCTGTACGACAGCGCGCATTACGATCCTGCGTTCGTGCAGGCCGTCGTCGACCTGGAAATGGAGCGCTCGCTGCCGCCCGATTTCTCGCCGGCCGAACGCTCGGCGCTGCGCGCGCATCTCGCCGCGCTGTTCGGCAACCGGGTGGCCGTGTCGCCGTATCCGATGAACGAGCGGCTCGTGGCCGACGTACGCGACCGGCTGCGGCAGGTGCCATTCTCGCAGCGGCTGTATCGCCAGCTCACGCGCACGCTGCGGCCGGCGACGTCCGCGTTCGATTTCAGCGTCGCGCGCGCGGTGGGGCCCGACGCGTCGCTCGTGTTCCGCCGCCAGAGCGGCAAGCCGCTGTCGGAAGGCGTGCCGGGTCTGTATACGCGCAACGGCTATCGGAACGCGTTCGCGCCGCGCCTCGCGGGCGAGGTCGACGCATACGGGCGCGAGGAGGTATGGGTGCTGAATCTCGGGCTGTCCGAGATCCCCGGGCTGAACGACGCCGCCGCATGGGCGCGCGACATCCGCCAGCTGTACCTGAACGACTATCTGAAGATCTGGGACGACTATCTCGCCGACCTCAAGCTGCAGCGCACGGCGACGCTCGCGCAGAGCATCCAGGTCGCGCGCACGCTGTCGTCGGCGGATTCGCCGCTCACCCGGCTGATGATCGCGCTCGCGCGCGACACGGCGCTCGGCGATGCGCCGGGCGGCGCGCGCAATCTCGCGTCGCGCGCGCAGGACAAGGTCGACGAGGCGCGCAGTTCGCTGTCGCAGATCTTCGCGGGGCAGGGCGCGAGCGACGCGAATCCGTCAGCCGCGGCGCCCGCGAGCCCCGAGCAGGTGGGCGACAGCCACTTCGCCGGACTGCGCGCGTTCGCGCCGGGCAGCGGCGACCAGGCGCAGGCGTTCGACGCGGTGCTGAAGTCGATCGACGCGCTCTATACGTACCTGACGGCCACCGACGATGCGCTGCGCAGCGGCGCCCAGCCGCCGCCGTCCGACGCGCCCGCGCGGCTGCGCGCGCAGGCCGGCCGGCTGCCCACGCCGTTCCGTGAAGTGCTCGACGACCTGTCGAACGTCGCGAACGGCAGCGTCGCGACCGTCGAGCAGCGCAGCGTCGCGCAGCGGGCCGGCGCGAACGTCGGCGATTTCTGCCGGCAGGCGATCGCGGGTCGCTACCCGTTCGCGCGCGGATCGTCGCGCGACGTCGCACCGGCGGATTTCGCGCAGATGTTCGCGCCGGGCGGCCTGATGGACGATTTCTACCAGAAGAACCTGCAGTCGATCGTCGATACGACGTCGCACCCGTGGCGTTTCGCGAACCGCAATGCGGACGCCGATCCGGCGGCCGCCGCGATGCTTTCGTCGTTCGAGAAGGCCGCGGTGATTCGCGACGTGTATTTCGGCGGCGGCGCACGCACCGCGCAATTGAAGGTGCAGATCCAGCCGCTCGAAATGGATCCGTCGCTCACGGAGATGGTGCTCGATGTCGACGGCCAGATCGTCCGTTATGCGCACGGCCCGCTCGTGCAGAGCGCGGTGGACTGGCCGGGCACGCGCGGCAGCAACCAGGTGCGCCTGCAGGTGTCGGGGCAGGCCGGCGCGACCGACGGCTTCACGACCGGCGGGCCGTGGGCGCTGCACCGGCTGTTCGACCGCGCGGCCGTGTCGGCCGGGCGCGGGTCGGACCAGATGGTCGCGCGCTTCACCGTCGACGGCAAACCGCTCGTGCTGCAGGTGAATGCGGGCAGTGTCCGCAATCCGTTCAGGCTGCCCCAGATGGAGTCCTTTACATGCCCTCCGAAGCAATGAGCCGCCTCCCGCCGCTCGCGCGCGCCGACGGCGACGCCCCGGCCTGGTACGGAAAGATTCCCGGCGCCGGCGACTTCGTGAACAGCCGGCTGCCGCATGCGCTCGCGCAGTGGTGGGAGCGCTGGCTTCAGCAGGGGATGGCCGCGATGCGCCAGCGCGGCCCGGACGAGATCGCGCGCCACTACACGGTCGCGTCGGTCTGGAATTTCCTGGTGCCGGCAGGCGCCGGCGCGTCGTGCGTGCAGGCCGGTTGTCTCGCGCCGAGCTGCGACCGCGTCGGGCGTTACTACCCGGTGATCGTCACGCTGGCGATGCCGGCGGCCGATTACTGGAACGGGCTGCCGGACGCCGCCGACGCGTTCTACTGGCAGATCGGCCATGCACTGCTCGACGCGATCCGGCATGCGCGCGCGCCGGTCGACCTCGAGGAGACGCTCGACCGCGTGCGGCTCGCACCGGGCGACGGGCCGACGGCGGACGTGGTCGACGGGATCACGGCGACGCTGCCGGAGCGGCCGGCGCTCGCCGCATGGCCCGGGCTGTCCGGCTATTTCGATCCGCACGGCGGGACGAGCTTCTGGTGGACCAATCGCGCCGACGGCTCGCCGCTGCGCACGCATGCGCATACGGGCGCGCCCGACAACGCGCTGTTCCTGACGTTGTTCGGCGGTCGCTGACGGTGCCGGCCGGCGGTCGGAGGCAGGCAACGCAGGCAATACGGATGCGGTATCGCGAGGTAGACATGAAGGACCCTTCATCGAGAGACAACGAGCACGACACGGCGACCCGCGGCGACGCGCCCGAATTCACGGTGCGGCCGCTGCCGCTCGGTCATCGCCTGGGCGAGCTGCAGCTCGACGAGGTGCTGGGCATCGGCGGTTTCGGCATCGTCTATCGCGCGTTCGACCGCACGTTGCGGCGCGCGGTCGCGATCAAGGAATACATGCCGTCGATGCTCGCGACGCGCGGTGGCGACTACACGGTGTCGCTGCGCTCCGAACGGTTCGCCCAGGCGTTCGACGCGGGACGCGGCGCGTTCCTCAACGAGGCGCGCCTGCTCGCGCAATTCGACCATCCGGGGCTCGTGAAGGTGCTGCACTTCTGGGAGAGCCATGGCACCGCATATATGGTGATGCCGTTCTACGAGGGGCGCACGCTCAAGCAGCTGCTCGACGGCGGTGTGCGGATGAGCGAGACGCAATTGCGCAACATCGTCGGCGCGCTGCTCGGCGCGCTCGACACGCTGCATCGCGCGCAGTGCTTCCATCGCGACGTTGCGCTCGACAACGTGCTGATCCGCCCGAACGGCAGCGCGATCCTGCTCGACTTCGGCGCGGCGCGCAAGCGGATCGGCGATCTCGTCGACGACGGCGCGATGATGATCAAGCCCGGCTACGCGCCGATCGAGCAATACACCGACGACCCCGCGTTCAGCCAGGGGCCATGGACGGATCTCTACGCGCTCGGCGCGGTGATGCACGCGTTGATCACCGGTGAACTGCCGCCCGCGGCCGTCGTGCGCAGCATCAAGGACACGTACCGGCCGCTCGCGTCGCGCGAGTTGCCGGCCGGCGAGGTGTACAGCCCGGCGTTCCTCGCGGCGATCGATCATGCGTTGCAGTTGCGGATCCCGGATCGGCCGGAGTCGGTCGCGGCGTTCGCGGCGGAACTCGGGTTGCGCGATCTCGACCGGCCGGGCGGCGGGTATGGTGCGGCCGTTGTGTCGCCGGCGGCCGATGCCGGGGGCGGCGGAGCAGGGAAGGCTGCTTCCGGCGTTTCGGGTGCGGCTGCGGGAGCGCTGGCTTCACAGGCGTCGTCCGCTTCTTCAACTGCTTCGTCATCCGTATCGCAGGCGTTGTCGCCCTCCGCGAAAACGGGGCTATCCGATGGACGTGACGATGATGAGGAGCATGCAAAGGAAGCGTCGCACGACGACCAGTCGGCTTCGACGACCGAAATGCATGGCGATGCCGGCATGCGATCGGCAAGCGCCGGGGCGGACAGTGGGCAAGGCCGTGCAACGGATACAGGGAACCTGAACGGAACGGCACTGCCGATTGCTGGCGCTGCTGGCGCTGCTGGCGCTGCTGGCGCTGCTGGCGCTGCTGGCGCTGCTGGCGCTGCTGGCGCTGCTGGCGCTGCTGGCGCCTCCACATCCACGCCCTCGCCGGGCGCAGCGCCTCCGATCCACCCGCCGCGCCGCCCATCGTTCATCGCGGCGGGCAACCGGCGCACGAAGACCTACGTGGGTGGCGCGCTGGCAGCACTGATCGTCGTCGGCATCGCCGCGACCTATCTGTCGCGTCCCGCGAAGGTCGCGGGCGAACCGGAAGCCGGCGCAAGCCAGCCGCCGGCCGGCGTCGCGTCCTCGGCCGGCGCGTCGGATGCGATGCTCGCGCAGCGTGGCCCGACGCCGATCGTCGTGCCGCCGTCGAGCATGCCGGGCGGATCGTCCGCGCAGGTGCCGCCGCCATCGCTGGCCGCCGCGCCGGCCAGCACGCCCGCCGCGGTGGCTGCCGTTTCCGCGCCGAAGGTCGCGACGACCGCCACGGACATCGCGGGCGTCACGCCGTCGCAAGCGGGTTCGAGCGCGACCATCGCGCCGGCCGGCAGCCTCGACGCATCGGAGCGCGTCGTCAACGTGCCGCCGTCGGAGGCTGCTGCGTCGCCGTCGGCCGCACCGATGCCAGCACCGGTGCCCGCGCCGGCGTCGCCATCGGATGCGGCGACAGCCGTCGCGGCGGTCAACGCGCCGGCCGTCGAGCAGCGCCCGCCGAAACAGGAGACCGTCCAGGTCCGTTTCAACGTGCGTCCGTGGGGCGACGTGTACGTGAACGGCGCACGGCGCGGCGCGAGCCCGCCGCTGCGCTCGGTGTCGCTGACACCGGGCGTCTATCAGATCGAGATCCGCAACGGCTCGCTGCCGCCGTTGCACCGCACCGTGGCGATCGACTTCGGCAGCAAACCGGTCAACATCGACTATGCATTCGAATGATGTCAGCCAGGCGGCGCCGGCCGCCGCCGCATTGTCCTCGCCGTCGCCCGGTTTGCCGGCCGCGACGCCGCGCGCCGGGTTGATCGGCCGGCTGCTGGCGGCGGTCTCGCCCGAAGCCCCGTGCGGTCCGAACCTCGAATACGACGCCGACTTCCTGCAGCTTCAAGCGCGGGCGACACCGCGCGCCGAGCAGCAATACGGCGACACCGTGATTCCGGCCGAGACGCCCGACTGGCGCGCGGTCGAGCGCCTCGCACTCGCGCTGGGCGAGCGGACGAAGGACTTGCGTGTCGCCGCGTATCTCGCGCGCAGCTGGACCGAGCAGCACGGCATTCCGGGCTACGCGGACGGGCTCGCGGTCGTCGCCGGCCTGATCGAGCGCTGGTGGGACGACCTGCATCCGCGCCTCGACGCCGATGGCGAACCGGATCCGACATTGCGAATGAACGCGCTCGCCGATGTCGCCGGCGCGCACGAATGCGCGCGCGCGGCGCGGCGCCAGCCGCTGTTCGACGGCGGCCCGAGCGTGCGCGACGCCGAACGCGCGCTCGACGGCCGCGACGATACGGGCGACCCGGCCGCAGGCAGCCGCGACGGCCTGGTCGCCGCGCTGTCGACCGCACGCGACGACGGCCGCGCGCCGATCGACGCGGTGCGCGCGGTGCTGGGTGCGCTGGATGCGATCCGCACGCACGTCACGGACCGGCTCGGCAGCGAATGGTCGCCCGATGCGAGCGACACGGAAAAGGCGTTGCAACGCATCGTGCGCGAAATGCCGGAGCCGGCACCGCTGCAAGCGGCACGGCCGGCGGACGGTTCGATTCCGGCAACGCCGGCCGCATCCGGCGCCGCGCACGCCGCGTCCGCGCCGGCCGCGTTGCCGCACGGAGAGGCCTGGCGCGATGCCGAGGTCGCGAGCCGCGACGACGTGCGGCTCGGCCTCGACAAGATGTGCCGCTATTTCGAACTGCACGAGCCGAGCCACCCGGCGCCGCTGCTGCTGCGGCGCGCGCAGCGGCTGCTCGCGCTCGACTTCTACGAAATCATCCGGGACCTCGCTCCGGAGAGCCTGCCGAAGCTGGACCTGCTGAGCGGCGAGCGGAGCGAATGAGGCAAGCCGCCCGGCGGCGGCGACGTACACGCAATCTGATCGATGTGAAGGAGCGGACGATGACGGACAGAACCAAGGCGGCAGGCAGCGGACAGAAGTTCATCGCGCGCAATCGGGCGCCGCGCGTGCAGATCGAGTACGACGTCGAGACCTACGGCGCCGAGCGCAAGGTGCAGCTGCCGTTCGTGATGGGCGTCATCGCGGACCTGGCGGGCAAGCGTGCCGAGCCGCTGCCGGATTTACCGGAGCGCAAGTTCCTCGAGATCGACGTCGACAACTTCGACGAGCGGATGAAGTCGGTCGCGCCGCGCGTCGCGTTCCAGGTGCCCAACACGCTGACGGGCGAAGGGATGCTCAACGTCGACATGACGTTCGAGCAGATCGACGATTTCTCGCCGGCGGCGATCGCGCGCAACGTCGACGCGCTGCGCCGGCTGCTGGAGGCGCGCACCGAGCTGTCGAACCTGCTGTCGTACATGGACGGCAAGCACGGCGCCGAGCAGCTGATCGAGCGCGCGATCAACGATCCCGACCTGCTGAAGACGCTCGTGCGCGAACCGCGCGCCGACGCGCAGGCCGGCGACGCGACCCAACCGGAGGCCCGCGATGAATGACCCCGTCCAGTCCCGCGCAGAAACTCGCAACACCCGCGAGGCCGCGCAGCCGGCCGTCGCGCACGGCGAGTTCGCCGCGCTGCTGCAGAAGGAGTTCAAGCCGAAGACGGCCGAGGCGCGCGAGTCGGTCGAGCGCGCAGTGCGCACGCTCGCGCAGCAGGCGCTCGAACATACGGTCGGCATGACGACCGACGCATACGGCAGCGTGAAGCAGATCATTGCGGAGATCGACCGGAAGCTGTCCGAACAGATCAACCAGATCCTGCATCACGACGAATTCCAGACGCTCGAAGGCGCATGGCGCGGCCTGCATTACCTCGTCACGCACACCGAGACCGACGAGCTGCTGAAGATCAAGGCCTTGCCGGCGTCGCGCAACGAGGTCGCGCGGATGCTCAAGCGCTACAAGGGCGTCGCGTGGGACCAGAGCCCGCTGTTCCGCAAGATCTACGAGGAGGAATACGGGCAGTTCGGCGGCGAGCCGTTCGGCTGCCTCGTCGGCGACTTCTACTTCAATCACAGCCCGCCGGACGTCGAGATGCTCGGCGAGCTGTCGAAGATCGCGGCGGCCGCGCACGCGCCGTTCATCGCGGGCGCGTCGCCGGAACTGATGCAGATGGATTCGTGGCAGGAGCTGTCGAATCCGCGCGACCTCACCAAGATCTTCCAGAACACCGAATACGCGGGCTGGCGCAGCCTGCGACAGTCGGAGGATTCGCGCTACGTCGGCCTCGCGATGCCGCGTTTTCTCGCGCGGCTGCCGTATGGCGCACGCACCAATCCGGTCGACGAATTCGACTTCGAGGAAGACACCGACGCCGCGAATCACGACCGCTACACGTGGGCGAACTCGGCTTACGCGATGGCCGCGAACATCAACCGCTCGTTCAAGCTGTACGGCTGGTGCTCGTCGATTCGCGGCGTCGAGTCGGGCGGGGCCGTCGAAGGGCTGCCGAGCCACACGTTCCCGACCGACGACGGCGGCGTCGACCAGAAATGCCCGACCGAGATCGCGATCAGCGACCGCCGCGAGGCCGAGCTCGCGAAGAACGGCTTCATGCCGTTCGTGCACCGGAAGAACTCGGATTTCGCGGCGTTCATCGGCGCGCAGTCGCTGTACCAGCCGGCCGAATATCACGACCCGGACGCGACCGCGAACGCGCGGTTGTCCGGCCGCCTGCCTTATCTGTTCGCGTGCTGCCGCTTCGCGCACTACCTGAAATGCATCGTGCGCGACAAGATCGGCTCGTTCCGCGAGCGCGACGACATGGAGCGCTGGCTCAACGACTGGATCATGAACTACGTCGACGGCGACCCCGTGAACTCGTCCCAGGAAACCAAGGCGCGCAAGCCGCTGGCCGCCGCGCAGGTGGTCGTCGACGAGGTCGAGGACAACCCCGGCTACTACACGTCGAAATTCTTCCTGCGACCGCATTACCAGCTCGAAGGGCTCACCGTGTCGCTGCGGCTCATCTCGCGCCTGCCATCGGCGAAGGCGGCGAACGAGTGAGCGGCACGCGGCATTCGATACGGCATTCAACCCGGCATTCAACCTGATTTCGCACCGAAACGGAGACGGCAATGGGCGTGGCAATGTTTATGAAGGTGGACGGCGTGACCGGCGAATCGGCGGACGCGCAGCACAAGGGCTGGACCGACATCGAATCGTTCACGTGGGGCGCGAGCCAGCCGGGCGCGATGGCGAGCGGCAGCGGCGGCAACGCGGGCAAGGCGAGTTTCAACGATCTCGTCGTGGCTGCGTACATGGACAAGGGCGCGCCGGCGATCGTCAAGAACTGCGCGAGCGGCAAGCACTTGCCGAAGGTCGAGATCTCCGCGTGCAAGACCGGTGGCACGCAGGTCGAGTTCATGCGCGTGACGCTGCAGGAAGTGCTCGTCACGTCCGCGCAGGTCGCGGGCATCGACCCTGGCGACGCGGCCGACCGGCTGATGATGCACTACGGCTTCCAGGCCGCGAAGGTGAAGAAGCAGTACTGGCAGCAGAACGACAACGGCGGCAAGGGCGCCGAGGTGTCGGTCGGCTGGAACATCAAGGAAAACACCGAGATGTGACGCTGGAGCGATGACGATGGACGACCCGCAAGCCCGCGCCGGCCGGCACGCCGGTGTGCGCGACCGGCTGCAGCCCGCGCTGCTCGACCGGCTGACCGACGACGCGCCGCAGCGCACGGCCGATCCGCCCGGCACGCAAGGGATCGGCGCCGAGCGCCTGCGCGCGGCCGTGCTGCGCGATCTCGCGTGGCTGCTCAATACGCGCAACGCCGAGGACGGCTTCGTCGACTGGGCCGCTTTCGCGCATGCGCAGGCCTCGGTGCTCAACTACGGGATGCGGCCGCTCGTCGGCAAGCCGATGTCGGGCGTCGAGCGGATGTCGGTCGAGGCGTCGATCCGCGACGCGATCGTGCGCTTCGAGCCGCGCATCGCGCCGGACAGCGTCGAGGTCCGCAGCGTCGCCGATGCATCGGACGGGCGCGCCGGCGAACGGCGTCACAACGTGCTGCTGTTCGAGATTCGCGGCACGCTGTGGTCGATCCCGCATCCGGTCGAATTCGTGCTGCGCTCCGACCTCGATCTCGAGACGGGCGCGATGTCGCTGCGGCCGGCGGCGGGAAACTGACACGATGGATACGCGCCTGCTCGACTACTACAACCGCGAACTCGCATACCTGCGCGAGCTCGGCGACGAATTCGCGCAGCAGTTTCCGAAGGTCGCCGCGCGGCTGCGGCTCACCGAATCGGGGCCGCCCGATCCGTACGTCGAACGGCTGCTCGAAGGCTTCAGCTTCCTCACCGCGCGCGTGCAACTGAAGATGGATGCCGAGTTTCCGCGCTTCACGCAGGCGCTGCTGGACGCCGTGTATCCGGGCTATCTGGCGCCGTTGCCGTCGATGGCGATCGTCCGGTTCGCGCCGATGCTGAACGAAGGCAGCCTCGCGCAGGGCTGGCGGCTGCCGGCCGGCACCGCGCTGCGCGCGCGGGCCGCCGCAACCGAGCAGACCGCGTGCGAATTCCGTACCGCGCACGACCTGACGCTGTGGCCGCTCGAGCTGACCGATGCGGCCGTCACCGGCGCGCCGTCGTGGCTGCCGCGCGGCGCCGTGCCGGCACGCCAGGACGTGCGCGGCGCGCTGCGCATCCGGCTCAAGGCGCGCGGCGGCGCCAGGCTGTCGCAACTGCCGCTCGAGCGGCTGACCTTTCATCTCGCGGGCCCGGAACGCGACGCGCTGCACCTGCTCGAACTGATCGCCGCGCACGCGCTCGGCGCCGTCTGCCACGACCCGGGGCAGCCGCCGAGGTGGCTGCACACGCTCGACGCCGATGCGATCGTCCATGAGGGCTTCGATCCGGCGCAGGCGATCCTGCCCGACGACGGGCGCAGCTTCCACGGCTACCGGCTGCTGCGTGAGTATTTCGCGTTTCCGGCGCGCTTCCTGTTCTTCAGCATCGGCGGGCTGCGCGCCGCGCTCGCGCGCGCCACCGGCGACGAATGCGAGCTGACCGTGCTGTTCGATCGCCACGACGCCGCGCTCGAGGCGGCCGTCGATGCGCGGCATCTGGCGCTGAACTGCACACCGGCCGTGAACCTGTTCGCACGTCGCGGCGACCGCATCCTGTTGCAGCCGGGCGCGCGCGAGCATCATGTCGTCGTCGACCGCAGCCGGCCGCTCGATCACGAAGTCTATGCCGTGCAGCGGCTTGCGAGCGAGCAGCGCGACGATGGCCGGTCGCGCGAATTCCGGCCGTTCCATGCGTCGTTCGCGCGCGACGACGGCAACTACGGCGCGTACTACACGGTGCGGCGCGAGCCTCGGCTGGTGTCCGCGCAGGCACGCGCGAACGGCACGCGCACCGGCTACGTCGGCAGCGAAACCTACGTATCGCTCGTCGACAGCCAGTGCGCGCCGTACGACGAGACGATGCGCTACCTGTCCGTCGACACGCTGTGCACGAACCGCGATCTCGCGCTGCTGCTGCCGCCGGGCGACGCGAACGCATTCACGCTGCGCATCTCGGCGCCCGTCGAGCGCATCGTCGCGATTCGCGGCCCGTCGCGGCCGCGCCCGCCGATCGCCGACGCACAGACGGCCTGGCGGCTCGTTCGCCATCTCGGGCTCGCCCGCCAGACGCTGACCGATCTCGACGACGACGAGGGCGCGCATGCGCTGCGCGAGCTGCTCGGCCTGCACGCCGACCCGGCCGATGCCGCGATGCGCCGGCAGATCGACGGCGTGCGGCGCGTCGCGTTCTCGACGGTGTTCCGGCGGCTGCCGGCGCTCGGCCCGCTGATGTTCGGACGCGGCGTGCAGGTCGACGTGACCGTCGACGATCATGCGTTCTCCGGCGACAGCCCGTTCCTGCTCGGCGCGGTGCTCGAACAGTTCTTCGCGCGGCATGTTTCGATCAATGCGTTCGCCGAATGCGTGCTGACCAGCGTGCAGCGCGGCACGCTCGCGCACTGGCCTGCGCGCATCGGCAGACGGCCAGCGATATGAAACACGGCACGCCGCCCGGCGCTCGATCGGCCGTCGAATCCGCCCGCCGCGATGCGTGGTGGGCGCGACTACGCGCCGCGCCGCATGGTTACGACCTGTTCCAGGCGTTGCGCTGGCTCGACGCGCTGTCGTCCGGCCGCGCACCGCTCGGCCATGCCGCGCGGCCGCGCGACGAACCGGTGCGGCTCGGGCAACGGCCGTCGCTTGCGTTCGCGTCGTCGATGGTGGCCGGCGCATACGACGGATACGACGGGGACGGCGGCGCCACGCGGCCGTGCATCGCGATCCACGGTTTCGGACTGTTCGGACCGAACGGTCCGCTGCCGACCCACCTGACCGAATACGCGCACGAGCGCGCGGCCCAGCACGACGACCCGACCTTCGCCGCGTTCGCGGACCTGTTTCATCATCGGCTGATCCTGCTGTTCTACCGCGCATGGGCCGACGCGGAACCGACGGTGAGCCTCGATCGTCCCGGGCGCGCACGGTTCGACGCGTATGTCGCGAGCCTCATCGGGCGCACCGCGCATGACGACAGGCCGGCCGCGCAGGCCGATGCGGAACGCACGGCCGCCGACACGCTCGCGCCGCATGCGCATTATTTCCACGCGGGTCATCTCGTGCGGCACACGCGCAACCCGGAAGGGCTCGTGCAGATCCTGCGACGCCATTTCGGCGTCGACGCGCGCATCGTCGAGCACGTGCCGCGCTGGGTCGCGATCGAGCGCTCGCAGCGCTGCGTGATCCGTGCGACGCGGCCGACCCTGTGCGTCGGCGGCGTCGCGCTCGGCATCGCGGTGCGCGACGCGCAGTCCCATTTCCGGATCGTGCTCGGGCCGCTATCGCTCGACGCGTACCGGCGCTTCCTGCCGGGCGGCCCGCACGCGCGGCAACTCGCGCACTGGGTGCGCGAATACGTCGGCATCGAGTTCGACTGGGACGTCCAGCTCGAACTGGCGGCCGACGCGGTGCCCGCGATCGCGCTCGGCGTGCCGCAGGGCCTCGGCCGTACCGCGTGGCTCGGGCAACGGCTCGACGCGGGGCCCGCGCGCGATCTCGTCGTCCGTTACGACGCGCGCCGTGGCGGCCCGCCGCGCACCGGCGCCGCTCCTCATCGCGAAACCGCCTAAACGGGAACCGTCATGTCCGATATCGGCCGCGTCAACCTGTTCGGAAAGCTCGACCCGCTCCTCTACGAGACGCTCGAGCAGGCGACCGGATTCTGCCGGCTGCGCGGCAATCCGTACGTGGAACTCGCGCACTGGTTCAAGCAGCTCCTGCAGCGGCCCGACGGCGACCTGCAGCGCGTGCTGCGCCGGTTCGAGATCGACGAGGCCGCGATCGAGCGCGGCCTCGTCGCGTCGCTCGATCGGCTGCCGCGTGGCGCGGGATCGGTGTCGGACCTGTCCGTGCACATCGACGACGCGGTCGAGCGTGCGTGGGTCTATGCGACCTTGAAATACGACGCGACGCGGATTCGCGGCGCGGTCCTGCTGCTCGCGATCCTGAAGACGCCCCAGTTGCGCAACGCGTTGTACGCGATCGCACGCGAGTTCGAGCGCATCGTGCCCGACGTGCTCGCCGACGAACTCGCATCGATCGTCGACGGTTCGCCCGAGGCGCAACCGGCTGCGCGTGGCGACTCGGGCCTTGGCGCCGGCGCCGCCGCCGCCGCCGCCGCGATGCGCGGTGTGCCAGCCGCGGAAGGCTCGGCCCTGGCGCGCTTCGCCGTCGACCTGACCGCCCGAGCGCGGGCAGGCGAGATCGACCCCGTCGTCGGCCGCGACGCGGAGATCCGCCAGATCGTCGACATCCTGCTGCGGCGCCGGCAGAACAACCCGCTGCTGGTCGGCGAGGCCGGCGTCGGCAAGACCGCTGTCGCGGAAGGCTTTGCGCTGCGCATCGCCGCCGGCAACGTGCCGCCGTCTCTGCGAGACGTCGCGCTGTGCCTGCTCGACATCGGGCTGCTGCAGGCCGGCGCGAGCGTGAAGGGTGAATTCGAGAGCCGCCTGCGCGGCGTGATCGACGAAGCGATGTCGTCCGTGCGGCCGACGATCCTTTTCATCGACGAAGTCCATACGCTCGTCGGCGCGGGCGGGGCCGCCGGCACCGGCGACGCCGCGAACCTGCTGAAACCGGCGCTCGCGCGCGGCCTGCTGCGCACCATCGGCGCGACCACCTGGTCCGAGTACAAGCAGTACATCGAGAAGGATCCCGCGCTGACGCGGCGCTTCCAGCTCGTGCATGTTCTCGAACCCGAGGAGGCCGCCGCCGTGACGATGCTGCGCGGCCTCGCCGCGAAACTCGAAGCCCACCACCGCGTGCTGATGCTCGACGATGCGCTGCAGGCCGCCGTGACGTTGTCGCATCGGTATATTCCCGCGCGGCAGTTGCCGGACAAGGCGATCAGCCTGCTCGACACGGCCTGCGCGCGCGTCGCCGTCAGCCAGCACGCGGTGCCCGCGCCGATCGAGGACGCGCGCCGACGCATCGACGGCCTGCGCGTCGAGCGGGAACGGATCGCGCGCGAGTGCGCGCTCGGCAGCGGCGACACCGCGCGGCGCGACGCGATC
The DNA here is from genome assembly GCF_024656005.1 of Burkholderia sp. SCN-KJ. Lineage (NCBI taxonomy): Bacteria > Pseudomonadati > Pseudomonadota > Betaproteobacteria > Burkholderiales > Burkholderiaceae > Burkholderia > Burkholderia sp. SCN-KJ. The sequence continues at coordinate 346,711 of NZ_JANKOG010000005.1, forward strand.
GATGCCGAGCTTGCCGCCGTGCAGGCGGAACTCGATCGGCTCGATACACGCTGGCAAGCCGAGCGCGACGCATTGGCCTCGATCGTCGAATCGCGCGCCGCGCTCCTCGACGACGCGCCGTCGCGCGCGCTCACCAGCGACGCACGCGCCGATGTCCTGTCGCGCCTCACAGCCGCGCAGCAGGCGCTGGCCGAGATGCAAGGCGACGCACCGCTCGTGCTGCCCGCCGTCGACACGCATGCGGTCGCCGCCGTCGTCGCCGACTGGACCGGCATCCCGCTCGGCCGGATGGTGCGCGACGAGACGCAGGCCGTGCTCAAGCTCGCCGAAACGCTCGGCGAACGTGTCGTCGGCCAGCACCATGCGGTCGAACTGATCGCCCAACGGATTCAGACCGCACGTGCGAAGCTCGACGACCCGACCAAACCGCACGGCGTGTTCCTGCTGTGCGGGCCGTCCGGCGTCGGCAAGACCGAGACCGCGCTCGCGCTGGCCGACACGCTGTATGGCGGCGAGCGCAACGCGATCACGATCAACATGAGCGAGTTCCAGGAGGCGCACACGGTATCGACGCTGAAGGGCGCGCCGCCCGGCTACGTCGGCTACGGGCAGGGCGGGGTGCTCACCGAGGCCGTGCGCCGGCGGCCGTACAGCGTCGTGCTGCTCGACGAGATCGAGAAGGCGCACCGCGACGTGCACGAGATGTTCTTCCAGGTGTTCGACAAGGGCTGGATGGAAGATGGCGAAGGGCGCGACATCGACTTCCGGCATACCGTGATCCTGCTGACGTCGAACGTCGGCGCAGATCGCGTGATGCAGCTGTGCCGCGACCCCGAGCGCCTGCCCGACATGCAGACGCTCGCCGATGCGCTGCGCGCGCCGCTGCTCGACGTGTTCCCCGCCGCGCTGCTCGGCCGGCTGACCGTCGTGCCGTACTACCCGCTGACCGATGCGACGCTCGCGCGCATCGTCGAGTTGCAGTTGCGGCGCTTCGAGAAGCGGATCGATCTGCATCACGGCATCCGGCTGCGCTGCACCGATTCGGCGACCGCGCTGATCGTCGAGCGCTGCCGGACGATCGAATCCGGCGGCCGCATGGTCGACGCGATCCTCACGCATACCGTGATGCCGCGCATCGGCCGCGCGATCCTCGAGGCCACGCTCGAAGGCCGCGCGCTGGCTTCGATCGAGGTGAGCGCGGCCGGCGGCGAATTCGCTTACCGGTTCGACGAGGAGGGAACGACGTGAATCGCGTATTCACACTCGACAGCCCGCACGGCGACGACCTGAAATTCCATACGCTCGACGGCAGCGACGACCTCGGCCGCCTGTTCGAATTCCGGATCGACGCGCTGGCGGACAGCCATAGCCTGTCGCTGAAGGACATGCTCGGCAAGCCCGTGACCGTGCGGATCGAGCAGCAGGATCTGTCGACGCGTTACTTGAACGGCATCGTCGCGCGCGCGACGCTGGCCGGCCGGCGCGCCGAACGGCACTACGGCTACGAGCTGATCGTGCGGCCGTGGCTGTGGCTCGCGACGCGCCGCTCCGATTGCCGAATTTTCCAGAATCGCACCGTGCCCGACATCGTGCAGGAAGTGCTCGCGCCTTACGGTTTCCCCATCGAGAACAAGCTGACCGATGCGTACGTGCCGCGTGAGTTCTGCGTGCAGTACAACGAGACCGACACCGCGTTCGTGATGCGATTGATGGAGTTCGAGGGCATCTATTTCTATTTCCGGCACGCGGCCGACAGTCATACGCTCGTGCTGTGCGATGCGATGTCATCGCACGTCGCGTTGCCCGGCTACGAAACGATCCCGTACATCGCGCAGGATCGCACCGCGATCGCCGACGAGGAGCACGTCGACGGCTGGCTGCCCGCGCAGGAGGTGAGCGTCGGCAAGCATCAGACCGCCGACTACGACTATACGAAGCCGCGTGCGGATCTTTCGTCGCAGAAGGTCGATCCGCGTGGGCATGATCACGACAGTTTTGCGTCGTTCGAATGGCCGGGCGGGTATCGCGACGATGCGCCTGGTGCGCATTACAGCCGCGTGAGACTCGAGGAGCAGCAGGCCGAGCATGAGCGGGCGAGTGCGGATACCGACGTGCGCGGTGCCGCGCCCGGGTATCTGTTCACGCTTGCACATTGTCCGCGCGCCGATCAGAACCGCGAGTACCTGATCGTGCGGTGTCGATACCGTTTCCAGGAGAACGCGTATGCGAGCGATCAGGGCGCGGAGGCTGTCGTGCATCGAACGACGATGCTCGTGCAGCCGTCGAGCCTGCCTTATCGATCGCCGCGTGAAACGCCGCGCCCGCGGACGAACGGGCCGCAGACGGCGACCGTTGTCGGACCGCCCGGCGAGGAGATCTGGACCGACCAGTACGGGCGCGTGAAGCTGCAGTTTCGCTGGGATCGGTATGGGCAGAGCAACCAGGATTCATCGTGCTGGGTGCGGGTGTCGAGCCCTTGGGCGGGCGGTGGATTCGGTGGCGTGCAGATCCCGCGCGTCGGCGATGAGGTCGTTGTCGATTTTCTCAATGGTGATCCGGATGAGCCGATCGTGACGGGGCGGGTTTACAACGGCGAGAAGATGCCGCCGTGGGGGTTACCGCGCAGTGCGACGCAGAGCGGGTTGCTGTCGCGCTCGTCGCCCGGCGGGACAACCGACCATGCGAACGCGTTCCGGTTCGAGGACAAGAAGGGCGCCGAGCAGCTGTGGATGCATGCCGAAAGGAATTTCGATGCCGAGACCGAACTCGATCATTCGCTGTCCGTCGGGAACAACCACACGCATACCGTCGGAAACGACGAGACGATGCAGGTGAAGAACAACCGGCAACGGAGTGTCGGGCAGGACGAGACGGTGAATATCGGCAAGAACCGGGTCGCGCAGATCGGGGTGGATGAGACGCATGGGGTGGGGGGGAATCGCATGCGAACGGTCGGCAAGAACGAAACCGTGACGATCGCCGCGAATCGCGACGCGACCATTGGTGGAATACATACCGAGACGGTTGCGAAAGCCAAGACTGAAACGATCGGCGAAGGCAAGACGCTGAACGTCGGACAGATGTATCAAACGACTTCGCAGGACATGAAGACGCTGGTTGCGTCGTCGCATACCGAGGAAATCGGTGCACGTACATCGACGATTGCGAACGCCCATACGCACACGGTCGGCGGCGAACACACCGTCAACGTCGGCGCGAACCAGACGACGAACGTGCAGCATCAGGTCACCGTCAACGCCGGCGATCAGCTTTCGCTCGTCTGCGGGATGTCCAGCATCGTGATGAAGCGCGACGGCACGATCACGATCCAGGGTGTCAACGTCGCATCGACCGGCTCCCAAAGCCATAGCGTGCGCGGAACGACGGTCACGTCGTCGGCCACGGGCGAGCACACGGTCGAAGGCACGATCCTGAAACTGAATCCATAACGGAGGCTCGCACGAATGCAGAACTGGCAGCCGACCAATCCGGTGGAACGCAGGTTCATGGATGCGCACACGGACTGGATGCGTTTTGCGAAGGATCGCGATGCGCGATTGATGATCTGGCAGACCGACGAAAAGGATGCGGAGCTCGTGCGGCTGTATTTCCAGGTTCAGGACGAGACGTCGTGTGCGGTAAGGACGATGCGCGCGTCGTTCGTCAATGAAGCGGGCTATGCAAGGGCGTTGACGGACGAGCTTATTGCGTTCTACGACAGCCGGCGCGAGGGGGCCGCCGCGCAGGGCGTACGTGCAGACTGGCAGCCTCCGTATGACGATGGCAAGAATCCGGCGCTGTATCTGTTCGCGGTTGCGGACAGCCTGATGCACCACCACCCGGATATTTTTCCGGCGATGGTTTTCGTGCTGGAGCCGGCGAAAGTGCGGGATGACGCGGCATGGGTGCGATGGATCGACGATTTGCTGTCGATTATCGCGGTCGCGCCGCAGCTTGCCGAGCGCGTGCGTTTTGTCGTGCCGCGTACTGATATCGCGCCGTTTGCTGCGTTGATGCAACGGCATCGTGCCGCGGTGCGGGTCGTGTACGGCAAGTATTCGATGGCGAGCGTGGCACGTGAGTTGCTGGCGGAGTCGGGCGAGCGCGGGCCGAGCGGTGAATTTCGACGGCATTTCGTGTTGCTGACCGAGATCATCGAACGCGGCAATCCGACTCGGCTGGAGGAAGTGCGCGCGGCTGCGCTGAAGGTTGCTGAGCGCGAGCAGTGGTTCGATCAGTGCGTTGTCGTGCATCTCATTGCGGGGGCGGCGTATCTGAAGTGGCGCGATCGCGAGCGCGCGATCGACGCGTATCGGAGCGCGGCCAGCAGCGGGATGCGCGCAGTCGAGGCTGGGCATCCGGCCGGGCACAAGCTCGTCGCGAACGGATTGTTCGGCGAGGCAAGCGTGCATTTGACTCATAAGGACTATGCGCACTCAGCTTATTGCTACGAGCGTGCGGTCGCGTCGACCACGGCGGCGAAGGATGGACTGATGACGGTCGAGGCGTGGCGGATGAGCGCCGTGTGCTGGGAGCGGGCAGGGGAGCGCGAACATGCGCTGGAGGCCGGATTCAATGCGCTCGATGCGGGATTGATGATCGACGAGCCGATGCGGGCGAACAGCAATCTGTCGATGGTCGTCGAGTGGATGGTGTCGCAGCTGGGTGCTCGGGACCGGCGGCGCAACGCGTTGAGCGAGAAAGTCGCGGCGTTGCGTGGTGGGCGCTGAGCGTGAACGAGGGCTGAAATCGTGGCACTCCCGGCCGTCAAGCATCTCGATCCAGTCGTTGGCGTCGACGTTCATTCGGTACTGGTCACGCCCGGTACGCCACCTGTGTTCCTGCCGCACCCTCATGTCGGGTTCATGCTCGATCTGCGTGAGTACGTTCAAGCCGCAAAAGCCGTGGTCGGCTGCATAGCAATGATCATCGTGCAGGAGAAGGTGACCGAATACATCGAAGACCATCCCGAAGATGTGGAGAAGCTGGCGCATCTGGCCGATGAGGCGAACCGGCAGATCAATGACTTGATGGGTGGCGGCAAGCTGCCGGACTTCAAGGACGACCCCAACGTCGCTGAGGGGATGCGGCTGGCGAAAGAGGCCAACCAGATCAAGAACCGCATAAGCGATGATCTTGGTTCGAACGTCGGGTCGGGAGGAAGTAGCGGCAGGCCGATTTTTGTGAACGGGATGATGCGGGCCACGGCCGGGACGCATGCGTATCACGTACCGGGGTTGCATTTCCCGCTTGGAGAATCGTTTGCTCCGCCGCCCGAGGAGGTTGAACCGTCGAACGACGGGGAATCGTTCATGGGCAGCAAGACGGTGCTCGCCAACAACGATCCGATGTCGTACATGGCGTTGGAGGCGTTGAGTTGCTGGTCGGTCGGGATGGAGCCGCCTCCGCATAACAGCGCGCATACGGATCGGACTTATCCGTCGATGCCGAGTTCGGTGATGTTGCCGATTCCGGCAGGGAGGCCGGTTTTTGTGGGCGGGCCGCCGATCATGAATATGGCCGCTGCGGCGAAGGGTTTGTTCAAGGCATTTCAGGGATCGAAGTGGGCGAAGGCGCTGGCGGACAAGCTGAATTTGAAGCCGGGGTTTCTCAAGTGCAATGTGCTGCACGCGGAGCCGGTAGATGTCACGACAGGCGAAGTCATTGTCTCGCATCACGATTTCAAGATCGCCGGACATCTTCCTCTCGAATGGAACCGGCATTATGCGAGTAGTGAGCAGCGCCTCGGTATCGTTGGCGTTGGATGGAGGACGCCGGCCGACATTCAGTTGAATCTCATTTCGCACGACGACGGCATCGGGGCAGCTATCTACTTCGTTGATCACGCCACGGCTTTCGATGAAGTTCCGAGGCATGATGGGTGGTCGACGCGTGTCTACGATTGGCAATACGGCTATGCACTGTATTCTCGCGACAACCAACTGATATTGAGAACGGGCGAGTGCATCGAATACGGGTTCTCGTTACCGCAATCGTGGGACGCGGTCATCGGCAGCCTATCCAACACGCCCGCGCTCACGCTGACGCTCGACTGGATCGGTGATCTACACGGTCATGCGTGGCTGTTCGATCGCAAGCCGTCAGGTCAACTTTCGCGTGTCGTCGAACATGATCTCGACGTTCCAACCGGACGATACATCGAATGCGAATGCAGTATCGCCTCGCATAGCGCGTTGACGACGTCGATGACGCTAATCGATACCGACAAGCATGCATACCCGCTCGCAGGGTACGAACAAGATCGCGAACTGAATCTGGTCGCGGCGCTCGACGCGATGCAGAACTCATGCCGTTTCAACTACGAGGGCGGCAATCGGATTACCCGGCAGGTGAGCGCACGCGGCGTTTCATTCCACTACAGCTATCTGCAAGGTAGCGACGGCGTATGGCGCGTCGATCACGCGTGGGGCGATGACGGCGTGCTTGACTATCGCTTCGAATACGATCTCGATCGATATGAAACGCGTATTGCCGATTCCATGGGGCACGTCGCCATCATCCAGATGAACGGGCGCCACCTTCCGATCGCCGAGATCGACGTACTCGGCGGCATAACCAGCTACGGTTACGACGCCCAGGCGCGAACCAGCACCGAGACAGACCAGATAGGCCGTACGTCTCGATGGGAATACGACGTACACGGCAATCTGATCGCGCAATTCATGCCAGACGGCCGGGCTATGCGAGCCGAATATGATGCCAATCACAAGCCCTTGTGCGTCACCGCTCCGGGGGGGCGTCAGTGGCGATACGTGTGGGATTCACGTGAACGCCTTCGGTCTTACGTTGCCCCATCTCAAACGATATCCAGATACGAGTATGACAGTCATGGCCGCATCACGTCCTGGACCGGGCCGAACGGCGATGCAACGACATTCGGTTATGACCGTCACGGCAATCTCGCTTCAATAATCGATGCGCTCGGGAACGCTACGCGATATGAGCGCGACGCGCGTGGATTCGTCGTTGGCACGATCGATGCGGCAGGACATGAAAATCGTTACGAACGAGATCCATGCGGCAGACTCGTGCGAGCCATCGAATCTGACGGACGAGAATCCCACTATGCCTATGACGCTGATGGGAATCTGATTCGATATTGCGATCCGGTCGGCAATGTGACATGCCTGACCTATACCACTCTCGGTGAGATCGCGAAGCGGACTCACCCGGATGGCACCGAAGTCCGCTATTACTACGATACCGAGGGACAACTTGTCGACGTTGTCAACGAGCGAGGAGAGCGCTATCTGATCAAGCGCGATGTGCTAGGAAGAATAGTCGAGGAAATCGACTATTGGGGGCAGTCACGCCGCTACGAGTACGGCCCGACCGGTGAACTCCTACAATCGATCAACCCTCTCGGTCAGACAATCCACTATCGATATGACAGAGTGGGGCGGATCGTCGAGAAACGTATTCCCGATCCCGACCAGCCGAACGGATTTCGCACGGATTGCTTTCACTACAACGAACATGGCGACCTCGTCCGGGCATCAAACCCATCCGCGATCCTCCAGTTCAGCTATGACGCAGACGGCCGGTTGATCGAAGAACGGCAGGGAGACGACTTCAGGCTTTTCAATCGATACGATGCGGCCGGCAATCGCGTCGAACGGAAAACGCACCTCGTTTCCGGTGGCAAGCTCGTCGAGCAGTCGATTCTTTATGGCTATGACGCATTGAATGCCGTCGTCCGAATCGAGATCGACGGACACGCACCGATCGTCATCCAACGGGATGCGCTTGGCCGAATCCGAGACGAGCGCTTGGGCGATGTTCTCCGGCGCGAGATGTCTTACGAAGTAAGAGGGCGCTTGTCCCGGCAAGCGCTCCTTGTCGATACCGGGGAAATGTTCGCCATCGAGTATGCATATGACGCGAACGGCGATCTGATCGAGCGACGCGATTCCCGGTCCGGCATCGAGCGGTTTCAGTACGATTCGGGCGGAAACGTTGTTGAGCATATCGATCCTGAGGGTACGGTACGCCGTTTTCTGTACGATCCTGCCGGAGATCTGCTGCGGACGAGAAATTTTCTGACGGGCACCACCCAGAACAGTTCGACGTCACGCACATGGCTGCGCGAAGAGCGGCACGGCGACAGTCTCTACGTGTTCGACAGAGCGGGCAATCTCACGCACAAGCAGGATGCGGAACAGGATGTTGAGCTTCGATGGGATGCCGGGGGGCAATTGACTGAGTCGTTAGCGACCCGACATGCTGGAAAAGGCAACCGCCGTCACGATTGTCGTATTCTCGTCCGGTACGAATACGACGCTTTTCAGCGACGAACCAGGAAAATCATATCGACACTGCGGCACGAAGTCAGTCGCACACGTGTTCATCGATTCTTCTGGGACGGCGATATGCTCGCAAGCGAATTGCGATTCGATGTCGCAACGACGGACCAGAATACATCAGAAGTCGAGCAAGCCGCGCATCGCCTCACCAGGGTCCAACCGGGTACGCGCGACGCGCCGACTCGTCAGGACGTACGAGACTGGATCTATTATCCGGACACATTTTGTCCGCTCGCGATGGTTCATCGGAACTTCAACGCCGAGATAGCGCGCACAGCGCGACAACATGAAGATCCAGGCGAGGCAGAGGGGCCTTTACCAAAACAGCCGCGACCTCCCGCGCTGGTTCCAGACTATGCAGCCCAGATCAACACAGATGATCGGTCGCAGTCCTATCATCTGCGCAGCACAGTCTACTTCTTTCATAACGACCCGAACGGTGCACCGGTCCGTCTGGTCGACGAGCGGGGCGACGTCGCATGGGAAGCGAGTTACGCCACATGGACAAGCGATATCGGGAAAGGTAGATCCAGTCTCGATCAACCCATTCGGCTTCAAGGGCAGTACTGCGACGAAGAAACCGGTTTCTGCTACAACCGATATCGGTATTTTGACCATGAAATCGGGCAATTCATCAGTCAGGATCCGAGCAGGATCGAGGGCGGTCCATCGCTCTATAAATACGCGCCGAATCCTGCCGCATGGGTCGACCCCTATGGTCTTGCGAATACCATTGACGGACAGGGGAATACGGTCCCGATCGTCGCCCTGGGTATCCCTGACAAGACCTTGTTCAAACCCAAGTCCGGCATCACGACGCCATACTCGCGCAACTCCAAATGCGGACCAACCGCGGCACAAACGAGGGCCGTACAAGGCAAACCATGCGCGGAGTGCGGTCAGACGAAGCCCAAGATGATTGCGGACCATATCGATGCACTTGTGGTCGAGTATTATCGAACTGGCGCCAACGACGTCAGCGTGCAGTCGTCGGTTGCCGCGGTGCAACCCCATTGCCCCAGTTGCTCGCCATCCCAAGGGGGCAAGGCATCGGCATTTTCGAAAGCAATGAACAAGATTCTCGGTATCTGAACGCGCATCCGGAAGAGGAAGATGGAATCACGACACGAAGCAGCGATCGCGGAAATGCAGCGCGAAGTATGCGAACGATATGGGTTGCGCTGCGAACCCGTTGAGGACATGGTCGCCTTCGCGACCTCGACGTTGGGTCAAATGCCTGTCTACGGCACGCGAGTTGAACGGGGAGCGGAGGACAATATCAGTTGGTACTTTCACTGTGGCGAGTATTCGGACGCCGATGATTTCTATCAGCCGATACATACGGAGCATCTTCAGCAAATGCTGCCGCTTATCATCAAGTATCTCGCGCTCCCTCCGGGCACACATTTCATCATCGACAATCAAGGATACGAAGATGTTTGGCAGGAGTCGGCGTGAAATCGCCGGGGAGAGCGATGCCAGGGGCATGGGTGAATACGAGATCGAATAGGCCAACGGCGGACGCATCTCGTCTCATGCATGTTTTATTATTTTACATAATTTGACCGTCGAGCGCGTCGATGCCCTTGGCTTGATTTTACATAATGCCGATGATCGAACTTTTTGATTGTAGTGGCTAGATTGAAATGTCCGCTTTGGGGGTGCGGCTAGAATCTTGGACTGGTTTATGCCGCGAGCCCGAGGCGCTCCCGGTATTCGAGCGGACTCAGTGAGCCAAGCGAGATCTTAATCCGCTTGGCGTTGTACCAGCGGATGTAAGAATCGACCGCCTCGATGAACTGCTCGATGCTTGTAGCCTGCCAGGTCCGAGGATAGAACAGTTCCGTTTTCAATCGGCCGAAGAAACCTTCGCATGCCGCATTGTCGGGCGAGCAACCTTTGCGCGACATCGAGCGAATCAGCTTCGCATCGCGCATCCGTGAGAGCCACCCTGGCCAGCGATAGTGCGCACCGGGATCGGAGTGGACCCTTGGCTGGTGTTGGCTGTTGGCCACTGTCTCGATCGCTGCGTCGAGCATGGTATTCACAAGCTCGGCGTCCGGACGCGTGCTGATCGACCAACTGACAACTAGCCCATCAAAGCAGTCGATCACGGGCGATAGATACACCTTGCCGGCTGGAATCTGGAATTCCGCAATGTCGGTGAGCCACTTTTTATTCGGCGCTGCCGCCCGGAAGTCGCGATTGACGAGGTTTTCTGGCGCGGGGCCTATTTCGCCTTGATAGGAGCCGTAGCGACGCCGGCGGGCACTGCCAGCGGCCAAGCCTTCTTGCCTCATCAAACGTCGAACGACTTTCTCCGATATGAAGACCTGCTGCTTACCGAGTGCCGCGCGTATCCGGCGATAGCCGTAGCAACGGTAATTGAGTTCGAAGATGTTCGTGATGACGCGACGCACGCCAGCATACTTGTCAGCGACAAGCAATCGTGCGCGATGGTAAAAATAGGAACTGCGGGCAAGACCCAATACGGCGGTATGAATACATGAACTACCTCCAAGGTAGTCCAAGATTTTGTCCGCACCCCCAAACGTACCGATGATACATTCGCGCATCCGCGCCCTGATGGAAGGCCGCTTTGGAGGCTCGACCCGAAGCAACTTGATGAGGCGCCCTTGTTCTCGAATGAGCATCGTTCGTCTCTGATTCCATGCGATCACACCAGAGCATAACAAAACAGTACGTCATGAGCGATTGAGCAACGGCTCATATCCTATCGCGTCATTGTCCGCCAAAGACAATCTCACTGAACTGAAACGCGCCGGCGCGTCGTGCATCCGGTTGAAAAGCTCACCTCCCGACCGCTTCATGTCGCCGTTTGCGGCGAGTCCTTTCGGTTGTCGTGATACTGATGAAATAACACCGAGCACACCAGTGGCCACGTCGAATCGTATTCGGTGTGGCGAGCCATCGATGGCCTCGGGCGCATTCCCACTCAAGTCTGGTTGCGCTATTCACATAAGTCGCTGAGACGCACTTCCCACCACGCTCAAGCGCAATGTCTTTCATCAGATCAAGCCCAAGCCTGGACGCGTCGCGGCTACACACTGGGCACCAGTGTCCCCGAACAACTGCCCCAGGAGCAGCCTCCCAGCGATGCCCGTGTTCGCACTCCCATTTCAGAGGCGTCGCCGCGTTTCGGTATGTTTCGGACAAGCACCGACCGCCCAGCTGCGTCGCCCGCTGGCGCATGCGCTCGATCCCAAAGCACATCGAGTCCCGCTGACACTCCGGGCACCAAGCACCACGAAAGATTCTCGCGCCTTGTGTTTCCCACTCGTGATCAGCACCACACCGGAACCTGTAGTAGGCTTTGCTGCCCTCGTAGACCTTCGAGAGACAAACCCCACCGTGGCTCTTCGCTCGTTCACGTAGCCTTGCCAGGCCGTCCTTGTGACGATATGCGTGCACCTTCTCTCGGTCCGAGCAAATGCGACACCATGCACCCCGCACGATCTCGGTACCGGAAGTCTCCCATTCGTGCCCAGCAGCACACCGGAAACGATAGCGCTCTGTCAGTTTCGTGTAGCCGGTCGACAAACACTTGCCGCCTCTCGCTCTTGCCGCGGCTCGCATGCGCGTCATCCCATCCGGATCGGCCATGCGCCTCGAATGTTGCACCCTCGCGCAGAGCACGCACCAAGAGCCCTTTCGCAGATTCTCGGCAGTCTTCTCGAAAACGTGCCCTGCCTTACATACAAACTGGAGTCGTGTGCCTCGGCCCGCGTACTGCCCCGAAAGACAGCGGCCGCCGGCGTGGCGCGCGAGTTGATGGATCTGACGCAGGACCTCGTCAACGCGACATGCCGGACACTGGACCATCGTGTAGAACAGATAGGAGCCGCATCGGCTTGATTCGTGTCCCTTGCGACATCGAAATCGATACTGCGCGTGCCAGCCTTTCCATTCAGATTCCAGCAACTTCAATCCGTATGGACGAAGAGCCTCTCGCATCCGCTTCAACTGATCGAGTGACAACGTTGCTGCTCCGCTAAATTCCTTTCGTCGGCGTACCCGCCCATAGAGGCCTAGAAGTCGACCACCCCAATGTATGATTCTTACACGTTATTCGTGAAATCGAGGCCACCCTGGCCATGCTCTGACTAGTCACGGGAGTTGCGAAATCCTACTTCTCAGATTGCGAAATGACCTCTCCGTAATCGAACCCTTTTAATTTATTTTGCTCTACAAGCTCTCTAAAACGCTCGGATACAAATACCGTAGCCGGGCTTTCTTTTAGGCGAAATATATCAGCCCCTTCAATGCGACTATTCAGAAGAAATATTTTATTAAAAACCGTCGCCCGAGGGTAGACTTTGAATTTTGATGCATCCATATCGACAGCATTCTCTATCACCCGGGTTACATGAAATCCGAACATGTCTTTTATCGGGGCCTCGACCTGCAATATCTCCCCGCTGTCACGAAGTACCGGCGCCAATACATCAAGCGCCCTCTCACTAAACACGAGAAACGGAGATAGCATCGTATGAACGTCGCTGGTCTTTTTTCTGCGCGAAGTGCCCCGTAAGCTTAACGGGGTCATAGTGTCGCCCAAACCCTCGCCCACATAGAGCGGTTGCTCGTATAGCTACGCTCTTGTCGTATGCGATTTCACCGCCATCGTCGACTTGAACGAGAGGCTGAAATGCTTCATCCTGCCTCAAACCGTAAACGTTACTCACGCACCGCCCCACATCCAAATTCCATAAATACCGAGAATCCATCAGCTATTATGGCGCGGTGCAACTCCTCGCGCATGCCGGCCTCACACGGCTCAAGATAAAATGTCGGCGTGTTCCTCTCAGTACCCACGACATCCAGACCGATACTATTTACCTTTCTGCACGAAACCAAAGGGTGTCCCATTCCGTCAGGCTTGACAACGCCCAATCAGAAAAACGGGGCGAACGACGTTGCTAGAGAACTGAACGCTGCCATTTGTCGTTAAAATTAAGAAACTCTTTTTTCTTCACCATCCATTTACCCGCCTTTTCCTTCATCGTGAATCGGGATATCGTCAACATTCCCAATGTCTGGCGAATGGTGAAAACCACCCCTCCGTCTGTGGATTCGACGCTATCTTCAACATCAGTTTCAGGATCGTATGTCGGCGGATCCGAACAACCCAAGTCAATTAAACGACCTTGGTTTGTTTTTTCTTGGAACGCCCATTTCTCTAAAATAGCAGAAAGATCTTTCCGTGCGCGGTCATCAATACCAGAAACATCGCCACCACTTTTCAGGGCGCTATGCTTTTTCTCGTAAAAATCCTTTTCCCATTGATTCATCTCCAACATAAATGATCGCAACGCCGCTCGTGCTTGCTCAACATTATCATCCATCATCTTAAACCTTTAATTATTGAAAATACTACCCATAATCTTCTGCCCACTCTGGAATACGTCATAGATTATCTGCGTAGGCCGAGTGCCACCGTTACCGTAGACGAATTGGATGTCGACATCAGCCGAGCCAGCCCTCTTCACATAAGCTGCGACCCGTCCCTCGAAATCTCTGAACAAACCACGGTTGATACCCGGCAACTGAGGGAAGACACCGTCCTTTCCACCACTCCCGCCGAGAAGTTTTCCTAGAATGTGGCCTGCATCGTCAGTTGGATACCCCAATAATCTCGCCCACGCTCGAGACGAAGCATTCGTTGCGGTTCCGGTGCCGAGGTCCGCAGCCGTGATCGTCGCGGTTGCACGAAGCGGCTGACCGGCTGCCCCACGCGAAACAGTAGGTGTAACACACCATCCCCACGGATCAATCCATCCGGTTGGATTGGGCGCATACGCGTACAGATTGTCACCACCCAACAAGCCGATCGGATCTTGGTTGATGAACCGACCTACGTCCGGATCATAGTATCGAAACGTGTTGTAGTGGAGCCCAGTGCTGTCGTCGGCATATTGCCCAGCATAGCGCAACGGCTGATCGGTGCGCGCGGCCGTCACTTGCCGGCTGCTCGGTTCGACCTTACCCCAAGCCGCATATTGCCCGGCCCACGCCAACTCCCCCGCCTCGTCGGTCACTTCGAGCGGCGCCCCCACGAGATCAGTATGGAAGTGGTAGATCCGGGCGGCACGCTTGGCGGTGTCGATTGCTGCTGCAGCCAACGCCTCTGCAAGTACCGCGTCGACGCGTGCCACTGGCGAGTAAGGTGCGTCTGGACTGTACACATAGCTGCTCACACCAGTCTCGCGGACCTCCTGAGCCAGTCGCGCCCCCTCCCAAACAAACCGTTTTGTCTCGGAGCGCTGCTTCGCGCCGCGCACATCGAAAGTGGTATCGGTTTTCGCGATGCGCCGACCGAGCGGATCGTAGGCAAAATGAGTTTCGACGACGCCACGCACGTCCTGCGTTCGGACCCGAATCAGCCGGTCCTGCCCGTCATACGTGAAGCGCTGCGTCCGGTTCGCCCCGCGAAACTTTGCCGCCAGATTGCCGAAAGCGTCGTATTCAAAGCGCAGGTCCTGCCACATGCGCAGGCGATTGCCTTCGACGTACCCACGACTTCGCCGCTGCGCTTCGTCGAGCAGATTTCCGGCGGCGTCCCAAGCAAATTCCTCCAGCTGCCGGTCCACGGTGTTTGCGCGGCGAGTCAGTTGCCCAGCCGGATCGTAGTTGTACTGCGTGTTGCCGCGTAGGCTGTCGCTCATCTCGATCAACTCGCCGGCGGCATCGTATCCGTAGTTTCGCCACAACTGACCGCGCCCGCGTCCCAACGCTTCATGTTGGAGGCCAGACGACTGCCAGACCTTACGACCGAGCGGATCATAGGCGGAGCGTTGAGTCAGCCGCCCCTGTGTGCGCGTGATCTCGCGATGCAAGTCGTCACGCTCGAAGTCGCTCACCACCTGATCGCCGCAGCGGATCTGGTGCACGTGCCCAGAGCCGTAACGCAACATCTGCAACGTCTGGTTGTGAGGCAACTCGAGCGCCATCACGTTATCGAGTGCATCGAGCGCATATTCGACCCTGCCGTTCGCCCCATGCTCGGCAACCAGTCGACCGGCCTTGTCGTATTCGAAGTTCACAACGTCCGGCGAGATCCCAAGTGCTATGCCAGCTGACGTCGGCGTGCGCTCTACCCTCACTAACTGGTCGCCCTTGTTGTACTCGAAGCGCGTGACTTCGGTCGGCGAATATTGCACCTTCACATTTCCCATCCGGTCACGTTCCAATCGGATGGTTCGAATCGGACGATCTTGCGCCGAACGGCCTTCGGGCGCACCAACAAGGTCTACCGCCAACAATTCACCAGCTTCCCCATACTCAAACCGCCGCTGCACGCCATCCGGACGGGTCTCGGTCAACAAGCGGCCGCCTGCGCTATACGTGAATGCGTAGTGGGCGTGGCCCTGTCGGAGCTCGCGAAGCCGTCCTTGTGCATCGTAGCGATAGCAAAGCCGCCTTCCGGCGGGATCGATCGTCTCGATTAGCTGCCCTCGAGTATTCCGCAGCAACTGCTGGACGTGTCCGCCACGGTCGACGTGTCTGACCATCAATCCTGCCGCATCGTGCTCGAATGTCTCCGCACTGCCGTCTGGATACCTAATCTGGCGCGGCTCGCCGGTGGGGCGCAGATCATACGCGATGCGTTGCCCCAGTGCATTCTCCCGCGCGAGCGTTAGGCCGAACGCATCGAAAATCGTCCGCGTCGTTTTGCCGGAACAGTCGGTGTAGCGGACCAGCTCGCCGAGGCCGTTCCACTCCAGCGTCGAACGGCCGCCACGCGCGTCGACGTGCGCGATCGGCAGCGCGGTCAGCCCTTTTGGATATTCGTAGCGATTTTCCCGACCAAGCGGATCCTGACTCAACAGCAGCCGTCCCTGTGGATCGTATTCCGCACGCCAGGCGCCGCCGTCAGCCCCGACAACCTCCACGGGCCGCATGCTGTTGCCGTCATAGCGAGTGCGAGTCGTACGGCCCAGCGGATCGGTCTCGGCGACGATCCGGCCTGCATCGTCGTACTCGAACTCGACCGTGCGCTCACCCGGCAGCATCAGCATCACCGGCATGCCAGCGTCGTTGTATTTGATCCGGTAGAGTCCGCCGTCGAAGTCGGTGTACTCGACAATCTGAAACTGTGCGTCGAAGCGCCAGTGCGCGGTGCGGCCATCGGCGTATCGAACGCGGGTTTGACGGCCTTCGATGTCATATTCGAGCGTCGCGTCCTCGCCTTCGCTGGTGCGTGTCGCGACTACCCGCGGCTGGCCTTCTATCGTCGACCACACGTAACTCGACGTGAAACCCAGTGCGTTCACATGGCTCGCCATCAGGCCGTTGGTATATGCGAACTGGCGCACGACCGCCCCATTTGCGTCCGTCACCGACGCCAGCTGGCCGTTCTCATCGTATCCGTAAGCGACGGCCAGCCGGCGCTCATTGCCATGAACGAGCGTGACCGCGCTAAGCCGTCCGTGTTCCTGCTCGTAATCGAGCACGGCATTCAATCCGCCGCACGTCAGAATCTCGGTGACGCGGCCGCGGCTATCGCGCTCGAACTGGCACCACTGCCCAGCCTGATCCTCGATGCGGCGCACCCAGGCGATACGGCCGGAGTCCGGATCGTATCGGCCGAAGTCGTAATACGTCTCGCCAATGTCATGCAGAATGTAACGTCCATCCGGCGTACAGGTCAGATATTGCTGCTCGGCTTCGCTGAACGCAGCTTGCCCAGCCCTCAGCAGCGGAAACCCGCTCTCGCGTCCTTGTGTGTCAGTCAACCAGAGGCGCCCGTCACGAGCATGCAGACGGCGCTCCCACGGCAGCACCCACCCGCGGCCGAGCGTTCCCGCATAGTCAATACTGCTTGAATAAAATCGTTCGACCGAAACCGGCATCGGGCTCGGGATCACGAAGTCGGTTTCCGATTCGGCCTGCAGGATCTTCCGGCCGGTCGTCACATCGACCGGGTTACCAAACATCCCGCCTATCGCCTTGTTGATCGCAGGGCCGGCGACGTAGCGCCCAAAGGCTTCTCCAAGAACAAACCCGCCGATGAACTTTGCGGCGCACGGTAGAACCGCGCGCGACAGGCCGCCAGCTGCCTTCAAGAGTCCGCCAAGCCCCCCGACCAGTCCCGCCAGCGCGAACGCCCAGTCGGTCGCGGTCCGTAACCAAGGAGGTACTTCGTCATCAACCGGTAGGTATGTCTGTGTGCCGCCGTGAAAGAACGTGTTGTGAGAACCGTCGCCGATCGTCGCGCCGCAGGTGATCTTGTCGTCCTTCCGCGCCGCGGGACGCCCGTTGATGAAGATGTTCGTCGATCCTTGAGCGACAAGCGGAATAGGATTGTGCTTGCTGCATGCCACGCCGCTCAACGTCGCATAGGCCGCCGACAAGGAATTGACGTAGACGTCCGGCGAACCTGTAATGATGTTGCCGGATTGCGAGCTGAACATCTTCCCGATCGACTCTCCTATTGATAGGAGCGCCTGCGCTCCGATACCGGCCATCATGCCGGCCAGCAACGCCACGCCGAATCCGCATGTGAACGTGGCGAACGCCACTGCGGCGATCAGGGCAATGCCCAGTACGGCGCCGACCAGAAAGCCCGCAAGTGCGCTGGTGTGATCGATCGGGTCAGTGACGCGTGCGGCTTCGTACACGATGATGGTCCTCTGATGTTGTTATGCCGACTCTTGTTCTGCCGGACGGTAGCCGTCGAGCCAGTTGCGCCACAATGCGTCGAGCGTTTCGCCGAAGCTCTTCGCGCTCGATGCGGTAAAGATCAGCACGCGTCCCGGGGCAACGATGAATGCACCTTGCCGTTGAAAGACGGTCTTTGGACCGTTCCGATAGGCAGCGTCGATGCGCTCCCCCGGCATTCCATCGGTTTCAGGCCCAAGCCGTTCAGCCTGGCGCGAAAGCACCCGGTGTCCCTGCAGCCTCGATTTGAGCAGCGCGATCTGCCGATCGATATACGGCGCAAGGGTCTCTCCGTCCTTGAGCCAGTCGCGTGCGACACTGAGGTTCGGCTGCGCGGCCGTATCGACCGGCACGAAGAGGTTGGTCGTGCGATCCTCGAAACCGTTCGGCAGAACGATGCTGCCTTCGTGAATCCGGATACGGTTTTCGGAATCCGTCATGCTAGTTCTCTCGTGATGTGTAGTTGTTGGAATGAGTGAAAATCAGCGTCCAATCGCGCCGACACTCATTTTCCCTGCGGCGCGACGGCGTTTTCCCGGCGCAAGCGCACGCTGCCCGCGAGCAGTACGACATGCGCGACGAGCCACACGTAAAACGCGACGCCGTAGCCGGAAATCGGCGTCGCGTCTGCTTCGTTGAAGTACCACTTTGTCGCGAACAATGAACAGAGCGCACATGCGAGCGCAGCGGCCGAAAGCTGGCTCGCGCGGGTATATCGGCTCCGAGCGAGCTGGACGGCCGCGGCCACGTAGAGCGGATTGGCCAGCCATGCTGGATTGAGCATGAACAGTCCCAACCAGCCCTGGGCGAGAACCGACAGCCCGTTGAGCGACGCTTCCTTTTCGAAATGCATCGCCGGCATCGTCAGCGAGAGGAGGTACAGCGCCCCGGATACGCCGAGGACCGTCTCCCGCCTGATACGCGGCGTCGAATCAAAAACGTTCATCATTTCCCGAATCCATTGCACGACGCTTCCACCGTCACGCGTGCGTTCAATCCGTCTGGCCGGCCGGCGTCACGACCTTCTCGCCGCGCGCGCGCATCGCTGCGCGTTGCGCCTTCGGATCGAGCGGCGGCCACGGCGCGCCGGCCGTTACGATCTTTCGGCGGATATCTTCGATGCGCGTACGCGCCGCGGAATCCGCAGTCGTATGGTTCTTCAACTCGTTTTGCAGCACCCACCCGTACGACACGCCGAGCTGGCTGGCAATCTTCGGATCCGCGCCGTGCGAGAGGAGGTAGTCGACGACGTCCCACTGCTGAATCATCGTCGCCTCGAAGAGTGCCGTCTTTCCAAGCGAATCGCGAGCATTCACGTTCGCCTTGTGCTCAACCAGCAGCTTCAGCTGGGGCAGCAACCGGTTCTCTGCAACTGCAAAAATCATCGGCGTGTCGCCGTTGTATTGCCAGTTGGGATCGAGTCCGCTGTTCAACAACACGCGCAGGAGATTGGGCGTATCGGCCCGCAATGCGACATCGACTACAGATCCGCCGCTGACACCGACCGGCGCCTTGGGATCTGCGCCGTTCTTCACGAGCACCGAAATGATCTGGTAGCGCGGATTGGACGCGTCGTTCTTGACCGGGACGATTTCCTGCACGGCATACGACAGCAGCGTCGTATTCTTCGCGCCCGGCGCATTCAGATCGGTCTTAGGCGCAAGCTGCTGAACGCGAGTGAGATCGCCGTCATGAATGGCCTGAGCCAACGTGAGTTGCTGCCCCGAAAAGAAATCTTCCGGTGCGTAACGCTTGAAGCCAGTCATGTTCGTCCCTTGGGCTTGAGTGGGCCACCAGAGCGGCGAGGACACTCCAACGAGTGCGGCAATCGCGCCGGCGGTTATCGCTTTTTTGTATCGCATCAGTGAGATGAATTCAGTTGGGAGACCAGGTCGAGTTGATCCTTCGCGACCTGCTGGTTGATCCCGTTCGTCACGTCACCCATCAGGTGACGGCCGACCGTGGTCACGCTCTCACCATCGAGCGTGACGGGGCTACCAACAGCCTTGGGCATCAGCGCCGCCGTACCGTCGCTGATCGGCCCGAGTCGGCCTTCCTGCAGGCCGGTCAGGATATCGCCGTCGACGCGGTAGGCCGTGATGTTGGCCGGCTGGGCGGTCCCGCCGTATTGTGCGACGGTCTCCGGATTGAGGCCGGCAGCATTGAAGGTCACCGCCGAACCGCCGCTGGCCTCGGCTGCAGCAGACGCCAGGCCACCGCCGAGCGAATGCCCGGTGAAATCGACGCCGGCCGACGCGCCCGTGGTCTCGATGTTCTTGCCGATCGTGACCGCATTGCGGTAATACGGCGCATCGGCGCCGAGCCCTTGCGCCATGTTGTTGCTCATGTCTTCGCCGAAGAGCTGCTGGGTACCCTTGAACGCGACCGTCGGCTTCATGCTGTCGCCGAAGACCTTCGGATCCGGGATATACATCTGCGACCCGAAGTTGCTACCGCTTTTCTCGAAGTCGCTCGGCTTGAGCCCGAAAGCCTTCAACGCTTCCGGATCGTTGGTCGCCATCTTCCACCCGGTCGGCGGCGGATCGTTCGGGTGATACACGTGATCCGCGAGTTTCGCCAGTTGCTGCGCCTTCAGCGAGCTCGCCAGCTTGGCCGCCGCCGCGCGCGTCGCCGGATCGGGGCTCGCCAATCCCTTCGCGATCGTCGCCTGCTCTGCCGCCCATTCGAGCGCGAGCGCCTGTTCCGCGGATTGCGCACTGCCGCGATTCAAATGGATGACCGGCCCGTCGAGATAAATGCCGTTCGCGTTGATGACGATCGTTGACGGACCGAAGGTCAGCTTTATGCTGTCCGGCGTCATCGTCACGACGCCGTCCCCGACACGATGCTCGATGCCGTCGCTCGCCTGATGGCTTTGCATGCCGGGGCCGGCCTTGCTCGCGATGGCCTTCGTATTGATCACGTTCGCCGTGGTGTCGCGCGTCAGCGCGATGGTTTCCTTCAATCCGCCCTGCGCGATCTGCTTCGTCTCGCTGCCCTTGAGCAGCGACACGGTGCGCCCGCCGGCTTCGACCGTATGCGTTTCCGAATCCTTGATGACCGTGTTCATATCTTTCTGCGCGTGCAGAAAGACCTCTTGCGCGCCGTTCACGTCGGAGAACCGCAGTTCGTTCGAGCCGGCGCCCTTGTGCGTCTGGCTCTTGATCCCCATCGTCTGCCCGGCAGCCCCGTGATAAGGATTGCCCTGCTCGCCGTTGTAGACGCGGCCCACAATGACCGGATTGTCGGGGTCCCCTTGATTAAACGCGACCAAGACCTCCTGATTGATCCGTGGGATGGCGGCCGCCCCCCACCCGTCACCCGCCCAAGGTTGGGACACGCGGATCCACATCGAATCCGAGCCGTCCAACTTGCCGCGGCGATCCCACAGAAAGTGCACCTTCACGGCACTGCCGTTCGTGTGAATTTCTTCGCCCTTTGGGCCGACCACGATTGCCGACTGCGTGCCGCGAATGACGGGCTTTGGTGTATGTCTGGGTGAACGATACGGAAACTTCTTCGGGAGCAGGGAAAATGTATTGCGGTACGGCAGTTTCGCGTTGTGTTCCGTGTAATCATTCACGGCCTCATGACGAACGTGCAGGACTGCGTATTCCTGATTGTTGGCCATGACTGGATGGTTGGTCACCGTCACACTGCCAGCAGCGCTCATCCGCCACGCATAGCCGCTGCCCGTATACCGATGCGCGCTCGCTTCTTCTGCTTGCATCGCAATGCGTGCGTAACGGTCGCCGTCATCGCCGTGGTCGAACAACGACTGGTGTTCGAAACGCTCCGTTGTCTCGAGCCCCGCATGCCGGAGATTCTCCGGCTCGGCCTGCGCCAGCATCAGCGGCGACGACGGGTTCTGGTGATTGAAGTCGCGAAAAGCGATCTTGCCGACCCCGAAACGCCGGCCTTCATGCAACTGTTCAATACCGTTGTCTTCACTCGCCGCGGTGGCGGCATACGGCAAATTGGCCAACCCGTAGATCGGGCGGAAAACGAAATTCGTATCGCCGATGACAAGGAAGTGCTTTTCCTTCTCGTAGCGGTGAGTCCAGATCAGGCCTTCCTGCTCCATCAGACGCGCACAGAAGTTGTAATAGGACTCCTGGTACATCACGATGTATTCGAGCGGCTTCTGTGCGGTCCGGATGTCGAATTCGAAATCGGTGAACCCGTGATCCTGGAAAATCTCGGTGAGGATGTCCTGAGCGGTCTTGTTCTGGAAAATCCGGCAGTCGGTCGAGCGCGTCAGAAACCAGAACCACGGCGCCACCGTCATTTGATATTGCGTCACCTTGCCCGGGTTACCCGCCCGGTCGAACGACGTGACGTAGCCATCGAAGTAACGGATGCTGACGGCCCCGCCTGATGAGACGATGCGCTCAAGCGTGGACTGCCGCGCGCTCTGGTCGAATCGAATCTTGATCGGTTGCCCGATCAGCTGATCGGGCACCAGATCGTGTTGATGCGACAGCAAATCGAGGTGGATTTCCGGCAACCGATTGACGTGTTCGTCGATAACCGCGGTGCTGACCAGCAGCACGTCCGGACCGAGCGGCGAGTCGATTGTCACGTATCGATTTAGCTGAGTCAGTCGAGCAACGCCGCCGGCCGCATTGTTGAGTGCGTCCGCAATCGCGGCCGGCGTTTTGTTCATCAGCGAAAAACCGGTCTGCGCCAGCTGAACCGCGCGTTGCACGGTGTCGATATGACTTGCAACGCCGGCGAGCGGGCCAATCTGGCCTGCCACCGTGGATGCGACCGGCCCGGCAAGGCCGCCAAGCGCGCTCAGCGAGCCCAACAGATTTCCGCCGGAACCGGCCGGAATACCGCCATTCGGGGCGAAACTCATTTGAATTCCCTTTATTTTCGTCTCAGGTTCTGTCCCCAATTGGTTCACCAGCTTGAGGCCCCGCTACTGTAGGACAAAACGTTTGCCAGCGAAAGATACCTGAAATTCCTTTGCAATTTCCCTGCTGATACCTTTTCCACCCGTTAATCAAATAAGCGGTTGGGAACCGGCGCAGGGTTCACCGCGTCGCAGTACCGCACCGGTCTCTGCCGAGACCAATACGATTTGCACGAAGCTGGTGACTGGAACGTACGGGGAAAATAGCCGATCCATCACGCGCGCCAATCCGGCGAGACTGAATTGGACGAAACGCAGCTCGTCGATCACGAGCCGGACCTCCAATCCTTGGACGAACGCTGAAGCCGGCTTGCCTGGCATCCAGCGCCTCACCCGTTCAGTCGAGAGGGACACGAGCGCGTCGAATCGCCGGCCGGCATCGGGCGCGGACATGCCGAAGCGGGTGCACAAGCGCTTGAACTCATTGAGCCCGTCGGCGTTTAGCCGCGCCGCCTGCGGAACCAGCCACGACAGCAATTCCCACAGGTCGCCGCGGCGAAAAATCGGCGCGGGACTTGCACTGGGCTGAGCCAATAACTCGGTCTCGTCACCCGAGTCCCCATCGCGCACGGCTAACCGGCGCTCGCGCATGTCCGCCAGGTTGCCATTTGTGCAAGACAGCACGATGTCGAGCTGGCGCTGCGCGGCCGGATCAACCGGCTCGCCGCGGGCGTTCACAAGCGCGAGTTCCAAGCCACGCAATCCGGCTGCGCGCGCTCCAGTTGCATGTCTGCGCAGCGCTTCCTGTCCCGGCTTGCCGGGCTCGGAAGGCGGCTTCGGCGCGCGCCGGGCTTCGTCCCGCAAAACGATCCAATACGGGCCTGGAGCTGCGCCAAGCGCATGCTGCAAGGATTCGAAGGGCGGCAGAAGTGCGGCACCCTGGGCGGTCGTGATACGGACCTGATCAACTGACCAGATCTCGGTCGTGGCTGCGCTCTTCAGCGAAAACGGTTTCAGCGCATAGTACGCTTGCCCAGCCTTCGTTTCGATTGGCTCCGCATTGCTCGAGAACAAGTTGACTACTGGTGTGCAAAACAGCCGGAGATTGTCGGCCGACGCTGCAATCAATCGTTGGGCGCGACGTGAGTCGGGGTGGACGCCGGCAAGGGCCAAATGCAACGTGATCCGGCGCGCACCGCCCGCCAACCGTTTCAACCGCGCCAAATCCAGATCGAGGTTGTCAAATCGAGCGGGAAACGCGCCGTACTCCATCAACAAATGAAACGGAGCAGTCGTGTTGTCGCGAGGCGGCGGAAGCAGCGCGTCGGCATCGTCGAAACCTGCGGCCGCCAGCGGCATGTCCACCCGACGCCAGCGCCCGTTGCCGTCCAGTTCAACGAAGGCACGCGTGGCGTGCATCAGCACGCCGTCGGCGAGCGCAGCCACCACCTCCCTCTCCCCCGCCAAATGTATCCGCAGCATATCGGGAGCGATGGAGAACTGGGCCGACGGTGCCGTGAGCTCAAGGGTGAAAGACAAAATCCCCGTCGTGTCGGACGGCAGTGTCGTTTGCATCGGCGCGACGGTCGACGTCGCGTAACGTACAGCGGAAACGGTCAACGGCACCAACGTGACGTCGGCGGCAGTGCGGAACACCAAGCGGCTATTCGGCGCCACCAATTGGGTGCCGCGTGGAACTATTCGCGGCTCGGTCTGCTTGCTGTCTCGATCCACGCGGAATTGGGCCATCGCACAAGATGGAAACGGCCGCAGGAACGCTCCGTGGATTGTGTCAATCAACGCGTGAGTAAACTCCGGCACCTCATCTTCGAGTCGGAGGTCGTGCCGAGCGCACATCAACGCGAACGATTGCAGCAGCCGTTCGACGTGTGGGTCATCCGAGTGCTCACCGGACATCGCAAGACGAGCCGCGATTTTGGGGTAAAGCTCGGCGAATGCGCGCGTCGAGCGGCGCAGCAGACCCAGCTCACGCTCAAAATGCGGTAGAAGATCCTCGGGTTCGATGGCCATACGCGTTTCAGATGGTCACGCCGATCTGTCAATCGGTACCGTGCTCATGGGTAGACGCAGCGATTCTAACCGGGCGTCACGCACGCTTATCTCGAATTTATCGAGTCGAGAGCGAATCAATCATAGCGTTTGAAATACGCAGGCCATGAGGCATGCCGTGAAACGAGGGTCGCCACTATGGCCCTCGTGACAGCCCTCTGGGCTTCGGGAGGTTCGGTTGCCCATCGCCAAGCGAGCAAAAGCGATGAGCACGCTCTCGAAACTTCTCTGCATCGTAGCAGAGCTGACCTGCCTGATTTCTTCGGGCCATTTCAATCTTGGAGAACGGCCTCGGTTGCTTCAGTTGAACAATACCGCTGCTTGAACTCGTTGGGCGTCAGATAGGCCAGGCTCGAATGCGGCCGGATGGCATTGTAGTGACGCCGCCACTGCTCGATCACAACCTTCGCTTCCGTGCGCGTTCGAAAGCGAATCAGGCCACCTGGCCTACTGCGACGATGGCGCGGCTGCTGGGGGTCTCTGCCAGCGGCTTCTACGCATGGCGCCAACGAGCGCCATCGGCGCATGCCCGCAGTGATGCCGATCTGTCGGCCCGCATCCGCGCCATCTACACCGGCTCACGCGGCACCTACGGCATGCCCCGCGTTCATGCGGAGCTTGCTGAGCAAGGCATCCACGTCGCGCGCAAACGAGTCGCACGATTGATGCGTCTCGCTGGTCTGCGTGGCGTAAGCCGGCGCAAATGGATCACCACGACACGACGACAAGCCGGGGCACGTGCCGCACCGGATTTGGTGCAGCGGCACTTCAACGCCGATGTGCCGAATCGCCTGTGGGTCGCCGACGCGACCTTCGTGCCGACCCGCGCAGGCTTTCTCTATCTGGCCGTGGTGCTGGACGTGTTCAGTCGCCGCATCGTCGGCTGGGCGATGGGCTGCCACCTGCGCACGGAGCTGATGCTCAAGGCCTTGGACATGGCACTGGCGCAACGCCACGCCAAGGGCGTCATTCACCATTCGGATCAAGGTGCCAATACACCTCCCTCGCGTTTGGGCGGCGCTGCCGTGAGGCCGGCGTGCGCCCATCCATGGGTTCCCTGGGCGACTGCTTTGATAACGCGATGTGCGAGTCGTTCTTCGCCACGCTCGAATGTGAATTGCTCGCGCGCACGCGCTTCGAAACCCGCGAGCAAGCCAGCCGCGCGATCTTCTCATTCATCGAAGGTTGGTATAACCCGCATCGCCGCCACAGCAGCCTTGGTTATCGCTCGCCGATCATCTACGAGCATATCCACCGCGAACAAAACCGAACATGCGTGCCAAGCGAGTTGCCCACCGCCGGCCAGCGTCATGGTCGTGATAGGCGACCCGTGGGCCGGCCGTGGACAACTCGCAGCGCCACGCCAAACGGAGGAGTTCCGCCTGCTTAAAATTTAACTGCCCAACCGTTCACGGAAACGGGTCAACCTCAAATCGCGCGAGCACGTCGAGGTACTGTTCGAGCCGCTCCAGGTGCGCACGCACGCATCAGGCGATTGATTCAATACTGGTTTATCCGGTGTTCAAGCGAAAGGCGATCCCGTTCGCGCGCCCGGGCATGCTTGTTTCCGTCGACTCAATTTGTCGGATTTGATCAAGAATCCGGCGCAGATTGCGCTTCCGGTTTCCATAGACTTACTCGCATATAGGTAACGATCCGTAATACAGCAGCGAGACATGCGAACCCATGGGAAGCGCACGTCTGAATGAAACGATTGCCCGCGGACGTGTACCGCACGGCGTCGGCCCGATCGCCGGACGCATGAGCATGGGGTGAAATTCGGTCTAATTATAAGTTATGCGAATGAAACGATATTGACGAAACCCGGTGCGGATTGCGGTCGCCGGGCTTGATTGCGCGAGCGAGTCGCTTCGGGGAACGGTCCACGCGGCAGGATGAGGTGGGCGCGCCAAATCGCTAACGGGCGCGCGATGTTGGGGGGCGTTGCCATGTGTCGATCACGGTGCCATGTGTCGATCGCGGTGCCATGTGATCGGCGCGCGACAGCGATCGGAGTTATGCATACCGGTGCGTCGCAGGTGATGCGGGCACTTCGCCGTTCCGCGGGACGGGGTTGGGTAGAGGATCGAGAGGGATCTTCGATCGCATCGTCGCCGCATGAGCGTTCACGGCCACGAGCGATGCCAGTGCCGCGGCGGTGCATGTCGACGTTCGGCGATGTCGGATGCCACACACGATACGAACAATCAAGTATGCGACCGATGACGATCAAGCTACGTGCGAACGCGACCACGAACAAGCCGGCGGCCATTGCCCTGGGGGCAGTGGTGGCATTTTCCCTGCCGGCTGGTGCGGCGGGCACGCCCGTGCTGACATCGCTGGGGCAGTCCGGCGGGCTATTGATTCCATACGGATTCACGCTGCCTGAAGGAACATTCGAGGCGCAATACAACAACTACATCGATCCACGGTTCGGGAAGCAGACGACGAGTTCGGACATCGTCTGGGGCGCGATCGGCCTGTTTCCGCACGTGGAGATATCCGGCGGTCTGGCGAACTATCCAGGCGACGTACGCACGACGGTGCCGGGCTACGACCACATCGTGCTTCGACATCTGATGGCGAACGCAAAGGTCTCGATTCCGAAGTTCTTCACATACCAGCCGGACATCGCGATCGGCATCAATGACGTTGGCGGGCAAACGCACTACTTCCGGTCCACCTACGGTGTCGTATCGCAAGTGCTCGGGCCCGCGACGCTGACGGTCGGCTACGGGCACGGCGACCGGCTCGACGGGGTGTTCGGCGGCGCCGAGCTTCGGCTGTGGCACACGGGCCTGTCGCTGCTGGCGGAGCACGATTCGAAAACGCCCTATGCGGGCATCCGCTTCCAATCGCCGCCGATCAAGTGGCTGGCCGACGCGAGCCTCGTGGGCACCGTGATGCGCTCGCTCAGGCATACGGACGGGATCGCGCCGCGCACGTCGTTCTCGATCGGCGTGCAGATTCCGCTCGGCAGGCGGTTCGATGCCGCGCGCTGCGGCGACGGCTTGTGCAGCGACGCGCCGGTTGTCGCGGCAGGCACATCGGCGCCGGACGACGTGCGCGCAGCGGACGACAACACGCTGCGACCTGCGGCCGCGCTCGCGCCGCTCAGCGCATTCACGCGGATCGAGCCTGCCACGCCCGCGGCGGCGGACGCGTCACGCGACGATCGAGTCATGCCGTCGCTTCACACGCCGCCGGATCTCGTTCGGACCGCCGCGCCGGCAGTCGACGCGGCGCCGGACCCGGCGGCGCTCGACAGGATCGTGCGCGCGCTGACGGACGCCGGACTCGAGCGCGTGCGCGCCGGCATGGCGGGCGCGGATCTCGTCGTCGAATATGAAAACCACCGCTACAACCAGAACGAGGCGGACGCGCTGGGCATCGCGCTCGGCGCGGCAGCGGAGTACGCGCCGAAGGGCGTCGAGACCGTGCGCATCGTAATCAAGAAGGCGAACGAGCCGGTGGGCGAGTTGAGCGTCGATCGGGCGGACTACGCGCGCTTCGTCGCGGGTGGCGCGTCGACCGCCGCCGGCGCGTCGCTGTCGATGCGCACGCGGCCGACGCACGATGCTGATTCGATTGCGTGGGTAGGCAACGCCCGCGCGCACGGGCTCGTACGGATCCAGATCGCGCCGGTCACGCACTACCTCTACGGCACTGAGTACGGCAACTTCGACTACTCCGTGGGCGCGAAAATCCAGGGCTTCGTGCCGCTGTGGCGCGGCGCGGAACTGTATTCGAGCGTGATCGTGCCGATTGCGAACAGCAAGAACATGGACAACGGCCGCGTCTACGACCAATACCGCTTGCGCGGCGGGCTGTCGACCGTTGCGCTCGTGCAGAGCTTCTGGATTGCGCCGCGCGTTTTCAACGTGACCGCGCTCGGCAAGTTCGACCTCCAGTACCTGGGCGTCGAGAACGAGACGACCGCGTTCGTACCGGGCCGTCCCGACGTGGTGCGGCTGAAGCTCGCCTATCTGCATCACGAGCCGGGCAAGGATGCGCTGCCGGCGGAGAAGAACGCGCTGCTCACGTACCGGTGGGTCGAGCCCGCATGGAAGATGTGGATCGAGGCGGGCGTCGCGCGCTATGTCGGTGGCGACAAGGGCCCGCTGATCACGTTGACGCGCTGGTTTGACGACGTGTCGTTCAGCGTGCAGGGATGGCATAGCGGCCACGGCTCGTTCGTCGGCGCGTCGGTCAGTTTCCCGTTGACGCCGCGCCAGGGCATGAAGCCGGGGATCGTGCAGATCAACGGGCCCGAACAGTTCTCGCTCAATTTCCGCACGCGTGTCGGATCGTCGAACTATCTCGCGCAAGACGGCGCCGAGAATCTCGACTTTGCCTACAACGCGCAGCAGTTCCTGCTCAACCAGGGGCGCTTCAGCGCCGAGTACTTCGCGACGCAGCTTTACCGGATGCGCGATGCCTACAAGCGCTACGCGCATTCCGCCGGCGTGGCGCCGCCCGCGACGGAGGCGGCGCTGCCGGCTGACGGCGTGCAGCCGTCGGCCGCGCGCGAGGCAAGCATTCAATGATCGAGGGACCGGAGAGTCCTCGGGAAAATCGGGTTGATCTAACGGAGAAAATCAATGAAGACGATGAAGAAAGCGGCACTGAGGGCATTGCAAGTCGGCACGTTTGCGCTCGCGGGTACGCTCGCGGCCTGTGGCGGAGGTGACGACAGTCCGAGCACGACGCCTTCGAATGCGTCGTCGGCCACGATCAACGGCACGGCCGCGACCGGCGCAGCGATGGCGAACGCGGCGATCACGATCGTGTGCGCGACCGGCAACGGTTCGGGCACGGCCGACGCGAACGGCGCTTTCTCGGTCACGTTTGTGCTCGCGGGGCCGTGCGCGATCACCGGCACGAACGGGACGACCACGCTGCACTCGTTCGCGAGTGGCGGCGGCACGTTCAACGTGACGCCGTTGACCGAACTGCTGCTGACCTATCTGGCGGGGCAACTGGGCACGGACCTGAACGGGCTGCTGTCGGGCCTCGCGTCCAATCCGACGTATCAAAGCGCGTTGACGAACCCCGCTGCCGTTGCGGCTGCGGCGAATGGGGTTGCCCAGACCATCAAGAACGAAACCGGCGTCACGCTGTCGACGTCCGCGTTCCTGACGACGCCGTTCAAGCCAGGCCAGGCCGGCCAGGATTCGGACCTCGAAGCGCTGAAATCGAAGGGCGCGCTCGGAGGAAACGGCCAGCCGTCTGCGACGTTGCTCGGCAAGGTGGGTGACGCCGGCAAGGCAGCCGGCAAGCCCACCGGCGGCACCGGCGGCAGCGGCAACCCGGCGTAACGGCGAGCGAATCCGCGCGCGGCACCGTGCGCGCGGATTCACACCCGGCGCGTTGCCCGCCACGCGGTTCGATGTCGAACGCGCGCGCCCGGGCAACTGTGCAGAACACCACAGCGAACACGCCCGGTCAGGACAACGATCAGGCCGACGCCTGATCGCTGCAAGTCTGGAGCCGGGCGCCGAAGGGATACGACGCCCGGCTTGCCTCAGCGCTCAAGAAAGGGCCTGAGCTTGTCTGCC